>LT907983.1:2400000-2756250 GCA_900230115.1 Spirosomataceae bacterium TFI 002 | reverse complement strand
GTGGGCTAGTAAAT
The DNA here is from genome assembly GCA_900230115.1 of Spirosomataceae bacterium TFI 002. NCBI lineage: Bacteria > Pseudomonadati > Bacteroidota > Cytophagia > Cytophagales > Spirosomataceae > Spirosomataceae bacterium TFI 002. The sequence goes on along the minus strand of LT907983.1, from coordinate 2,756,236 downwards.
GGTTAATTATTGGCATTACCAGTCTTTTTGTAGTCGCTGGAGGGTATTTTGCTTTTACCGCACAAGAAGAATTTGTAAGCGAAGGTAAAATATTGCCAGAAGTTAGTGGTGGGGAGGAAGTTCGCTGAGCGGATTGGCAAATTTAGTTGGGATTGGGGGTTTCGAGTTGGGTCTTAAAAACAATACCGATGCCATTCGACCAGATTTATATCCTGATGTCATTAGCAGTACCCCTTTTTTCCTAGGCGTGTTGAATCAAAAGTTCCAAACAAAGGATGCCGATAGCCTCCTATTTGAGGATTATTACCACCAAATTGTTGAGGAAAACAAAGACCCGATAGAATTAAAGTTGAAAGTTTTTAAAGCAAAGCCTAAGGGGATTATTGTTGTGAACGCCTTGACTGAAAACCGTATCAAAGACCTAAGGGAAAGAATAGCTGCAACTATTGACAAAAAAAGTGGTTTAATTAAAATTTCAGCCAAAATGCCAGACCCTGTCATTGCAGCACAAGTGGCTGGTTATGCCATGAACTATTTAACCTCTTATGTTTCTGATTACCGAACAGAAAAGGTTAAACAAGAAGTAGACTTCCTAGGTAGAAAAGTTGCAGCAGCAAGAGGTGATTTTTACAAAGATCAAGCGAGAAAAGCTACTTATGCAGATCAATTTTCTGCTCCCACAATTAGATTACAGGCTGCTGACATTCAAAGGGAAAGATTAGAGTCGGAATACAAGCTTTCATCAAGTGTTTATAATGAATTACTAAAAAAGTATGAAGAAGCAAAAATAAAATTACAACAAGAAACTCCAATTTTTCAAGTATTAGATCCTCCAGTAGTTCCAAATTTAAAAAGCGAACCTAAAAGACTACTCATAGTTGCGATATCTACTTTTATTGGCGTTTTGCTCTCTTTTATTTCGGCATTAATATTTAGAAAAAATTATAAGAAAATTTTAATTTGATGGATTTAAACCAAAAATCAATTCTAATAACCGGGGGAACTGGGTCACTCGGAAAAGCTTTGACCAGAAGAATATTTAGCCAATTCCCGGATGTAAAACGTTTGGTCATTTTTTCAAGAGATGAACAAAAACAATTCCAAATGGCTCAAGAATACCCAATTACGGATTACCCCGCCATTCGATTTTTTATTGGAGATGTGAGAGACAGAGAACGACTTGTGAGAGCTATGTCCGGGATTGATTACGTAATCCACGCTGCTGCAATGAAGCATGTGCATCTTGCCGAATATAACCCATCGGAATGTATCAAAACAAATGTTAATGGTGCAGAAAATGTAATCTATGCTTCCTTAGAAACAGGTGTACAACGAGTTGTTGCTTTATCCACTGATAAAGCTTGTGCCCCGATTAATCTATATGGTGCAACTAAATTAACTTCGGATAAACTCTTTGTAGCAGCCAATAATATAAAAGGCAAAAACCCAATTAAGTTTTCTGTTGTCCGTTACGGTAATGTCATGGGGTCCAATGGCTCAGTAATTCCTTTTTTCATAAATAAAAGAAAAGAAGGTTTTTTGCCAATTACAGATGCAGCAATGACGAGGTTTAACATTACGCTCGATGGCGGTGTTGATATGGTCTTTCATGCCTTGGATAATGCTTGGGGGGGCGAAATTTTCATACCCAAAATCCCATCGTATAGAATTACTGAAGTTGCGAAAGCTATTGCTCCTAATCTTGAACACCGTGTAATAGGCATTCGCCCCGGAGAAAAAATTCACGAAGAAATGATTACTCCTTCGGACTCTTTTTACACTTATGATATGGGAAGATACTACGCCATAATCCCAAGTGTGCCAAATTGGAACTTAGATGAGTTTAAGCAAACCTTTGGTGCGGAGCTCGTTCCGGTCGGATTTAGCTACAATTCAGGGAACAATACGGAATGGGTTGAAGCCGATGAGTTGAGAAACTATATTATAAATCATGTTGATGAGACATTCGATCCAATTAATTAATGAACAACGACCAATCAGCTTTAAAAAGAGCTATCCCTTACGGACGACAAAGTATTACTGAAGAAGATATTCGAGCGGTAAATGAAGTATTGATTGCGGATTACCTAACAACTGGGCCTAAAGTAAACGAGTTCGAAGAAAAGTTTGCGGCCTATATTGGCTCTAAATATGCCGTAGCAGTAGCCAATGGAACGGCCGCTCTACATTTATGTGCCATGGCACTGAATGTAAATGAAAGTAGTAAAGTCATTACTACACCCATTACGTTCGCGGCATCGGCAAATTGTGTTAGATATTGCGGTGGCACAGTTGAGTTTTCTGATATCAATAGTGAAAGTTTAATTTTAGATATTGATGAAGTTAGGGCAAAATTAGAAGCTGCCCCAAAAGGTACTTACCAAGGAGTCATCCCCGTTGATTTTGCGGGTTATCCGGCAAATTTAGAAGAGTTCAGAGCGTTGGCAGATGAGTTCGGGCTTTGGATAATTGAGGATGCTTGCCATGCTCCGGGTGGATATTTCACGGATTCTAAAGGTGTCCAACAAAATTGTGGAAACGGTAAGTTTGCAGATTTAGCAATTTTTTCCTTTCACCCCGTAAAGCACATAGCGTGTGGAGAAGGTGGTATGATAACTACTAATGATGAGGCTCTTTATATTAAGCTACTTCAACTTCGCTCTCATGGCATGATTTATCAAGGTGATCCAAAGTTGCAAGAGAATCATGGCGGTTGGTACATGGAACTTCAGGATTTAGGTTATAACTATAGGATTCCTGATATTCTGTGTGCTTTAGGTATCGCACAATTGAGTAGAGCTCATGGAGGTATTGAACGCCGCCGAGCGATTGCTAAAAAGTATGATAATGCTTTTAAAAATACATTAATTAAAACGCACGTCCCACCACAAGAAATAGGACATGCGTATCATTTGTATGTAATTGAAGTTGCTAACCGTAAAGAATTATATGATTCATTAAGAGCAGAAGGCATTTATGCTCAAATTCATTACGTGCCGCTGCACACAATGCCTTATTATCAGGAATTAGGCAGCAATAAAGGTGACTTCCCAATTGCAGAAGCGTATTACGGTAGGTGCATTAGTTTGCCAATGTATCCGACTTTAACAGATGAAGAACAGGATTTTGTAATTGAAAAAGTATTAGAGTTTGTAAGATGAAAAGGTTAGCTATTATACCGGCTAGAGGAGGAAGTAAAAGAATTCCAAGAAAAAATATCAAAAATTTCTTAGGGAAGCCCATTATTGCCTATAGCATTGAAGCCGCCATAGCATCTGATTTATTTGATGAAGTGATGGTTTCAACAGATGATGAAGAGATTTCGAAGATTGCAAAAGAATTTGGAGCAAAAGTTCCGTTTTTAAGAAGTAGTAAAAACTCTGATGACTTTGCTACAACAACAGAGGTAATAGCGGAAGTATTACAGCAATATGAAATTACCGGTAGCGTTTATGATACGGTCTGTTGCATTTATCCTACTGCACCATTGATTACCTTAAATCGACTTACGGAGGGGTATCATCTTTTAGAAAAGTATACTTTCAATTCAGTTATTCCGGTAGTTAGGTTTAGTTTTCCAATCCAACGGGCGGTTAAAATTTCCAAAGATTCACAAATTACTTTTTTTCAACCTGAACACATCAATACTCGCTCACAAGATTTGGAGATTTCTTATCATGATTCTGGACAATTTTATTGGTTTCGTACAGAGTCATTTAAAGTAAACCCTACGATTTGGAATCACAAGACTGGGGCAATTGAATTAAACCAAACAGAAGTACAAGACATTGATACTTTAGAAGATTGGAAAATGGCTGAGCTAAAATATCAAATGCTAAATGAAGACAAAACCTAAAATATATTTTAGAGCTGATGGTAATGCCCGGATTGGTCTGGGACATGTTACTCGTTCTTTGGCTTTAGCTGATATGTTAAAGGATGATTTTGACTGCTACTTTATTATTCAACATCCCCTACCTTCGTTAAAAGAACAAATTTTAATGGCTTGTACAGGAATTATAGAGCTGAATAATAACAATGGCTTAATTCAAGAGGCAAGCAAGATAAGCGGTTTTATTAACACTGGCGAAATTATTGTATTAGATGGTTATAATTTCATTACAGCTTACCAGCAAGTATTTAAAGAAAAAGATATTAAAGTAGTTTGTATTGATGATATCCACGCTTGTCATTTTGTGGCAGATATAATTATAAATCACGCTGGAGGAGTCACACAAAACGAGTACTCAGCCGAAGATTATACCCAGTTTTACTTGGGAGTACAATATGCACTTCTAAGTAAAGTGTTTAGAGAGGCCGCAAAAAATAAGGTTATAAATAAACCTAACAACCTTTTTATTTGTCTTGGTGGAGCCGACCCTAAAAACGACACGCTACACATTTTAAAAAAAATTGAGCAAAAGGGAGAACAGAATACCTGCTTTCTAATAATTGGTGCAGCATATTTACACCAAGATTCGCTTTTAGAATTTATAAAAAGTACCAAATTAAAAGTTGAACTTTTAATAAATTTATCTGGGGAGAAAATGGTTTTTTATATGAACCAATGTGCAAGAGCAATTACATCTCCAAGCACAATTTCTTACGAATACCTAAGTACCGGAGGTTTGTTATACTTAAAGATGACCGCAGATAATCAAAATGATATTAATGAGTATTTTTTAAAAGAAAAGTTAGCGTTAAGTTTCGATAATTTTGTTGAAGAATATTCATCGCATCAACTTGAGGAATTAGCGAAAGGTCAATCAAGCTTATTTGATGGTAAACAGCAAAAACGCTTTTTAGATATTTTTTATGATTCAGTAATTACCATACGGTCAGTAGGTTTAAGTGATTCTACATTATATTTTGATTGGGTAAATGACCCCTCCACGCGGCAACAATCTTATAACATTGATCCGGTCTCGTTAGAACAACATAACGCTTGGTTTAATCAGCGATTGACTGATGAAAAGTCAGTGTTGTATGTGGTAGAATTCAATAAGAATCCGATTGGGCAAATACGCTTTCAGATAGAAAACTGTGAAGCTAAAATCAGCTATTCGGTAGATAAAATTTATCGCGGAAAGGGCTTTGGGTTTTGGATTCTAAAAAGAGGCATTGAAGCTATACGTAAATCTACTGCGAACCTTAAAATTATAGGATATGTTAAATTTGAAAATATCGCGTCAATAAATATTTTCAGAAAATTGGGTTTTGAAGAAGTTGTTTCAACTGAAATGAAGAACTCTTATAAATACTTGTTAAACTATTAAACACTAAAAAGTGCTGTCATTCAAAATAGGAAACCAAGACATTGGTACAAACCATAAGCCTTTTATCATTGCTGAAATGTCGGGTAACCATAACGGCGACATTGATCGTGCTTTAGCTTTAGTTAAGGCGGCCGCTAATGCCGGAGCAAGTGCCCTAAAACTTCAAACCTACACCGCTGATACAATTACTATAAATCATCGCGGTGGGCTTTTTGACATTACGGATAAAAATTCACTCTGGTACGGCCGGAATCTCTATGAATTGTATCAGGAGGCTCACACACCATGGGAATGGCACAAAGAAATCTTTGATTACGCCAATTCATTGGGTATGTTGGCGTTTTCTTCTCCCTTCGATGAAACTGCGGTTGACTTCTTAGAAACTTTAAATGTTCCTGCCTACAAAATAGCTTCATTCGAAAGCAATCATTTTCCGCTGTTGAAAAAAGTGGCTCAAACGGGAAAACCGATATTGATCTCATCAGGTACAAGTAAACTAAACGAACTTTACGAATCTGTCCAATATTTAAAGGAAAATGGAGCAAAAGATATTGTTATTTTTAAGTGTACCTCAACTTATCCTGCCACGCCAGAAAACACTAATCTGAGAACAATTCCGGTTTTACAATCTATATTTGAAGATTGTGTAATTGGCCTTTCGGATCATACTATGGGTACCGGGGCATCCGTTGCAGCAATAGCCCTGGGGGCAAGAGTTATCGAGAAGCATTTTACCCTTAGCCGTGCAGATGGTGGCGTCGATAGTGCGTTTTCATTAGAGCCACAAGAACTGAAAGCCCTAGTTATTGAGACAGAGAGAGCTTTCCAAGCTTTAGGTATAGTTCAGTTAGACACTCAGAAATCTGAAGAGAAAAGTCGGCAGTTCAAACGTTCAATTTATGTAGTTAAAGATATTAAACAAGGCGAAAAATTCACGAAAGAAAATATAAGAGTAATAAGACCTGGTGATGGCTTAGAGCCTAAATTATTTGAACAAATCTTAGGAACAAGATCAACACAAGACTTTCTTTACGGGGTCCCTTTAATCAAATAAAGAAAAAATGCTTGTTCACGACTCTTTCCGATTCTACAAATCAATGTTCTCGCGTTTTCCGGTAAAAGTAGATCGAAACTTGAATATTTTTGTCTTTTACTTCTACAGTTTGGCACTCGCCATTTCATGTTTAGGTGTGTGCTTGATAATCATTATTTTACTGAGGATTATTATCAAATATAAAAACAATGAGTTAGTCACTATAGTGTTTACAAAGTATGATTACACTTTAGCAAAAAAACTCCAAGAAAATGGCATCAATCTTAACATAATATGCATAGGTTTTGATTGTAAATGTGGCCACGCGACTACAAGCTATTCAAACTTAATTATTTTTTTGTCATCTTTTGCAAATCCGCTTTCTACTCTACGTGCCCTTTGGTGTACTAGAAATGACGAAGTTTTAAGCAATAATAAGCTCCGAATAGCAAAACTTTCTGGCCTTAAACAAATCATCCCTATTTTAATCAGTCAAGGTAAAGTTGCAATCAATTTTAATGATCACTCCGTCTATAATGTATTGTACTTTGATATCGCAAAAAAGAAATCTCTTAACACCATATATATTCAGCATGCTCCGGTAGGTGAACATTTTCCACCCTTGTACCACGATTTAAATATTTTATATAGCAATGATAGTTTAAAGAAATATAAGAATCCGTTTAATAAAGAGATATTTGTCCTTTTTGATCTCAGATTTTTGGATATCGACAAATCAGATAATAGCGAAGAATTTGAGAATACTGTCCTTATATGCACAAATATTTTAGACTCAACTGAAGAAATTGTTAAAACGGCTGAAAGTTTAGCTTCCCATGGTTATAAAATAATACTACGTCCTCATCCCCGAGATAACAGAAGTTTACCTAAATTAGAGAGCATTACTATATCTCAAGGAAATAGTTTGTGGTTTGATCTTAATAAATCTCAAATTATTTTAGCCAATGAATCTGCCGTATTTTTAGAAGCTGCATACCTCGATAAACTCTTCTATAAATGTGCCTATTTTTCCTCTACCTTAGACAATTATGATTTTATCAAAAACGGTGCTATTACTAGAGAGTATTTTGACTTTCCGAGTGTTCTCAAGGACTTAAAAGACAACTACTTATCTTATAATAAAAATAAAATCGAATACTACATTGGGAATGTAATAAATTGGGAATTAAAAATGACCGAGCTTAAACAAAAAATCTATAACATAAATGATTAATATTTAATAGAAATGCGACTCAGTAAAACATTTAGGGACGAAGATTCTATATATTGCAGACCAAAAGGCAACCTAAAATTGTTAAGTTTTTTTTTGAAAATTATACCCAATAACAATAAGGAAGAAAAGACTAACGTAGCAAAATGAAAATTAGGATACCCATCTACTTACTAAAGAACAGTGAGAAAATATATTTCATTCTAAGTAGACTAGTAGGATTATCCGTAAAAGCAGGTTTCATTTGGCTTTTAATTAATAATGGTTATCGTGAAGACGCCTATTATATCACCTTATATTTCCTTTGTCTTACCTCTTGTATGGTTTTATATAATAACGAATCCTACTATGAGTATTACAAGCAGCAATTCGAAAAAAAATCCTCCTTATTTACAATAAACAGAGAGAAATCAATCTATCTCAGGCACCTCGTCTACCACATAGCTGTGTTAGCTTTAGTTGTTTTGGTTTTTCTTTATCTACTAACAAGTAACTTCCTCATATCTGTTACGTTTGCCGTTCTCATTACTCTAGAAAAGTTTATTGATGAAATAAAACGACATTTTTTGTTTTCTAAGGAATTTACCGTGTGGAGCAACTTATTTATACTTCAAACAGTTATCCCTCCACTACTTGCCGTAATTTACATAATTAGCGGGGGAGTTGGCGGATGGGTCCTTTATCTCGTTGTATTATTCTTCACGGTTTCAATTATTAACTTAATCCATATACCAAAAAGAATTATTTTGGTATGTATTAATTACACCAAAACAATAAACTCCCGAAACCTTAAGGATTATTTTCAAGTATATAAGAAAAAGTATTTTTTTAATCAACTGTTTGCATATACAACAAGCAACATTTTAATATTTGACAAGTGGATGCTCCTTCATTTTTCGCAAAATACAAATTCATTGGCTTCATTTTATTTGATTTCACAACTTGCCAATATAATTAATCTATCAATAGATTATTTTTATATTTCCACAAGAAGAGCATTTTTTATCAAGAAGAATTTAAGTATTTCAGAAATTATTGATAGTGGAAAAATATTTATTTATGGCTATTTAGGATTTTTTATATATATCGTTTCAATAGTTGCCTTACTTTATATTTCACCTAACCCTTCAGACTACTTAACAGTCACGCAATCATTAATTTTTGGGTGCTGCTTTTTTATTTTTGGTATAACGGCACCTATCCAACAGAACTGTTTTTGGAATAAACCAAGGGTACTTTTGGTAATGGCTGATCTAGCTTTTTATATTTCAGTTATAGGTTGTATGTATTCAATTTCCGAGGAATTTGGGCTGATGAATAAAATTATATTGAGCACTTTTACTGGGCATTTTTTTCGGACAACATTCATTTTATATATTTTTAAATTTAAGTAACAGTGCGACTTTCTTTGGAAATATATAAAACACCAGGTTTCAAAGTAATAATACTTTATTTCTTTATTACATATGTTCCGTCTTTTCTATTTAGTTTCATCTTTATTGAAGCATTTAGAGATCACTTTTGGGGTTTTATCCCATTTTCTTCATGGGCATTTATCATGTTGAGTACGGCTATTTTTATTATAGTGATCGTCTTGGATAATTTGTTTAGTACAAAACATACTAAATCTAGTATTTTATCTTTTTTATGTCCCTATCAATACAACTTCCTAAATTACTTTTTATCAATTGTTTTTTTTTACCTGTCGTTAGACTTTTATAATAACTATGGTCTAAGCTTTTACCAATCTGGGACCTCCATGTCAGAATTTGGAGGATCCGTTTTTGTTTTTATCACACTCAAAACATACTTCAGACTATTCGTTTTTTACGAATACCTTAGGCTGCTGAAAGAGAAAAATACTTTCAAAAAGAAGCATATTCTCTACCTAATCACAACTTTCTCCTTCGTTATAACTATAGCGGCATCAATGGATTTGATTTTTGCAGTGATAGCAATTGCATTGCTCTTCATTAAGAAAGAAGCTATTCTAATAAAATCAAGAAACTTAAAGATATTTAGCCTTAAAGGACTTGGAATTGTCTTATTACTTTTCTTCATATCTATGGGAGTTATTTTCATTGGATTTGCAAATAAATTTGGATTTGAACAAACCCAATATTTATTTCTTTCTGATGAAGTTCGAGAGGAAATTATAAGGCAAATTGTAATTCGATTAGCAAATTCGTACGCCTCGCTAATTCAGGTAGCAAATAATCATCCTTTTGATATTAATTTCCAGATAGATGCAATCAAAATACCTTTTGATGTACTTAAATATAGGTTTAGTATATTATTCGGCATTGAGTCGCCTAAACCCGAAATATTCAATATTTCACGACTTAACTTTCTGAATACGTACCAAAACTATCATGCTAGAGCCGGAGCATCTCCTGGTTTAGTTGCCTCATTTTTATATGTACCCTTTTTCCCGTTAAACCTATTCCTTTTATCATCATATTTGGTTTTAATAATAAGAGCTATAAATAGAGTAATTCAAAATAGCATTAACAAAGTGTCAATCTTGGGTTTGTTGATTATTTTTCTGTACGTTTTACCGCTTTTCGAATCTCCTATAGATTTCTTAATTATATTTGATCCTACTACCATTTATTTAATACTGCTCATCACAGTTTTTTCTAAATATTCTAAATAATAAAACTTAAGAAAGATGTTAAAAAATATCCTAAAACTGATTATCAGTGAATTAATTGTTAAGCTTCACTTTCCCTTCATACCCTCTAATGACAAAGAAGTAATTTCTGCCATTAGAAAAAACGGCTTTTTTGTTATTAATAATTTTATAAGTGCTGAGTACTGTTCACAGTTAGTAAAAATGGCTCATAAAGAAATGGACAACTACCCCCAATACTTATCAATAGAGTCAATGGGTAGTGATTATCGTATATATGGTGTTGATGTACTCAATAGGAAATTTCGTATTGAGTCAGTCGAAAAAATAAATAAATCTTTTTTTAACTATTTCCACACCTTCCCTAAAAGGAAATCATTCATTTTACTAGGTAAGATATTATATTCCGCAAGTGGCAAAGGTTCTGGAACTGGTTGGCACAGGGACTCCCCCTTCAGTCACCAATTCAAAACAATATTGTACATTTCCGATGTAAATGAAAGCAACGGCCCGTTTCAATACGTAAAAAGTTCTGGAAATTTTAAAAGTATACGTCAAGTATCCAAATTTTTAAAAAAAGGTATCAACGAAGATAGATTTACAAACGAAGACATAGACACCCTCATTGAAAACCGAGTTATTGATGAGCCACAAACGTTTTGCGGCAAGGCAGGGACTCTTATTTTAGTAGATACAAGAGGCTTACATAGGGGTAAACCCTTAGAGGAGGGCGTTCGATACGCTCTAACTTGCTATAACTACAATAGAAAGCTACCAAAAAGTATCCAGAAACTTCCTCTTTTTAGAATAGAAAAAAAATGAACACTCAATTCCACCTCGTATCGGTAATTATCCCTACTTTCAATTCTCAACCCTACATTTTGAGAACTTTAGAGTCTGTCATAGCTCAAACATATACTAATATTGAAGTAATCATTGTAGACGATGTATCGGAAGATCAGACGATTGAAATAGTAAAAAAAATTATTAATAATGATAAAAGGTTTCTCTTATTTCCGTCTAAAGAAAAATTATTCACCGCGGGAGCCAGAAACAAAGGAATTCAATTAAGTAAAGGTAAATATATTTCTTTTTTGGATTCTGATGACTTTTGGGATGTTAACAAAATCAAATTTCAAGTTGAATTTTTAGAGAAAAACAATGGTGCCTTTTCCTTTACCGGAGTCGCAAGAACAGATACAGATGGAGACACAATCAACATTCTGGACGTCCCGGAAAAGATAAGTTATAAAGATTTACTTAAAGGAAATAAAATTTGCTGTTCAAGTGTAATGCTGGATGCTCACAAAATAAAAGATATTACTTTTGATGCAGGAATAAAAATCGTCGAGGACTATGCATTGTGGTTAAAAATATTGAGAATCGAAAATATTTTTGCAATGGGTCTGAATAGCCCTCTAACTTACTATAGAGTACACGAAAATGCCAAAACCACTAACAAGTTTGTTTCTGCAAGAGATACTTGGAATGTATTGAGAAAGTTCGAAAAGTTAACATTAATGCAATCTTTATCTTCCTTCATTTACTATGCTTTTGAAGGTTTAAGGAAGAAATACACAAGTAAGGTATCCTAACTCCATTTCCATCGTTGAAACCTAAGTTAATAGTACCAGACGAATTAATCACCATATACAATTTTATACAACTCCATAAAATAACATCAAATAACTCCAATAGTACTATACTATCAAATTTTAAAGTTTAGGATAAATCCAATTAACAATAATACTGTTGAATGCTCTTCGATTAGTATGTTTAGATTGTTTGATAGATATTTCAATCCATAAAAATTAGTCTGGTATTGAATTAGAACTTCAAAAAAAAGTTGGTCCAAAATAAGCAAGTGTAATGAAAAAGATTTTTCAGAAATTAATCTTTCACCGCAGAAATAGCTCTTCACTATGTTATTTTTTAATGGAGTTAATGGATAAGTTACTTTTACGTATTATCACTATGAATTGTATTTATTTCTTGGACAGGGAAAGAATTATGACCAAGAATTATCAAGCCTCAATTAAAAATATTGGAGCAAATGGGATTATTGTTGGAAATTACTCCATTGATAAACGTTTCGATATAAATGAAAAAAGTATTGTTTATTCCTTTGGTATTCTAACAGATATAACATTTGATATAGGTATTAATAAGATGTTCGGATGTGATGTATTCATGTATGACCCAACTCCGGAATCAATCTCATTTATGAATAAATTTAAAGGAATTAAGTCCTTTAAATTCAAACCAGTAGGAATCTGGACTAAAGACGAAGAAGTTAAATTTTTTATTCCCAAAAACAAAGGTTCTGCAACAATGATGACAAAGGAGAATTCCAAATTAAATTTTTTCAAAGCACAATGCTATAAAATGGAAACAATTTTAAATCAGAATCAACACAAACATATTTCTATTTTCAAAGCTGACATTGAAGGAGCTGCTTTACCTGTTCTACAGCAAATGGTAGAGAGTAAAATTTTACCAGATCAAATTATCGCAGAATTTGAAAGACCCCCGAAAGGTTTATCATCAACTCAAGAGTATTTTAACGATTTGTCACTTTTGAGATCACGGTTGGCACTAGCAGGTTATTTAGAGTTTCTTTTACCTCGTAAAAATGCCAAATACTTTTCTATTGAAATGCTATTTGTTAAAAAGGAAATGATGAAATAGTTATATTAATTCATCATTCCCCCAATCATTTGAATTGGAATCTAAAATTTTAGAACCTTTTCAATTTTACATTTTAAAAAGAATGAGAAGCTTTCAGAAGAAAAACCGAACTAATTTATTCACTAAGCCCCATTTAACCATTTAATAAAAAAGCACACTTTCATTTTCGCCAACAATAAAATGTTACTACTTTTAAATAAATAATCGAATTAACATTTAAATAAATAAACAGTATGAAAAATTTATACTCCGTATTACTCGTGGTCTTGTTCGTATTTACACAAATTGGCGTTTATGGTCAAGATGGTAACGTTGGTGTTGGAACTTCCAATCCTGACAAATCCGCAATTTTAGACATTCAATCAAATAGTAAGGGGCTATTGATTCCAAGAATGACGTTAGATCAAAGGAATGAAATTAAAAATCCAGCGGATGGATTAATGATTTATCAAACAAATAACATAATTGGCTTCTACTTCTTTTCTGATAATACATGGAAACCTTTATCAAATACTGAAGCAAAGTCAGTGATGGCAGCTAATGCCGATAACTGGAGTAAAACGGGTGACTCGGGAACCGATCCTGCTAATAACTTTATTGGCACAATTGATGATAAACCGTTAATTTTTAAAGTTAAAAACACTTACGCAGGATTTATGAATGCATCTACCACTGCAAACAACTTTTTCATGGGTTACGAAGCAGGTTTATCTTCAATCAATAACCCCGCTGCTACGGGCGGCGTTAACGTAGGCTTAGGTTATGCGACGTTAAGAAGTAATACAACTGGGGTCAATAACCTAGCTATTGGACCTTTAGCTCTTAGAGATAATAACGGAAATCAAAATACAGCAATTGGAGCTAGTTCAATGTGGAAAAACACAAATGGATGGTACAATACAGCAATTGGAGGATCTTCCTTAAAAAATAATACGATGGGTAATTTTAACGTTGCAATTGGTATATTTTCAATGCTCTCAAATGAAACAGGTAGTAGAAATATTGGTCTAGGTGGATATTCCTTATATCACTCTCTAGGTAACGATAACGTAGGAATAGGCTATTACAGCGGATATCTCAAAAATGGTACAGGGAATGTTTACATCGGAAGAGACGCAGGAAAGGCGAGTGCTTTGACTAATGAGTCCAATAAGTTATATATCGCTAACTCAGCCACTGTTACTCCTCTCATCTATGGCGATTTCTCAGCCAAATACGTAACAATTGGTGATGTAAGCCCAGCTTTGAGAACACAAGGACACAGTTCTATGGGCGGCGGTTATAACTTATTGGTAAAAGGTGGGATTTTAACGGAAAAAGTGAAAGTTGCTTTAGCAACGGCGGGTACAGACTGGGCTGATTACGTTTTTGAACCTACTTATAAGCTAATGTCACTTGAAGAAGTAGAGTCGTTTACAAAAGAGAACAAGCATCTACCTAACGTGCCATCGGCTGACGAAATGGTAAATAGTGGTTTAGATGTGGCTCAGACTTCAAAAATGTTTATGGAAAAAATTGAAGAGCTTACTCTTTATATGATCGAGTTAAATAAAGAAGTAAAAGCATTGAAAAGTGAAAACCAAGCTTTGAAAAACTCATTAAAGAAGTAAATCATTTGATTTTAAATAATTTAGAATAGAGCCTTTATCAATATAAAGGCTCTATTTTTGTGTTATGAGAATATTACTCACAGGTAGGAGTGGTTTTTTGGGTAAAGAGATATTTAAATATTTCAATTCAAAGTTTGAAGTGCTATCTATATTAAGAAACCAACCTCCTACTGACTCCGAATTATATTTGCAATGTGACCTGTCACAACAATATCCAAAACTTATTGATGATCATTTTAAAATCGTGATTCATGCCGCGGGAAAAGCACATTTTTTCGGTCAATCAACAGTTGACAAAGAGTCAATTTATACTGAAAATGTGCTCATCACTCAAAATTTGATTTCCGCGTTAAGTGAATTAAGCATAAAACCTAATCAGTTCATTTTCATAAGTTCTGTTGCCGTTTATGGTCGTGAAAAGGGAATAGATATCGATGAGAATTTTTCATTAAACGCTAGCGACCCTTATGGTAAAAGTAAAATTGTATCAGAAGAACTAATAAGCTCTTGGTGCACTAAAAATAACGTAACCCTCACGGTTTTAAGACTACCACTAATTGCAGGTGATAATCCTCCAGGCAACCTTGGTGATATGATATCAGCGATTAAGAAGGGTAGATTCCCTCTTATAGATAAAGGGCGAGCCAAAAGGAGTATGATACTTTTAACAGATATCCCTATTTTTATTGATAAAATAAGGTCGAAAGGTGGAATATATAATTTAACAGATGGCTATGACCCGTCTGTAAGGGAATTAGCTATTTCAATTAAGAAAACAAAAAACAAAGAGCCCTTTTCCATACCACTTTATGTTGCAAAGTTATTAGCCCTAATAGGTGATATGATTAGCAGCTTGACATTAAAAAACTTTCCAATTACAAGTCCTAAGTTGAACAAAATTACAACAAGCTTAACGTTTTCAAATAAGAAAGCACTTTTAGCAACAAATTGGAAACCAAGTTCTGTTCTAAATTATTACTCTCAATCATCAAAATTATAAATGGTATATATTGGATTGGCCATATTTTTACTTCTCACAGAATTCTTTTATTTAAGAATTGCAACCAAATATGGAATTGTAGATAAACCTAACGAAAGAAGCTCTCATAAAAAGGTTACCATCAGAGGAATGGGTATAATCTTTGTAATTGCAACACTATCATACTCTATATATAATAGTTTTAGCTTACCATATTTCACTCTAGGCTTCATATTAATAAGCACAATTAGCTTTATTGATGACATTCGGCCTCTTCAGAATAGATATCGGATAGTTGCACAATTCATTAGTGTTGGGCTTATCTTTCTAGAGTTTACTCAACAAGGTCATTCGATACTATTTTTATACATTCCAATACTCATGATCATCTCAGTAGGTATCATTAATGCCTACAACTTTATGGATGGGATTAACGGAATTACCGGAGCTTACAGCTTACTAACAATTCTAACACTAGCCTATATTCACCATTTCAGTAGTCCGTTTATCGATTTGGACCTTTTAATATTTACTGGAATTAGTTTAATAATTTTTCTTTTTTTCAACTTTAGAAAAAAAGCTATTGGTTTTTGCGGTGATGTTGGAAGTGTAAGTATTGCTTTTATTATCATTTATTGTATCGGCGTACTCATTCTTACAACAAATCAATGGAAGTATATTTTCTTATTGTCCATTTACGGTATTGACACAATTTACACTTTAATATATCGGTTGTCGAAACGTGAAAATATTTTCAAAGCCCATAAAGTTCACTTTTTCCAGATTTTGGTACATAAGTATAAGTGGTCCCATCTACAAGTGAGCATACTTTTTGTGTTACTACAATTGATTGTAAACCTATCAGTAATATCTTTTAACGCAGACCAAATATTAATGTATTTACCAATTTTCGTAATTTTGGGATTTGTACACTATTTCCGCAAGAAAAAATCAGTCAGTATATTCTAAAACACCACTCTAAAACGATACTGCCGAATAATAAAATTTAATAATTTTAAATCCGTTTAAATCAAATTATCAGTACTTTAGGTAAAATATTGACCCCATGAACAAATACCTACAATCAGTTTCAGAAAAGTTTGTCTCTAAATGGCTTATCCTTTTAATGGATATCATTATTGTTTGTGGCTCATTTGTATTAGCATCGTTTATTAAATTCAACTTCGATTTAAATTACATTGATCCGAATCTTTTCAAATATCACTTAATTATTGTTGTTGTTTTAAGAATTTCTGCTTTTTTCTATTTTAAAACTTACACGGGTATAATTCGCCACACAAGTATAGAAGATGCCGTAAACATCTTTAAAGCAACTTCAATATCTAGCCTTGAACTTATCATACTTAACTTTATTGATTTCGGTAGATATTCGCCCTACTTCCATGTTCCAATACCCATAATACTCATTGGATTTTTTATCGTTTCTGTTGGTTTAATCTTTAGTCGTATAATGGTAAAGAATACCTACACTCGTCTATTGAACTCATTTAAGGTGCAAAAAAAAGTTCTAATATATGGTGCTGGACATTTAGGTAGAATAAGTAAAAACACTTTACAACAAGACAAAAGATTAAAATATGAGATCCTAGCATACATAGATGACAATTCCCAATTAATAGGAAAAACAATAGAAGGAACAAAAGTAATTAGTAGATCAGAAGCAATAAAAAATTACCTCAATAAAGAATCAAAGAAGCTTAAATCTGTTGAAGTAGTTTTTGCAATTCAAGGAATAAGTTCAGTTAGAAAGAATGAAATCATTGACGAATTACTTGAAACGGGAGTAACGATAAAACTTATACCTCCAGTACGTCAGTGGATGAATGGGGAACTTAGTTCTAGTCAAATTAAAACTATTAAAATAGAAGACCTTTTAGAGCGTGACCCAATAACATTAAATAATCGACTTGTTAGCTCTTTCCTTAAAAATAAAACAATATTAGTCACTGGAGCAGCCGGCAGTATAGGAAGTGAAATTGTAAAACAAGTAATTAGATTTGAACCTAAAAAGGTTATTTTATTGGACCAAGCAGAATCAGGACTATATGATCTTGAAACAGAATTGACACGACTTGGAAACCAAACAAAAATTGAATGCGTATCATTGGTTGGAAGCGTACTTGACCGTAAACAAATGAAAAAAGTTTTCGAAAATGAAAACCCAAATGTAGTGTTTCATGCTGCCGCATACAAACATGTACCACTAATGGAGGCATACCCTAACAAAGCAATTGAAGTAAACGTGCTTGGAACAAAAAACATGTCTGATTTATCTCTTCAATATAAGGTAGATAGATTCGTACTCATTTCAACAGATAAAGCAGTAAATCCAACCAACGTTATGGGGGCCACAAAAAGGCTTGCCGAAATGTATGTTCAAAGTCTTAATGTAAACCAAAATAAAACAAGGTTTATTACTACTCGATTTGGTAATGTACTTGGTTCTAATGGTTCGGTCATTCCATTATTCAAAAGACAAATTGAAGAAGGAGGCCCAATCACAGTAACGGATAAACGTATCATTAGGTACTTCATGACTATCCCTGAAGCATGTCAGCTTGTTTTGGAAGCCGGAACAATGGGCAAAGGCGGAGAAATATTTGTCTTCGAAATGGGTGAACCAGTTAGAATCTATGATCTAGCTAAAAGAATGATAAAGTTATCTGGTTTACAAATTGGCCAAGACATTGAAATCAAAATAACTGGATTACGCCCCGGTGAAAAACTATACGAAGAACTACTAAATGATGCAGAGGCAACTTTGCCAACACATCATCCTAAAATAATGATTGCTAAGGTAAAGTCAGGAAATTCAGAAGAGATAAGTAATTCAATATCTCTATTAGGCACTCACTTACATTCAGAAAAAAAGATTCTTGTAGCACATTTAAAGTCTATAGTACCTGAGTATATCAGCCAAAACTCAGAATTTGAGTCGTTAGACCTTACCGATATAAACGTCGAGCCAGACCAACATTAAAGCTCGCTCTTGTTCCTAAAAACTTTCCCCAGTCACTAGCAATAGAAGCATTAAGTTTATACTTGTTAATCTCTATTTTCCAATTAAATAACATTGAATGTTGAATAATTTCATTTAACTCAAATCTATAGTTTCCATAATTGTCACTTCTGCTGTACCTTCCCAAAATATTATGCTTCCCAACCTCTATATTTAAAGTTGAAGAAAAAGCAGTTAATCTTGAATTGAAGATTTGCGAACTTATGAAGCTCGAGGCATTAGGTAATAAATAACTATATTCGTTTAAAGGAATGAAAAAAGAATTAGCTAAGGTTCTAGATTTGTAAGTCCAACCATCTTCATACAACGAGTTATTAAAATAATTGTCCTGGCCTCTTAGCTCTGGAATAACATTTCCACTACCCCCTCTCCCTCCTTGACTCCTCGAATCTAAATATTCAAAATTAATCTTTTTCAATTTTAAAAAGTTTTGAGACTTTGTCACAGGAGTAAATGAAACTCCTAACAACCCGTCCTGAATATTACTTAAAAAAAACAAACTTCCATCCTCATAAATACTTTGTCGATAAACAAATAATTTGATTTGGTCGAAATTATATTCGAAAGCAATATCTAAGGTCCCCAGATGGTTACCTGCCCTATTAAATGCTTCATTATAAGGCACTCCATTAGTACTAATTACTTGATCTCCTTTCCTATTTGAACTTAGTCCAGAGACAACATTCATATAGGTAGAAAGGCTCTTAGGAAAAGCACTAATTATTTGATCTGTACGAGGATCATAAAAAGGAACAGCTGGTGCCCCAGCCCATTGCACCTGATGATTAAAACCAGCGTAAAACTTAAACTTCCAATTAGGTTTACCTATTCTTGCATAAAATGTTTTTTGGTGTAAAAAATAATTCTTCACAGAATCTGTACTCCCAAACCAACCGTGAGAAAACGTGCCTTTTATTGATATTAATCCTTTTCCAATTATTGGCGTATAATTTGGTATAGCCAATTGCACCTTCGGAATAGGCAAAGAATTTCCACCCCAAATTAAAGAACCGGTACTCAGGGTAGAGTCTACTAAGCCAATGATTTCCCGTCTTCGCCCAGCCCACATTTCAAAAACACCATATCTAGCTTTAACAAATGCCTCAGATATAAGAAATTGATTTACCTTGCCCAAATTACCAACGAATGAAGCACCATGACCGAAACCATAATGCTGTAATCTCTTATCTATCTTATAAGTACTATCATATTCATGATGAATACTACCCTTTAACTGTACAAACTGAGACTCCACAGGAATCTCTCCATATGATTGTGAACGTGTCCAAAAAGGCAATATAGAATCGGTACTAACAAATAAGTTAGACTCTAAAGAATAAGTATTTCCGTCCCAACTTGATTGAGCAGAACACAGATTTTGTACAAGTAGTATGGAAAGTAATAAATATTTCAATATTGATAGTTCGCTTTAATTCCAAAGGCTATAGTATTGGGATAAAGATACCCTCTGTCCATTGAAAAATCTAAACCAATTAAAAAATGTCTTTTAACACTTTTTGAAAAAGACAAATTCATTGAATTCTGTTTTTTATTAATTTCTCGAAAATAAGTCCCTAAGTTTGAAGAAGAAGCAAATTTGAATGCGTAATCCAAGTCGAATACTTTACCGAACACACTTCCATAATAGTAAAATACTCTGTTACTTAAAATATCATTGCTTTTGCTATAAATCTCATCAATGATAAACGGGCTACCAATAATGTTGCCGTGGTTCGACCAACTCTGATATTGACCATGAGAAAAGTAATTGTCAATTTCACCATAATTTGATGGCTGAAGTTTTCCAAACAAGTATCTACCTTGACTTCTTGTATCAAAATATTCAAAACATACCTTATTAATTATTTTATTCTTAATCCTCAACGAAATTCCATAGAGTCCATCTTCGATATTGTTTAAGTTGTACAAGGATCTCGCAAAATCATATGGCTGTTGTGTATAAACCAAAAGACTAGAACCACCAATTTTAATATCGAAAGCCAAGTCAACAGATCCCAACTGATTACCAATAGCAAGCCCTCCATCATAACCAGGCACCTTATTCCCATCAGGTAATATAATTTTTTGTAAAAAGGGAATAAGTACAAACTGATATGAATAAAGTGGAAAAGGAGCCAAATATCCATCAATGGTAGGCGGAATTTCCCCACCTACGTTTTTTAAAACCTCAGAATAACCACCCCACATCACTTGATGATTGATACCAGCGGAGAATTGAACTTTTGAATCCTTTCTTCCTATCTTACCATAAAGCCATTTTTGATGCAACCAGTGATTTTTAACTATACCATTATCACTGAACCAACCATGACTTAACCCAGCTTTGATACTTAAAAAACCTTTTTTTGTAATTGGCAAATAGCCTGGTGTATGAACTTGGAGCTTGGGAAGAGGCATAGCATTGCCAGACCAAATATATGAACCCGATGAAGCAACAGTATCCACAAGGCCAAATACTTCTTGCCTCTTTCCTACATATAACTCAAAATGCTTATGCCGAACTTTCACATAAGCTTCGGGTAAAAACAAAATTGATTTTTTATTATTCACACTACCCAAAGCCCTTACCCCATAGCCAAAACCTAACTTTTTTAAAATTTTTTTATCTGTAAATAGACTATCAAATTCTTTAACCACCCTCAGATCTATTGCCAGCATATTACCCTTTAGCGGAACAGTACCATATTTATTCACTCGTGACCAAAAAGGTTTTATTGTATCTGAAGAAATAATTGATTGGATAGCCGCAGTAAATTTAACATTTTTGGTATGCATATCCTTTTGGGAATATCCATTGACAAACATGGAAAGGAAAGCTATTACAATTAATATTTTTTTCACTATTTCAAAAGTTCAAGCATACCTGAATGTTTATATCTAGTTCCATCTTTCAGTTCAGCATTTATTGAGTAAATATATTGTCCTATGGGCAGAGCTTTCCCTTTGATAAAACCATCCCATTTCAATTCGTTTAAATTCGTGTCAAAAAGAATTTTCCCCCAACGATCAAAAATTACAAATGAAATAGACTCCGCCCTACCTATACTGCCCTTTACCTCCAAGATGTCGTTCACGCCATCATTATTCGGACTAAAAGCATCTGGCAAATACAATTTAAATTCTAAAGGAATAACTTTAGAATTGGTCCAGCTAAACCCTCCATCAGCACCCAAAACCTTTACTTTAAATCTAGCTTCATTAATAAAGTTACTTAAGTCAGGACTTAAATCATTGAAGGCATTTGACCTATTTGTCAATAAATCGTAAGCTTTGGAGTTTTCATTTTCAAAATAAACTTCATAATTAGATATAGCCTCATTAGTAAAAGGATTAACCGCTTCCCATTTTAATTGCTCGTCATATTCCACCGCAAGATTTACTACACAAACTTTAGGGCTTAACTCACTTATACTTCCGCATTCATCCCTATACCCAATCCTATAGCAACTGTTATCGATTTCAAAAGTTGTAAAGTCTTGAACACCATTTACACTATCCAACAATAAACTATCATTGTTAGGGTATAAGGTATATAAATAAAACTGGGTTTTTAATAAATCCCAGTTGCTGTCATCTTTAAACTTTACAACATGTTTATTGTCTCCATTAAATGTTGCACTGAGAGTTTGAATAGCATTTGGACGAAAAGAACCTCGATCCACACAAATCTCATTTGATAAACTAGTACTTTCATATACTTTAGCAGAACCAAATTTAGGGATACCTTTTACAACAGTCTCTATTCGATAACAATATTCTTTACTACAATTAATTTGATCAACATAGGGGCTGGTAACATTGTTAAAATAATCAATTGTTTCACCCGACCTAATTATATTATATGTCACATTCTGAACCTCCCCATTAGACCCAAACAAAGTATTTAATACTAATGGGTGTTCTTGCCAAGTCAATACATTTTCTTTACCATTAATGTCAACGGCCAACGGTACCGTACATACTTCCCCTGCAGATTCAAAGCATCCACCCGAGTTTCTAAATGCCGAAAAACAATATTGCACACTTGAGTTAACGTCTAAAGCTATAGTCCCAGGACCTATCGATGCTATAGGATTATTATTATCATATACCTCATTTACACTTCGCTTGAAAAGCTTATAGTCTTCATTTAACCCATCAAATTTGATTTCAACTTTCTTGCTTTCTTCTGATAACTTCAATACATCAATATTAGCATAATTACCACCCTCACTCATATCTATAGTTTGAAATGACGGTGCTGAACAACCAATTGGAGTGTTATAAATACCTTCCACCTTTATTGTCCGAGAAGCTGTAAGTGAGGTATAGTTTTTCGTTTTTTTATACGGAATTGATGTAAATGATTCAGTACTATTATCGCCCCAATGTATAACATACGAATCAAAGTCATTTTCAACTACATCTGGAACTGTAATATTAAGAATTTGATTGTTACAAGAGTTATAAGAAAACTTCGGCTTATTATCTTTCCTCACCACCAAATTCTGACAAGAATACTTCTCCACCCCATTAGCATCTTTTCCATATTGGAGAATAGTATACGTTCTGGGCTGATCATTAGCACCATTAAACAAAACATCTTGTAAGCCTGGGTTTAAACTTCCTAATTCGGTAGCAGGCTGACCTCGATAGTCAAAAATGTATTTTACGTCAGTCAAACCACTTTGATCCTGAGGAACTACTGTAAATGGACTGCATCCCACATTGGCATCCAGCTTAAAGCCGTTTTGGATCGCATTCGTACTGTTACATAGACTTTGTGCCTCAAGTTCAAAAGAAAGAGTTGCACAAAGCAATAACACTAAAGTGACAAACCTAGACATAGTCAATAAGTCAAGCTATTTTTAGCTAGAATAGTAAAAATACAACAGTATGGCGAAGAATCATAAAATTCTTATTTACTGGTTCACAATCCCACTCATTTTATACACATATAGTTGAGCTTGATGGTAGGATTACTAAAAAGTCAAGTACCGTAATTGCAAGAAATCCAGTACAGAAAACAAAAAAGAACACACCAAACTTCACTTACTAAATTACAAATAATTAATTTGCAGGCTCATTGTCGAAAGTCATCGTGAAGCATCAGACACAATTTGTATTTTTATTGATATTTTTCGCAATTTCTAGTTGCGTTAGAAGTGTACCTAATACTACCCAACAAGCAGATAAGAAAATTACTGCTTATGAAGAAGATTTGAGTACTGTTCGACCAAAGTATGATCAAGAAGATAATAAGGAAAAGGCAAATGACAAGGTGGAAAAACCTAAAGATGTCCTTAAATTCAATAGCGAGGAGCCTCTGAATGACAATAAGGAAATAAATGTAGTCTTAGACCAAATAAAAGAAAAAAACAAATCCTTAACTGAGTCTCAGGGATTTAGAATCTCAATTTTTTCTGGAAATAATAGAGGCAATTTTGAATCAGCAAAGTCCTACATACTTCAACACTATCCAGAATTGGAAAGCTATGAGTCTTACAGCCAACCTACTTACAAGGTGAAAGTAGGTGATTTCATGAATCGCATGGATGCCGAGAGGTACTATGCATCACTGGTTTCAAGATTCCCTACCGCAAAAATAATGATGGACAAAATAGATGTAAAGCGTAGTCTCAACATCAAACAATAATTTAAACTTATAGAATGTCACAAAAAACAGCACTCATTACTGGAGTAACTGGACAAGATGGAGCTTATTTAGCCGAATTCTTATTACAAAAAGGATACAAAGTTCACGGTATTAAAAGAAGAGCTTCTTTGTTTAATACAGATAGAATAGATCACCTTTATAAAGATCTTCACGAGGCAAATGTGAACTTCATCCTTCATTATGGTGACCTAAGTGACTCTACCAATATTATTCGTATCATTCAGGAAGTTCAACCAGACGAAATTTACAATCTAGGTGCGATGTCGCATGTGAAAGTAAGTTTTGATGCACCTGAATACACTGCAAACGTAGATGGAATTGGTACTTTAAGAATTTTAGAAGCTGTGAGACTCTTAGGTCTAACCGAAAAAACAAGAATTTACCAAGCATCTACTTCTGAACTGTACGGTTTGGTTCAGGAGGTTCCACAGTCCGAGACCACTCCATTTTACCCACGTTCCCCATATGCCGTTGCAAAGCTTTACGGCTATTGGATAACTGTTAACTATCGCGAAGCATATAATATGTATGCCTGCAATGGAATCCTTTTTAACCATGAATCCCCATTGAGAGGTGAAACTTTCGTAACAAGAAAAATCACTCGAGCAGTTGCACAAATAGCATTGGGAACAGAAAGTTGTCTATACCTAGGTAACTTAGATGCAAAAAGAGACTGGGGACATGCGAAGGATTATATTGAAGCCATGTGGTTAATTCTTCAGCAAGATGTTGCCGAAGACTTTGTCATTGCTACTGGCGAGACTACTACAGTTCGTGAGTTTGTCAGAATGGCATTCGAAGAGTTAGGTGTCGAACTAGAATTTAAAGGCAAGGATGATCAAGAAGAAGCATTCGTTAAGTCTAGTTCTAATCCTGACTTTAAATTTAAGGTTGGGGAAAGAGTTGTGGCTGTTGATCCAAAATACTATCGCCCAACAGAAGTAGAACTACTCATAGGTGATCCAACAAAATCAAAAGAAAAACTTGGATGGGTTCCTAAATATGACCTAAAAGCACTAGTTCAAGAAATGGTGCAAGCGGACCTTAACTTGTTTCAAAACCAGTCTGGTGTAAATAAGGCAGGGAAACCTTTATAATACATTATTGCCTTACCTTAGCCTGTGAGATTTAACAACCTCACAGGCTTTTTTAATTTAGATTTACCTTCTTTAATCTTAAGCTATTCAGAACAACTGAAACTGAACTAAAAGCCATTGCTGCACCAGCAATCATTGGGTTAAGTAAAAATCCATTTATAGGATATAGCAAACCCTCAGCGAGAGGAATTCCAATAAGATTATAAACAAAAGCCCAAAACAGATTTTGGCGAAGCGTTCTCATTGTTTGTTTCGATAAGCTTATTGCTTTAGCCAAACCTAATAAGTCGGACCCCATTAAGGTAATTTTTGCAACGTCCATGGCAATATCAGAACCGTGACTCATTGCAATACTAACATCGGCTTGAGCGAGAGCTTGCGAATCATTTATTCCATCGCCAACCATGGCAACAACATGACCTTCATTTTGAAGCTTTTTCACAAAGGTTGATTTATCATGTGGCAATACTTCGGCATGCCAATTATCAATTCCAACTTGACTTGCAACTGAATTTGCCGTCGACTTTCCATCACCAGTAAGCATATGAACTTGAATTCCTCGTTCCTGTAGAATTTCTATTGCTTCTTTGGAGCTTCCCTTTATTTTATCTGTAACCGAAATTATTGCAAGTAACTTTTCCTCAGCAACGAAATAAAAAACAGTTGCCGATTTTGACCGTAATTGCTCTATTTCTTCTTTTTGGGTTAAACTTAGCTTAACCCCAAACTCTTTAGATAGCTTTTCATTTCCAACGCCAAAACTTACCCCTTTCACCTTCCCTGTTATCCCTAAACCAGTTTTATTTATAAACTCTATTATAGGCGACGGCCTTATTCCGTCTTCTTTGAGATACGATACTACTGCACTTGCAATTGGGTGTTTTGACCGCTGCTCTAAACCTAAAAGAACCTTTGGATAGAGCTCATCGTTTTCAAGCCATTTCAAAGACGACACTTTTGGTTTCCCTTCAGTAATTGTTCCCGTCTTATCTAAAACAACGGCCGATATTTTATGTGCAAGCTCAAGACTTTCAGCATCTTTAATTAGGATATTATTTTCGGCACCCTTTCCCATTCCTACCATAATGGCAGTAGGTGTTGCCAAGCCCAAAGCACAAGGACAAGCAATAACCAGCACCGATACCGAAGTAAGAATAGCGTGCGTCAAAGCATTCTCACCACCAATCAAATACCAAACAATAAATGTTGTCACCGCAATAAGCAATACAACTGGAACAAAAATGGAAGCAATTTTATCAACTAACTTTTGCACTGGAGCTTTGCTACCTTGAGCATCTTTAACTTGCTGTATTATTTGAGCAAGAAAAGTCTGATCCCCCACTTTTTCAGCGATAAACTGTAAGTTACCATCCTGGTTTATTGTACCCGCATACACCTTATCTCCTCGCTTTTTCTCATTCGGAACCGGTTCTCCGGTCATCATACTTTCATCTATGAAGGAGCTTCCCTTCATTACTTGCCCATCCACAGGTATCTTATCTCCGGGATAAACGACAATCATCTGACCTCTTTCAACTTCATTTATGGCAATGACTTTCTCTTCCCCATTTTCAACAATAGTTAAAGAGTTGGGTTGCAACCCAACAAGCTTTTTTATCGCAGTAGTTGTGGAAGTTTTTGCTTTTTCTTCGAGCAGCTTTCCAACAGAAATAAAAGTTATAATCACCGTTGCTGCCTCAAAGTAGACATGTGACTCTAGGCCTTTTGAGGTCCAAAACTCAGGATAAAAAGAATTAAACACACTAAACAAGAAAGCGATACCAGTACTTAGGGCAACCAATGTATCCATGTTCGCTTTAAAATGCTTTGCTTGCTTTACAGCATTGACATAAAACGATCTTCCAAACCAAAATAAGACTGGAATACTTAGAGCTAAAGAAATCCATTTACCTAGCTCCCAATCCATAAAAAACATTCCAATCACAAAAATGGGAGCAGTCAAAATTGCAGACCAAATCGTGTTTTTCTTGATACGTTCATATCGCTCAAGCTGAAGAGCTTCTTGATCTCCATCCTCCGCATTAATAGCCAAATCATAACCAATACTCTGTACAGCTTTCTGTAACCTAAGTGCATCAGTACTTTCAGCATCAAAAGTTACTTTTACCGAATTACTCGCATAATTCACATCTGCAACCGACACGCCTTTACTATGATTCAATATTGATCCCACGCTTGCCGCACAAGAGGCACAAGTCATTCCTATTACAGGATATGTTTCAGTTACTACCATTAACAAGATAATGATAAATACAGCTATAAAGTTCTATGATAAAAGTCATAGTGAGGGACTTCCCCCACTATTGTGGGGTCGGGCAATCCGCTATATTTCATCGGTCAAATCCGATGAGGATGCCGCTACGATCCCTAAGCCAGTCTTTCGATTAGAAATTAACATTGTAATGCAACATTTTGCCCCAAACCAAACTCTTATTTCCATTTAAAGAGTATTTTCGTTTTAATATCATTCATCCTTTACCCAATCATTCATGAAAAGAGTTTTAGCATTTGTTTTCCTCTTTAGTTCATACATAAGTTTTGGTCAATCAGACTTATCGTATTACCTCCCAAAAGATGTCACTTATGACACGAAAATCCCTACACCAAAACAATACCTCGGCTATGAGCTAGGAGAACAGCACGTTACTCCTTACGAAATCTACGGGTATTACAGAGAGGTGGCAAAATATACTGACCGTATTCAGATAGAGCAATATGCCCGATCTTACGAAAACAGGGAATTGCTTATGGTAACAGTAAGTTCTCCAAAAAACTTGGCAAACCTTGCAAACATAAAAGCCGAGCATGCGAAAATCGCAGATCCATCTCAAAGCAAATCTTTGAATTTAGCTCAGATGCCTTCTGTAATATGGATGGGTTACTCTGTTCATGGAAATGAAGCCAGCGGCTCTAATTCATCATTGCTTTCGATTTATCACTTAGCTGCAGCAAAAAGCCCAAAAGTTGATTCTATTCTGAATGAATGCGTCATATTGATTGATCCTTGTATTAATCCAGATGGTGGCAACAGGTTTGCAACTTGGGTAAACCAAAACCGAAGTACTAATCTTGTATCTGACCCAAATTCAAGAGAGTTCAGAGAAACTTGGCCAGGTGGACGAACCAATCATTACTGGTTCGATATGAACAGAGATTGGCTCTATCAACAATTGCCAGAAAGCAAAGGAAGGTTAGTTAAGTTCTATGAATGGTTACCAAATATCCTGACCGATCACCACGAAATGGGCAGTGGCTCAACCTTCTTTTTTCAGCCAGGAATTCCTGAGCGTACACACCCAATGACCCCTCTCAAAAATATTGACTTGACGAGTAAAATTGGAACATTTCATGCCGCAGGGTTAGACAAGCTTGGTTCTCTTTATTACACAAAAGAAAATTATGACGACTTCTATTATGGAAAGGGTTCTACCCTACCCGATGCCAACGGAAGTATAGGTATTCTCTTTGAGCAAGCATCCTCTCGTGGACACTTACAAGAAACTCGTAATGGGACACTTTCTTTCCCATTTACCATTAGAAATCAATTTTCCGCAACAATGAGTACCCTACAAGCAGGAAAAGATATGCGAGTAGAGCTTCTTAGCTATATGAGAGATTTCTATGCAGAGAAATCTACTGATCCTGAGAAAGCATTTGTTTTTGGAGGCGGAAACGACCCTGTAAGAACTTACGAAACAGTCAATGTGCTGCTTCGAAATCAAATTGAGGTTTATCAATTGAATAAAAATGAAAAGTTAGGTGGCTTGGATTTTAATAAAGACTACTCATTTGTAGTTCCTATGTCTCAACCTAGACACCGCCTCATAAAATCACTTTTTGAAAAACGCACCACTTTTGCGGACAGTGCATTTTATGATGTCTCTGCATGGACTTTACCAGTTTGTATGAATGTGCCATTCGCAGCTTCAACGTCAAATATCTCTTTGGGTAAAAAGGTAAGCCAAAACGATTTTCCACAAGGAAAAGTGATTGGAGAAAGTAGCTACTCCTATCTTTTCGAATGGGACGGTTACTTTGCACCAAGAGCAGCAAATGAACTCATTAATAATGGATATAGACTCAAGTACGCAATGGAGCCATTTACTACCATGCAAGAAGGCAAACAAAAAGAGTTTAGCTATGGTACCATACAAATTTTATGCGAAGGAAAGAGTCCAAACCAATTGTTACAAAAACTAGCAAGCAGAGACGGCATTACATTTTATGCTCAACAAACAGGACTTACGTTAAAAGGAATAAACATGGGAAGTGAAAAATTCAAACCTTTGGAAAAGCTAACTCCGCTAATGATAACTGGGTCAGGTGTAGATGCAAACGACGCGGGGGAAGTATGGCACCTACTCGACCAAAGAGTAAACCTACCCCTTATCCTGGCCGACATAGACCAAGTAAACAGAATGGACTTGAGCAAATACTCTCATATCATTTTAAACAATGGTAGATATGGTGACCTAAAAGCCGATAGACTTAAATCCTATGTTCAATCAGGCGGGATTGTGATTGCTCTTGGCAATGGTGCGTCTTGGTTAGCTCAGCATAATATTGGCTCTGTTAAAATAAAGGATGAAGCTAAAGAATACGGTAAAGAAAAACGGTCATATGTAGATAAGTCAACTTACGCAGGAGCCTTAGAAACTAGTGGAGCAATTCTAAATACTACAATTGACCCAAGCCATCCAATTTGTTTTGGATACAAGCAGGAGGAGCTAGCTGTTTTTAAGGTAAATAATATCGTTTTTGAAGATACCGAAAACCCTTATAACACTCCACTTCTATTTACGGCAAATCCTTTAATTGCGGGATATGTACATCCGAAAAACATAGTGAGATTTCAAAATAGCCCAGCAGTAATTGCCCAAAACCTAGGCTCTGGTCGCATTGTAAGCTTTTCAGACAATCCCAATTTTAGAGCATTTTGGTACGGAACCAATAAACTTTTCCTTAATGCCCTTTTCTTTGGTAACAGTATAGGAGCTGGTAGGTACGAGGACTAAAGTAAAAAGCCGTTAGCAAAATGCTGACGGCTTTTTATCCTAAATATGTGTCTAGTAGAGACAATGTTATGATTTTTCTGATTCATGAAACTACTATTCACGCAGCTGCCTTGTCAATTCCATCCGAATAAAGATCAATTTAATCTACATCCGCCGAGCTATTGATCCAAGTCATAATTCCAGCAATGAGGGCAGGAATAGCAAAAATCAAGAAGTTGGTTCCAATGGTCAATCCCATTCCAATAAGAAGGCCGGCAAATAATGGCCCTATTACTCCACCAAATCGCCCTGCACCCATTGCCCAACCTATTCCAGTAGACTTAATTTCTGAGGGGTACATACGTGCTGCAAAAGCATAAAGACCAACAAACCCTCCTTGAATACCAAAACCTAGAAGAGCGAATATAAGCAAGAGGATATTTGAGCCAACGAACAGGCCAAAAGCAGCCATTAAAGCGGCTGTTGCTATAAAAAATATACCGATGGTTTTCTTCAAACCATATTTGGAAGAGAAAAATCCCTGGGTGACAATTCCAAAAAAAGCTCCAACATTAAAAACAGTTCCTGCATATATTGCAAGCTCAAGAGATAACCCTGCATCTTTCGCAAGCTTTGGAATCCAACTAGTCATAAAGAACAAGGCTGCAAAGGCCATAAAGAGAGCTAACCAAAGTTGAAGAGATGGAATTTTATATTTTCCTTCTAATAACTTCTTAAATGGAATCGCAGACTGCTTGGCAGCTTTTGCTGGTAATTCACCTATTGGAGCAAAATTCATTTTACCCAAAATCTTATTTATTTTGCTTAAAGCCCCTTTAGGTTGAGCTTTTAAATAAAAATCCATCGACTCGGATAAAAACAAAATTATTAAAGGAATAGAAATTAAAGATGCTATTCCCGCATACTGATACATTTGCTCCCAGCCTTCTGTAGGAATAACTCTTGCTGCTACCAAACCTGAAATCACTGCTCCAACTGGATAACCAGCTACAACAAAGCTTATCCAAAAATTTCGAGTCTTATTTGGCGTGTATTCAGCAGTTAAGGCCGCTGTACAAGCCAACATTGAACCTATTCCAAGGCCTGCTATAAAACGATAAACAAGTAGTTCATTTACTGTGTCGGCCCACGAGGTCATGTAGATAGCAAGACCCATAATGACAGCATTGAGCAAAATCATATTTTTACGACCAAGCTTATCTGCCAAAGAAGCTATGAATAAGTTACCCACCATCATCCCCGCTAGCCCAGCACTAAAAACGGTACCAAGTGTTTGAGAATCTACAGACCAAGCCTTAGCAATTGCAGGTGCTGTGTAAGAGATCAATAATACATCCATTCCATCAAACATGTTCATCAAGAAACATATAAAGATGATACCATATTGTAGATTGGTCATTTTGCTCTTATCGAGCAAAGCAGAAGGAGAAAATTCCATTTTTTAAAGTAAAGGGTTGAATAATTGGACTAAAATAAGATCAATTATTAACACTTCTGGCCTAAACTCATATTATTTGAGATTAGATTTAAAAAAACTTGACTCCCAAAACCCATTTTTAATGGTATTGGGTAAGTAAAGACTTTAAAACTCAATTAGGATAAGTTGTAAAATTCTTTCTTACCCAGTGATTCGTTTGAATTGGACTTTCGGTAGCAGGATCTGCCTTTATAAAGCTCAAAGATTTAGCTGTGCACTCACAAGCTTGACCATTTCCTAGGTGCTTCAAATTTACTAACTCCGATGCATAAACGACAGCCTCCGAACCAATAAACTCATTTTGTTTTGTTAAAAAAGCATTATAAGTTCTCACAGATTGAATGTTAAAGATTATCCTTCCTCCATTGATTGTATATTTGAAAGGAATCTCAACAATAAGGCTGATATCATTGTTTCTGAAAGTATTTGGCTGAATTCCCACAGTCATAAAACCTTCCTCGCTCGAATTAAAGTTTAACCTCGGCGTAGTAAACCAATCTTTTTCAAACTTTGGAGTAGGATAGTTATAATCAACACCCCATTGAGAAGACAAAAGGCATTTTACATCTAATGGAGTTAGGTTACTTTCGGGCTCTGCAACTTCTGCATCACAGCCGAATACCAGAATATTTAATAGAAGAAAAAGAATCGAATACTTAATCATGAAATTACATTTTGAACTATTAGATCTTGTTATTCAAAGCTAAAGAGGTGAATAAACCTCTGGGTTTAAAAAACTTCTAAAATCGCACCAGAATTTATATTGTGCTATTTGATTAAACTTTGGTTTAAACCATCTTCATTTATAGGTTTTCTAATTTTTTAATATTCGTTTTAAAATGACCTAGCAGCTTTACTTGGCATTTATTGAAATATACCAAGAAGAGCCTATTTAATACGCACATCCTTTTTTAGAATATCAAGCTTAATCAAGTATATTTAGGCACTAAATACTTTTAACCTACTTACTATGAAACATTTCTACAGGTATATCTTGTCACTCTGTTTAATAGGTTTTGTCCCAAACCTAATTGCTCAAGAAGTTTATAAAAATAACAATGTCCCTATTGCCGATCGTGTAAATGACTTATTGTCTCGCATGACTCTTGAAGAGAAAGTAGGACAACTCAACCAACTCAACGGAGGAGTCATGACAGGCCCAGCTGCAGCAAATGATGAGGGAGCTCAAGGGCGGTTGCAATTATTGAAACAAGGTAAAGTTGGTTCATTTCTAAACGTAACCGGTGTGGAACAAACACTGGCCGTTCAAAAAATTGCAGTGGAAGAAAGTAGACTTGGTATCCCAGTGTTATTTGCATTTGATGTAATCCATGGTTATAAAACTGTTTTCCCTATTCCACTTGCAGAAGCATGTAGCTGGGATTTAGAAATTGCTGAGCAAACCGCTGCAGTTGCAGCAAAGGAAGCTGCAGCCGCTGGCTTACACTGGACCTTCGCACCCATGATGGACATGTCTAGAGATCCACGATGGGGTCGTGTGATGGAAGGCTCAGGAGAAGATGCCTACATCAATGGCGTATTTGCCGCAGCTCGAGTAAAAGGCTTTCAAGGTGACTTTTCGAATGACAATGTTTTAGCTTGTGTAAAACATTTTGCTGCTTATGGTGCTCCAGAAGGTGGTAGAGAATATAATACTGTAGACATCAGTCGTAACAGCCTTTGGAACAATTACATAATACCCTATAAACACGCTGTGGATGCTGGTGTAGCAACTGTCATGAACTCATTTAATGTGTTAGACGGAATACCAGCTAGTGGAAACAAATACCTCGTTACTGAAGTATTGAGAGACAAATGGGGTTTTGAAGGCATCGTGGTTTCAGACTGGGCTTCTTTTGGCGAAATGATCGCTCATGGTTTTGCCAAAGATGGAAAAGACGCAGCAGAAAAAGCCCTCATGGCGGGTTCTGATATTGACATGGAATCTCGTGTTACGATTAATAACCTGGCACAAAGTATTAAAAATGGTGATGTACCTGAATCCCTACTAGATAAAGCGGTCGCAAGAGTTTTGTACTACAAGTTTAAGCTTGGTTTGTTCGAAAATCCTTATGCAAGACATGACAAGGAAAAAGAAAAGAACAACACGATGACTTCGTCACATTTGGATCTTGCAAGAAAGGCTGCTGCAGGCTCTATGTTGCTTCTTAAAAATGACGATAAGGTTTTACCTCTCAGCAAGAACCTTAAGAACATTTTAGTACTTGGTTTCCTAGCCGAAAGCCAGAATGACGTTTTAGATTTTTGGAAAGGAATGGGTGATCATGGTGATGTAGTCACCATATTGGAAGGGGTAAAAGCCAAATACCCAAATGCAACAGTAAACTTTTTACCTGTGTATGATCGTGATAACAATCTCGACCCTTCAGCGGCAAAGCAAATCAAGAAAATAGCAAAAAATGCCGATGTTATCTTAGGTACTATTGGCTTGTATGGCGACCTCATGGGTGAAGCACGTGTTCTCGCCGACATTAGCCCAGCACCTGCCCAAATGGAAATGCTTCGCTTAGCAAAAGAGACTGGCAAACCAGTCGTTGTACTAGTTCAAACTGGTAGACCAATGGTACTTACCGAAGTTGCAAAAGAACATGGTACAATTCTAAACGTTTGGTCGGGTGGAATACAACATGGAAATGGTGTGGCAGACGTATTATCGGGTGATGTAAACCCTAGTGCGAAGACAGTAATGAGCTTCCCTCACAGCGTAGGACAAATACCTGTATATTATAATACTTTCAGTACAGGGAGGCCCCATGTGGACGGCAATGAAGGCCCAGCACATTTCTGGGTTTCAAGATATAGAGACATTCCCAATGGAGCATTATTCCCTTTTGGTTATGGTCTTTCATATTCTACATACGATTACAGCAACATAAGCTTGTCTGCTTCAGAAATGAATCAAAATGGAATAATCCAGGTAAGTGTTGAAGTCAAAAATACCTCCTCCATAGATGGCGAAGAAATTGTTCAATTGTACATAAGAGATTTAGTTGCTTCAAGAGTTCGTCCCATAAAAGAACTTAAAGGTTTCAAAAAAGTAAAAATCAAAGCGGGAGAAACTCAAAAAGTAAGCTTTACATTATCAAGTAGCGATTTAAGTTTTAAAGACGATGAGGGTAACGATATGCTAGAAAAAGGAACATTCAAGGTATTTGTTGGCAAAAGCTCTCAAGATGTTTTGGAAGCAAGCTTTGAATTGAAATAGAATTTTAATTTTCTTAAACCTAGCCACTGTTTCACCAAAGCAGTGGCTATTTTTTTACTCACTTAACCTACTTTCACCTCTACATTTACGTAATTGAATTAACTATGTTAAAGAAATACCTCAGCTATATTCCTTTTGTCTTACTCATTGGATTTTTGTTGTTGATGCAATTTACTTCTTACGAAAAAGTAGATCAACTTCCCATACTTAAGGGAGACGGTATAGAATGGACAAGCGACGACCTAGAGGAGAGTTTAATCAAAGCTCAAGAACAAGATAAACTCATTTTTGTAGATTTCTACGCAAAATGGTGTAGACCATGCAAAATGCTCAAAAGCGTCACTTTTCCAAGAGAAAGCGTAGGCGAGCTTTTTAATAAGAACTTTATCAACCTATCCATCGACGTTGAAAGTCCACAGGGAAATATAATTGCTAAGAGATATTCGATTACCTCTTACCCTACCCTATTAATACTTAACTCCGCTGGGCAAGAAGTCAGCAGAAAAGTGGGCTTTGTAATTCCGCTTCAATTAAACAACTGGGCAGAAGAAAGCTTAGCTCATAAGAAATAATTAAATCTTCAACCAGCTTTCAGGTGAGGCTAAAAAGTAATTAGTAACGTGAAGCACAAAGAGGAAACCATTCTGCTTGAAATATCAGAAATGTTCGGGTAGCTTTACATTTCGCCCTAACTGCTAAGATTAAATCAAACTATGCCTTTAAATATCGTTTTAATTGAGCCTGAGATCCCTAATAATACTGGCAATATTGGTCGACTAAGCTTAGCAACAGGATCAATACTACATTTGGTTAAACCTTTTGGGTTTGAGCTTTCTGACAAAAGACTCAAGCGTGCAGGTCTAGATTACTGGCAACATTTAGACGTTCGATATTATGAAAGCCAAGAGGAGTTTTTTGAACTAAATAAAAACGAACCCATGGCGTTTCTTTCGAGCCATGCAGAAAAAGCGTTCTGGGAAATCCCCTTCCAAGAAGGACAATTTTTGATTTTCGGAAAAGAATCTGTCGGTTTACCCAAAGATCTACTGAAAGCAAATGAGGCTCATCAATACAATATTCCAATTTACTCTGACAAGGTTCGAAGCCTTAACCTAGCAAACGCTGTGAGTATTGTTATTTATGAAGGCATGAGAGTCTTGAATTGATTCTACTTTGAAGCCTTAATACAAAGCACAATTTGCAATCGAAATAAATTTATATTTTCTCAAAAGCCATCAACAACCCCTTTCTAATAACTTGAATAGATAAGGCAGAAAAGTCTACCATAAGAGGACTTTGGTCGGGGTTAAACGGTGCGACGTTCGCCGGTGCAATGTATCGACTCCAAACATACATACACTTCTATTCGCAAACCGAATACTACGTTTTAAAACAAGAAAAAAGCCTTCGATTTCTCGAAGACTTTGTGTGGGAGTGAGTGGTGCGACATTTCGCGATTCGAATCGGAACGCCGCATCGCCCTAACCCTCTCCTTCCAAGCCAGAGGCTTAAAAACAAAAAAGCCCTCGATTTCTCGAAGACTTTGTGTGGAAGTGAGTGGTGCGACATTTCGCGATTCGAATCGGAACGCCGCATCGCCCCAACCCTCTCCTTCCAAGGCAGAGGCTTAAAAACAAAAAAAGCCTTCGATTTCTAGAAGACTTTGTGTGGAAGTAAGTGGTGCGACATTTCGCGATTCGAATCGGTACGCCGCATCGCCCCAACCTTCTCCTTCCAAGGCAGAGGCTTAAAAACAAAAAAAGTCCTCGATTTCTCGAAGACTTTGTGTGGGAGTTGAGGGATTCGAACCCCCGACCCTCTGCTTGTAAGGCAGATGCTCTGAACCAACTGAGCTAAACTCCCTAAATTTTGAAGCTTTGAACCTCCCGATAACTATCGGAAGAGCTAGACTCCCCTCATTTGGGATTGCAAAGATGTAGGACAGTTTTATTTATTCCAAGAGTTTTTCATAAATTATTTTACGCATAAACATTTAGAGCTGCCGCAACTTCTCTTACACCCGCCATTTGCATATTACTTAAGTGAATGGCAACGTTTGACTCTAAGCCATTTAGCTGTGTTAGGTCAGTTCCCCAAAGCTCTTCATTGCTAAGTGCTAACTTTGTAACTTTTACTGGATCATCACATGTCCATAACTCATGAAAATAAGGTGCTTGGTCATCATTGATCAAATATTTCTCTCCGTGACTCTCTCCATAAAACTTTCCGTCCTTTTG
Source organism: Spirosomataceae bacterium TFI 002 (assembly GCA_900230115.1). Lineage (NCBI taxonomy): Bacteria > Pseudomonadati > Bacteroidota > Cytophagia > Cytophagales > Spirosomataceae > Spirosomataceae bacterium TFI 002. The sequence continues at coordinate 2,718,997 of LT907983.1, read as the reverse complement.
CTCTACACTCTTCATGAATAGAAGATAGGCCGCAAAACACCTTGCTAAATACTGTGGCACTGTTTCAAAAATCTCGTAATATTTATAGAGCAATGGCATTACTCTATTTTTCATCTTCATACTGTATTGCAAAGTTATGCTATGCCATTTATGGTTAAGGTATGGGTTACGGAATCTATCCATGACTTCTCTTCCGTAACGTTGAGCTAATTTTGCATCAATATTTGCTGGTAAAGCAGGTGCCATTTCGGTCAGCATTAAAATGGTCATGAACTTTTCCATCAGTCCATCATTTAGTGCATCTTTTACGTGCTCAAACCCTGACAAAAACGCTAGTCCACTCATCAATGTGTGAGGAGCATTAAGCATTCTTAGCTTTAACTCTCTGTACTGCGTAATATCCTTTGCAACAACAATATTCTTATCTACCTCTTCGAAGCTCAAAATGTCCTTAACTCTATCTCCTCCTTCTATTGCCCATAATTTATAAGCTTCACACTTTAGGATCAAGTTGTCTTCATAACCCAGACTAGTTTTCAACTCTTCCAACTCGTTTGCTTCGGGCTTACCTGGAACAATTCTATCAACTAACGAATTACAGAAGTCATTTTCGTTTTCTATCCACTCTACAAAATCTCCTCCAAGCTGATTTCTTTGAGCATGCTTAATAACAAACGATTTCAATAACATTCCGTTATCTACAACAAGCTCAGTTGGAATAATCACAACGCCCGACAGACCAGAATCAAATCGTTTTTTTAGCCAAAGTGTTAGTTTGCCAGGGAAAGAGCTTGGGCAAGTTGCTCCAAGGTTTTCTTCGTGGTATTGCAAACCAACTTCCGTTGTATTGCTAATAACCACGTTCATTTGTGGATTTTCCGCAGTTTCTAAAAAAGCATCCCAGTCACTTGCAGCACTTATAACTCTACTTATGCTTTCATTAATAATATTCTCCTCAATAATTTTTCCATTATCCAACCCTCTTACACACACTGTATATAGGTTATCTTGATCATTAAAGTCACTTAAACTTCCAGGAGTAGACTTTACTACAACTACACTACCATTGAAGACCCCTTTTTTGTTGGCTTTGTCAATTGCATAATCGCACAAGCCTCGCAATAAAACTCCAGTTCCAAACTGTAGTACTTTCTCTGGGTTATTTTTAGTAATTGGGTGTAGTTCTTTATTTAGGATCATTGTGCTTGATTATATAATTTTTTCAAAGATAAGTTATAGAAGTGGTTTTCAGTAATAGCCTTTTAGTCACTTCTATTACAATTTGAACAACTTTAGGTTTTTAGGCCGACATTTAAGTATTACTTCGAAATAGAAAATCACTATTTCGGCTCAATTCTAACTATCCAAGCATTCACCTCTTTGGCAATGATATTACCCGAAATACTATTTTGATGAAGCTGGTCATGACTTAGTAACATATCATTCATTGCACTCAACTTGTCGAATGAATAGCCGAAATAAAAATGGAGAAAAATACTTTTAAGCATTATGTAAAAGTACTTTTCATAGCTAGGAGGACGAACCTTTTGATAAAGCTGAACATACTGCTTCAACTCTTTACGAATATCAACAAAACTAAGATTGAATTGTATCGCTATCTTTTTAATTAATTCACTGTATTCATCGGCACGTAAGTTTGCCTCACTTTTCAAATCTTCGCCAATCAGTGGAAGTGACAATACTGCAATATGAGCCTTAGTCTCCTTTTGAAGTTTACGAATGATCTTTTCCAAATTATCACGAAAAACGTCCACACTTACATCTTGATTGGCGTCAATCTTACCATTATCAACATAACGATCTTTTGCAACCGTACTCATACTTGCATTCACATCATTGGTGCCAATAAGAATACATACGTAATCTGGTCGAGAAGCAATTGTTTCGTCAATTCGCTCTAGCAAGTTATTACTCAAGTCTCCATTAATTCCTGCATTTACTTTCTCAAAGTCACCCTCAATGAGTTTAGTCCAATTGTAGCTCATATTTGCGTGTGTATTACTATCACCTGCAAATACAATTCGCTTCGAATTTGGATCTAATTGAGATAAATAGTCTGCTCTTGGAGCATTTGGTGGAGACTTTTTCAAAACAACTTTTCGTAGGTATAGAAATGCTAAAAGCCCACTCTAAAAGAGTAAAAAAGAAACTCCGAATACAATAAAAACTATGTTCATTGGTTCGTTAAAAAACGTTAATTGGCTTATTCTCTTTGATATTTGCCTTAATTTTAAAATTCAAAGTTAAACGTTTAGTGATTGTATTTTGAATAAATGAAGAATTTCAGGAACATCATCATTTTCATGCTTATTGCATTTGTCGCCCTCATTGCCTTTCAGTGGTATTGGATCGAAAATGCTATTGCAGTTAAAAAGGAACAATTTGACCGTAATGTGGTAGAAGCTATGAATGCCACAGTTGCTAAAATTGACAAACAAGAAGTTATTTTTCTGGCCAAAAAAAAGATTCGAGAGCAAGAGCGAAAAAGCCTCGAAGCATTAGCACAGCCTCGAAAAAATCCGTTCCCAAAAAGAACAAAAAGTCAAGAGCCAAAACCTGACCTTGTCAAAAATCAAACGATAAAAAAAGGAGACATCGCAAAGTCACCCAACGGGCGTAAAAAAGACTCAATCCCCGAAGGTAGATTGCCGTCTTATGAAGTTGTTTTTAATCAGCCAAGCGATGCCTTTACTGGTATTAATAGAGGTGTTACGAACAATGAACTTACATTTTTCAAGCAAATGTTTGAAGATCAAAACAGGTTCTGGCAAAACTTCAATGCCGGCTCCCAGTTTTTTATTGGACATGATAATGGAATTGAAGATATCATAGCAACGCTGGATGCCGAAATGAACAATATGGAGTTTGGCACTGAAAGCTACTATATCCAACAAATAGACCCTTTGACAGGAGCGATTTACCTTCAAAGCACAACTAACGTTCAGCAAAGGCCAAAACACCTTCCCAGAAATAAAACTAAAAAGGATACCATAAGAGTTGACACCCAAGCTAAAAAACCTGTCAAACTTGTAAAGTCAAAACCCAAAGAAGAAGTTAAAACCGAACAGCTAAGGCAAGAAAATTTCGAGAAAACGAGAAACAAGGCGGCAATAGTAAAGGATGTATTTACTGATTTCTTACAAGGCAACAGAACCATTTTTGAGCGACTCAATCAGCAAATGCTTGACACATTGCTTAAAGAAGAACTCAGCAACCGCGGCATCGCTATCAAATATGAATATGGCGTAAAGAATATTGATAAAATGATCTTTACCTCGTATGCTGAAAACTATGATCCCAAATCATCAGAAAAGTCTTACAATGTAAGACTTTTCCCCAATGACGCCATGCAGCAAGATCAATTCTTGTATGTTTACTTTCCAGAGAGAGACCAGCTCATAATGGGCAATATGAACACCGTATTTGGCTCATCTATTGCACTCCTTTTTCTAATTGGTGGTATATTCTATGCATCCATCAATACCATGTTACAGCAAAAAAAACTCTCAACGATTAAAAATGACTTTATCAATAACATGACCCACGAGTTCAAAACTCCTATTTCTACGATATCTCTTGCGGTAGAAGTCATGAAAGACGCCTCTGTTATAAAAGATAAACAAAAGACTGACAGGTACTTGGGTATTATTAAAGATGAAAACAATAGACTGAGCCTACAAGTTGAAAAGGTCTTACAAATGGCATTGCTCGAAAAAGGTGAAGTAAAGCTAAACAAACAAGAGATTGACATTCATGAAGTGATCGAACAAGTTTACCAAAACCTTGGTGTTCAAATTGAGCAAAAAAATGGCCAAGTGTTCTTGGAGTTGGAGGCGAACAACCCGATCATTGAAGGAGACGAAGTTCATTTGACAAACATCGTTTACAACCTCATGGACAACGCAAATAAATACTCTAAAGAAAGCCCACAAATCACTATTGCTAGTGAAAATGTGAATGGCTCTTTAAAGCTTACTATAAGAGACGAGGGAATAGGAATGAGCAAGGATCAAATATCTCGTATTTTTGATAGGTTCTATAGGGTAAGTACTGGCAACGTACATGATGTAAAGGGTTTCGGCCTCGGACTTAGTTATGTTAAAAAAATGCTGGACCTACACAATGCCAACATTGAAGTAGATAGTAAAATCAACGAAGGCACAACATTTACGCTTTACTTTCATACTCAAAACGTATAACTACCACTTATGAAAATTTTACTCGCGGAGGACGACCAAAACCTAGGAATGCTACTACAAGAGTACCTCGGTGCTAAACTTTTCGATGTTGACCTTGCAAGGGATGGCGACGAAGGGCTCAACTTTTTTCTGCAAAAAGGAGAATATGACCTTTGCATCCTAGATGTCATGATGCCTAAGAAAGATGGCTTCTCACTTGCAAAAGAAATAAGAATGCACGACCCGCAAGTTCCTATAATTTTCTTGACTGCCAAGTCCATGAAAGAAGACACCATTCAAGGATTTAAATCTGGGGCCGATGACTATATCACAAAGCCATTCAGTATGGAAGAGCTCTTAATGAGAATGAATGCCATTCTTCGAAGAGTCAACAAAGCAGATAAAGAAGAGGAACAAAGAGTTTATGAAATTGGTAATCAAAAGTTCGACATCATTACTCAAGAACTGAGCAACAACACAGAAAAAGTAAAACTTACCACCAAAGAGTCAGAGCTTTTGAAGTTACTTTGCCAAAACATGAACAAGCCTCTCAGCCGCAGTTTTGCCCTAAAATTAATTTGGGGAGATGATTCATATTTCAATGCAAGATCAATGGATGTGTACGTCACAAAACTTAGAAAACACCTAAAATCGGACCCGAATATAAAAATATTGAACCTCCATGGAGAAGGATTTAAGCTAATCTGTTGATAGCCTTATTCTTATTAGTTATTTACCGTAAAGTAATAGTTTGGTAAAAATTGGATATTTAGGTAATTTTTGAGATTATTAGTCTTAAATTTGCGGTCAATTAAGTACCTAAAACTCATACGCATCAATAAATGGCCGGAATTTTCAGCTTCCTTACAAGCGATATTGCAATTGACCTTGGCACAGCAAACACACTTATTATTTATAAAGACGAAATCGTCGTAGACGAACCGTCAATTATCGCCCTTGATAAAGTTTCAGGAAAGGTTTTGGCAATTGGTCATAAGGCGATGCAAATGCACGAAAAAACCAACGAAAATATAAAAACTATTAGGCCACTTAAAGACGGTGTAATTGCCGACTTTACAGCTGCCGAATTAATGATTCGTGGCTTAATCAAAATGATCCCTACTGGACGTAGCTGGTTTTTCTCTCCATCGCACAGAATGGTGATTTGTATACCTTCTGGAATTACTGAGGTAGAGAAGAGAGCCGTTAAAGATTCTGCTGAACATGCAGGAGCTAAAGAAGTATACATGGTTCATGAGCCAATCGCAGCTGCGATTGGTATTGGAATTGACATTGAACAACCTAACGGGTCTATGATTGTAGACATTGGAGGTGGAACGACGGAAATCGCCGTAATCGCACTCTCTGGTATCGTATGTGAAGCATCTGTGAGAATTGCAGGTGACTTATTCACTCGTGATATTGTTGACTACATGAGAAGAGAGCACAACTTACTTATTGGAGAAAGAAGTGCTGAATATATTAAAATTCAAGTTGGAGCTGCCTTGCCAGACTTAGAGAACCCACCTGCGGATATCGAGATTCGCGGTAGAGACTTAATGACGGGTATTCCAAAAGAAATTAAAGTTACTTATAGCGAAATCGCTTACTCATTAGATAAGTCAATTTCCAAAATAGAAGAAGCAATCATGCGTGCATTAGAAATGTCGCCGCCTGAACTCTCTGCGGATATCTACGAAAACGGAATTTACCTTACAGGTGGAGGTGCCTTACTTCATGGTTTAGAAAAAAGATTGGCTATTAAGACCAAACTTCCTATCCATGTTGCCGAGGATCCATTAAGAGCGGTTGTTCGTGGAACTGGTGAAGTCCTTCAAAACATTGAAAAATACGCTGCTGTATTAGTTCAGTAACATTCATTTGTTTAAAATATTATGAGTCAATTATTTGGCCTTATTTTCAAAGCCAGAAACTTACTGTTGTTCCTACTATTGGAGATAGTATGTTTTTATTTGATCCGTAAAAATAACATCAAATGGGATGTAAGCCTTTTCAATTCAAGCAATAGAATTGCTGCCAGCACCATGGCTGCAACCTATAATGCTCAGGAATATATCTATCTCAAGAAAACGAATGAAGAACTTGCTAGTGAAAATATCAAGTTACGAGAGGAGTTAACAAGCTTGAGAGAACTAAAGGTTGATAGCAACGAAATCAACAACCCCTATGCTCACAGGTTTGGATACATTACAGCCAAGGTTGCAAATAACACTGTAGGGCTAAGCAAAAATTACCTTACAATTAACAAAGGGAAACTTGACGGAATCAAACCTGGCATGGGAGTCATTGGACCTGCTGGTGTAGTTGGTCAAGTAATGAGTTGCAGCGATCACTTTTCTAGAGTTATATCAATTCTCAATGTCGATTTCAATATATCCTCCGAAGTTGTAAACCAAAACCTGAAAGACGAGAATATAATTGCTTTAGGGGTTTCAAACTGGAACAGTGTTTCTCATAGATACATTGACCTGAAAACAATTGATAAATTCAAAAAAGTTAAAATTGGAGACAGTGTGGTTACTTCCAATCAAAACTTAATCTTCCCTTCTCAAATTATGGTAGGTAAGATTGCTAAAGTGAAAGACCTACCTCAATCAGCTTTTTGGGACATAGAAGTGGAGCTTAGTAGTGATTTTACAGGCTTGCGATATGTATATGTTATTGAAAATAAATTAACCTCAGAACAGCTCACTTTAGAGGAAATAGAAGACGAACAATGAGTACCCAAGACATTATAAAGACAGGAGCTTTTATCTTCCTTTACCTGCTATTGCAAATATTGCTAGTAAGGAATCTTATCTTGTGGGATGTGGCCTTATGTTTCGTTTACTTCGCAGCCATATTGTTATTACCCGGTGAAATGCCAACAACATCTGTTCTGCTAGTTTCCTTTTTTATTGGACTCACTGTTGATATTTTTTATAACACTGCCGGTGTTCATGCAGCAGCTTGTACTTTTATTGGCCTTATTAGGAGAAACTATTTAAAGTACATTTTCCCTACCAAAAACCTTGAAAACGAGCTCAATGTTTCATTCAGGGAAATGGGTGGCCTGAAATTTTTCCAATATGTTTTAGGTCTAACATTTATTCACTGCTTACTTGTCTTCTTTTTAGAAGCTGGTGGTTTCGGCTATTTTCTCATCACAATCGTTAAGGTTGTGGCAAGTTTTATTTTCACGTCTTTAACGATCTTTCTCCTAAGTGTTTTCACTAACAATCTTCAGAAGTCTTAAGTCTCAGGTAGTTCTAATAGTATTTATCTCCCTAGCTCTCTTCTCTTGCGAAAAAGAGACTAATGAGACCAAGAGAAAATTTGATCCCAAAAAGCTTATTCAAAAGTTAATTGCGGACCGTGAGACCTACAACTTTGAAAAGAAGAAGAACCGAATTGAAGCCATTGTAGATAAAAAAATTGCAAGTGGTTTTAATGGAAATATCTTGATAGCACAAAAGGATCAAATCATTTTTGAAAAAAGCAATGGTTTCTCCAACATTGAAAAGCAAATACCAAATGGTTCAAACTCGAGATTCCAACTTGCCTCACTCTCAAAAACATTCACTTCAGTTGCAGTAATGCAATTGGTTGAGAAAGGAAAACTCAGCCTTGACCTTACAGTTAAAGACTACTATCCCCTCTTTCCCTATGAAGGTATCACTCTCCGCAGTTTGCTTAGCCATAGATCCGGATTACCGCACTATGAATATGAGTTTGACTTAAAAACTCGCAAAAACAAGCTTTATCCTACCAATCAAGATATTATGAATTGGTTTGAAACAGCAGATCCTATTCCAGTTATACGCAATAGACCCGATCATTTTTTTTCGTATAATAATTCCAATTTCGCTGTTCTTGCAGCATTGGTAGAGAAAGTTTCAGGTCAATCTTTTGCTCAGTACATGCATGAGCATATTTTTGACCCACTAGAGATGACAAAAACAACTCTGGTAACCGAGCTAAATGATAGCACTCGCACATCTGAAGTCACATACGGCTACCACGGAACTAGACGGATTGAAAAAGATTTTTACGACAATGTTTTAGGAGATAAAGGGGTTTACTCTACAACTCATGATTTACTTAAATGGTACCAAGCCCTAAAAAGCGAAAAAGTACTCACGAAGGAGTCTTTAAGAGAAATATATACTCCTAGAAGTTTTGAGCACCCTGGCTTACGTAACTATGGATACGGCTTTAGGCTATGGCTTAATGACAAACAACAAACCGACTACATATACCATACTGGCTGGTGGAAAGGCTACAACAGTATTATGTTTTTTGACCTTAGAGAAGATTTCGTAATAATCATCCTAAGCAATAAGCTAAACCGTTCAGTTTATCAAATCAAGGATATCATTGAAGTTCTACACGATGGTAAAAAGTCTAGCACTATGGAAGAGAACATTTTGGACCAGTAAAATCTGTTGAATATCATTGCTTTAGGGTATCTGCTTTGTTATTTTTACAAACTATAATAATCTTCCTCCTAAAAGCACCAATAATCGATATGAAAAGATTAACCTTGAGCTTCATTGCTATGATGCTAATAGCAAGTTCATGTAATGATAAAACTCCTGAAGAATACGGCAAAGTCACAAATGATCCTATTTATTACCATGATGCCATCACTAAACTTACTGATGTTATTATTCATGATATTTTCTCTCCTCCTGTAGCTAGTAGAATATATTCATACGCCTCCCTTGCTGGATATGAAGCAATGGTGCCTGGAAATCCTGATTTCTTAAGCATGACAGGACAGTTTAAAGAATTTGAAAAAGTTACCCAACCCGAAGAGGGTAAAGAATACTGCTATCAACTAGCGGGTGTAAAAGCAATTATGACCGTAGCACGCAAGCTTACGTTTACTGTTGATAAGTACGATGAGTTCGAAGCAAACACCTACAAAGCTTTCAAAGACTCTGGTCTTCCATCAAGTATTTATGAAAGATCTATGGAATATGGAGAAATGATAGGGAACGAGGTGCTTGCATTTTCCAAAGGGGACAACTACGCACAAACAAGAGGATTAAGATATACTGTAAAAAACGAGCCAGGTATGTGGGTGCCCACTCCCCCTCAATATGGAGATGCCATGGAGCCATATTGGATGACAATTCGCCCATTAATATTAGATTCTGCAAACCAATTTACTCCTCCTCCTGCACCACAATATAGTTTGGATAAAAGTAGCCATTTCTGGAAAGAGCTTATGGAGGTTTACAACGTATCAAAAGATATGGACCAAGAAAAAAAGGATATGGCCTGGTTCTGGGACGACAACGCCTTTGTAATGCAAGTACAAGGCCATGTAATGTTTGCAAACAAAAAAATGACTCCCGGAGGGCACTGGATGGCCATAGGTAGAACTGCTGCCGAAAAAGAAAAAATAAGCCCAATGGAAAGTGCTGAGATGTATCTATACATTTCATCAGCACTGCATGAAGCATTTATTTGTAGCTGGGAAGAAAAGTATCGCAGCGAAAAAATAAGACCAGAAACTGTAATTAATAATACATTTGATGATGCATGGGAGCCATTCTTACAAACTCCTCCATTTCCAGAATACACAAGTGGTCATAGTACAATTTCTGCAGCTTCCGCTGAGGCACTCACAGGTGTGTTTGGCGACAATTACGCTTTTACAGACTCAACTGAATTTATTTATGATCACGGTGTAAGGAGTTTCACTTCATTTAGAAATGCTGCTACAGAATGTTCTTATTCTAGAATGTATGGTGGAATTCACTATCGATCAGGCTGCGAAGAAGGACAGGCGGCCGGAATAAGAATTGGTCAATATGTTTTAAATAAAATCAAAACTAGAAAAGAGTAAAAGCCACTCTTTAGAGAATTACTTCCCTCCTTTTCAACTGACAAAAGGAGGGATTTTTTTTGATTAATACTTTTAATGTGTGACATTTTGTCATTTGTAGTCGTTCAAAATTAAACAATTCGGTCGTTTTGTCCTCTTTTTACAATTGGAACATAGTTTGATCATAGGAAGTCAAAACAGAATTATAAAACTTAAAACAATAAAAACATGAACACATTAATCAAAACATTAGCAAACGACAATACAATTCCTGGATTATTCAGCTCTATTTTTAACGACAGCGAATTATACGCCAGATCATTAACCTCACCTGCAACAAATGTAAAAGAAAGCGACTTGAAATTTAGCCTTGAAATTGCAGCCCCAGGTTTAAAGAAGGAAGATTTCAAAATCAACCTCACTGACAATAGATTAACTATTAGTGTTGAGAAAAAAGAAGAGACGGAAGAAAAAAACGACAATTACCACCGTAGAGAATTCAGTTTTGGCGAGTTTTCTAGATCTTTTAAATTACCCAACACTGTTGATGTCAAAAAAATAGAAGCTACTTATGAAGAAGGCATTTTGCACATAGCATTGCCTAAGAAGGAAGTGGCAGAGCCAAAGCTTATTACCGTTGGCTAAAATAACTTGAATAATAAGATGGCACTTTACAACAGTATGGTGCCATTTTGTGTTTATCCACTGTGGATAGGCAAAAAAGCGGCGTTAAAGAATGTTAATTCACTATATAGCAGTGGAATTTTGAGGTACTTACTTTCGTTATTTTTTTACAAAACAATAAATTTGTACTAAACCCTTCATATTTAATATAAAGCGATGATAAAGAATAATTGGAAAACAATTTTAATTGCCCTTGTGACGAGCATCTCAACACTTGGGGCATACAAAATGTTAGGGCTGGATGGAAAATCGGTTATCTTAAACGAATCTTCCAATACCACGCGAGACTCATTGGGTAATTTGGTAAATTTTACAAACTTCCCAGCTTCGGCACCAGGAGATTTTACATATGCTGCAAGTGTTTCAGCACCAGCTGTAGTTCACATTAAGGCTACTTCTGTAAGAGCTGTTAGGCAAAGAATGCCGTCTATTTTTGACGACTTTTTTGGTGGTGGAGACGACTTTTTTGGAGCTCCTAGAAGCCAAGAACAACAGTCATCAGGCTCCGGTGTTATCATTTCGGAGGATGGTTACATTGCTACAAACAATCACGTAGTTGATGGTGCTGACAAACTTGAAATTGTAACATTTGACAAGAGAACCTTTACTGCAAAAGTGATAGGAGTAGACCCTTCTACGGATATTGCTGTGATCAAAATTGAAGCAAAAGACCTCCCATCTCTAGTATTTGCAAATTCAGATAAAGTGAAAGTAGGTGAATGGGTACTTGCCGTGGGTAATCCTTTCAATTTAGAGTCGACTGTAACTGCAGGGATCATAAGTGCAATGGGAAGAGATATAAGTATCCTAAAAAGATCTGCCCAGGAGCGTTATCAGCAAACAGGCGAAAGAGGAGACACTCCTATTGAGTCTTTTATACAAACCGATGCTGCCGTTAACCCAGGTAATAGTGGTGGAGCACTTGTGAACCTTCAAGGTGAACTTATTGGAATCAATACTGCAATTGCGTCTCCAAACGGAGCGTATGCAGGATATGCATTTGCCGTACCATCAGAAATAGTAAAAAAGGTAACAACCGATCTGATCAAGTTTGGTAATGTGCAAAGAGGCTATTTAGGAGTTGTACCTGTTTTACTTGACACAAAAAATGTCAAAGAATACGATACAAAAGTGAGCAAAGGTATTTATGTACTAGAAACAACTGAGGACGGTGCAGCAAATGCAGCAGGAATAGAGCCGGGTGATGTTATTGTTCAAGTCGATGGAATTGAGATCGTATCAGAGCCTAAATTTAGAGAGCTGATTGGACGTAAGCGTCCAGGGGAGAGCTTGGATATAGTTGTCAATAGAAATGGCAAGGAGAAAGACTATAAAGTTACGCTTCGCAATATTGAAGGTGGCAAGAATATAATCAAAAAAGAAAAGGCAAGCAGCAGCTTAAGTAAACTAGGCGTAAAACTTGACGAACTGTCTTCTGCAGAAAAAGCTAAAATAGGCATCAAGAATGGCGTTAAAGTTCAGAACTTAACAACCAATGGTGCACTTGCTCGCGATACTGACATTAAGCCTGGCTTTATTGTTACTAGAGTTGGTAATGTAAGAGTAGATTCAGAAAAAGACTTCGAAACAGCAGTTGAAAACGCTGTTAAAAACAAAGAAGACGGTGTTTTGATTTGCGGAGTATATGAAGGAATTTCACGTAATTTCTGTTACGGCGTGCCACTTCAATAAAGATTAGTTTGTTTGAATAACATAGTCGACTTTCTTAGGAAGGTCGGCTTTTTTTATGTTCAATTGAAACAATATGTTTAGAATCCTAGACGCCTTAAACATGAATCAAACCGAATATCATTGGTGCAAATAGCTTCGTAATTCTTTTGAATAAAATCGGCAAATATTGATTATATTCACATAAACTAAATTCAGAAATACATGTCAGTTACATCAAAACATTTAGCAACATTTATCCTAGGAGCAGCGGCAGGAGTCGCTATGCATAAATATCTCCAAACAGACGAAGGAGAGAAGTTAATGGAGGAATTAAAAACCAAAGGCAACGAACTCAAAGATGAAGCAGAAAGTGCAATTGAAAAAGCACCTGAGTACTTCGAGGAACTTAAAGGACAAGCCTCAGACAAGCTATCTTCTACATTGTCGATGCTAAAGGAAAAGTTTCCTGAAGCGGAGCAAATGATCAATGAAATGCTAAGCGGAGGAAACAAAGCAGTTCCACCAACCGAATTAAAACAATAAATTGAGCTTATAGGGTTTAACAAAAAAGGACGCCAACTTTCGTTAGCGTCCTTTTTTTATATTGAAACATTCACCCTAATTAAAGAATGAATTCAAAATCAACCAATTGCTACTCTTAGGTAAGAAGAGATCTTAAGACCTTTTTGAGTTTTCTCTAATAACTGAGAAATATCCATAGAAGGATCCTTAACAAACTGCTGGTTCAACAAAGTATTCTCTTTGTAGAACTTATTCAATTTACCCATTGCAATTTTCTCAAGCATCGCTTCTGGCTTTCCTTCCTGACGAGCTTGATCTTTTCCAATTTCAATCTCTTTCTCAACGATTGTTGGATCAACACTGTCCTTGTCAAGACCTACTGGCTTCATTGCAACAATCTGCATTCCGATATCTCTTCCAGTTTCAGTAACATCTGCACCAGAAACACCATCAAAAGATACTACTGCAGCAGCTTTGCTGTTAGAGTGGATATATGCTACAACTTGTTCTCCTTCTACGTTTTCGTATGAAGTAATAACAATCTTCTCACCTATTTTTCCAATCAATTCAGTAATTCCTTCTTCTACGGTTCTACCGTCAGAAAGAGTAAGAGCTTTTAAAGTCTCAACATCTTTTGCATGGTGCTTAACACCTGCTTGAAGAATTTCATTAGCAAGGTCTTTGAAAAGTTCAACTTTAGAAACTGGCTCAGTTTCACAAGCCAAAGCTAGTAACTTAGCACTTTTGCCAGAATCACTAACGTCTACAAGGATTATACCTTCACTAGTCTCATTGTCCGCTCTTTTGGCAGCAACTTTTTGACCTGCTTTTCTTAATATTTCTACTGCTTTTTCAAAATCTCCTTCAGCTTCTGTAAGAGCTTTTTTACAGTCCATCATTCCTGCACCCGTAGCCTGGCGTAATTTATTTACATCTGCAGCTGTGATATTCATTTTCTTATTTATTTATTGTTTAAAAAGAGCAGCCCAAAGATCAACTTCGGGCTACTTAATTATTTTTTTTTGAATTGAATGAAAGTAATTACTTCCCTCCGTCCAACTCGTCTTGCCATTTTTTCAACTCGTCCCACTTACCTTCAGCAGCCATTCCAGCTTGCTCAGGCCAAGTTTTAGGATCATGTGCAGCGAAGTTTCCGTCAGCAGCATCTAAGATTGCTCTTAGCTCTTCTGCAGTCTTCTCGCTTAAGATTTTGAATGAAGTAACACCAGCGTCGTTAAAAACTCCGGCCATCTTTGGTCCAATACCTTCTACTTTAGTTAAATCATCAGCTTTTACTTCTGCAGCAGGTGCAGCAGCAGCTTCAACAACAGGTGCAGCAGCCTCTACAGCTGGAGCAGCTTCCGCTGGAGCAGCTTCCACCGGGGCAGCTTCCACTGGGGCAGCAGCTCTAGTGCGTTTTCTTTTTCCTGCTGGTGCTTCTGTTCCATCTTCTGGAGCTTCAGCGTTACGCTCATCCATTGCTTTTTTAGCTTCTTCAGCTTCTTGCAATTCTTGAGACTCTTTATCTTGCTTTCTATCCATGATACCTTCTTCTATCGCCTTACCTATTGCTAGTGTAATTAAGCTGATAGACTTGTAAGCATCGTCATTTGCAGGAATAGAATAATTTACTTGCTCTGGATTAGAGTTTGTATCCACCATTGCAATAACTGGAATACCTAATCTTTTTGCTTCTGAGATAGCAAGGTGCTCTCTCTTTATATCAATTACAAAAAGTGCTGAAGGAATACGACCCATATCGGCCACACCACCTAGCAATCTTTCTAATTTTATCTTATCACGAGAAAGCATTAAACGCTCTCTTTTCGCAATGTTTTTTGCAGTTTCTTCATCGCTCAACATTTTCTCAATGTTTTGCAATTTCTTCAAAGACTTACGGATAGTAGAAAAGTTAGTCAACATACCACCTAGCCATCTTTCGGTTACGAATGGCATTTTCAATCTTTTTGCTTCTTCAGATACAATCTCTTGAGCTTGTTTCTTAGTTGCTACAAACATGATTTTCTTTCCTGAGCGAGAGATACTTCTTACGTACTCTTGAGCTTGTTCCAAAGAAACCAATGTCTTGTTAAGATCGATAATGTGAATACCGTTCTTCTCCATAAAGATATATGGAGCCATACGTGGATCCCACTTACGGGTTAAGTGACCGAAGTGAACACCAGCGTCTAGAAGGTTTTTGTAAGTTAATTTTGCCATTTAATTTTTTGTTGTAAAAAGTTTGAAATAATTAATTCGCAGCTCAGCACACCGGCAACGATAAGTGCTAACTGGACTTGAAAACAGTCTCCACAACTAGTGGAGACTGAAATATTTTTTTTACCCATAACCTGTCTAAAAATACTCTTAGCAAGAATGAGCATACCCAAATTTCGATATTCGCATAAATGAGCAAAAGCCGAAATTGAGCGTAGCCGATATTAACGCTTAGAGAATTGGAATCTCTTACGAGCTTTCTTACGACCGTATTTCTTACGCTCTACCATACGAGAGTCACGAGTAAGGAATCCTTCTTTCTTAAGTGCTGGTCTGTTATCCGCATCTGCTTCTACTAATGCACGAGAGATAGCCATTCTCACAGCTTCTGCTTGGCCAGCGATACCGCCACCGCGTACATTAACTTTCACGTCATATTTTCCTGTTGACTCAACCAATGCAAATGGTTGGTTCAAGATAATTTGCAAAACCTCTGTTGGGAAATATGTAGGCAATGGCTTACCATTTACCGTCACTTCACCTTTACCCGCTTGCATATAAATACGAGCTACAGCTGTTTTTCTTCTACCTATTGTATTGATTACTTGCATGTTCTTGTGTTTAAAGGTGACAAATTAGAGTTGAATTGTTACGCTAGTTGGTTGCTGTGCATCATGTGGATGCTCACTACCTACATAAACGTATAGGTTTGTGTATTGCTTTCTACCAAGTCTGGTTTTTGGCAACATACCTTTCACCGCATTTTCTACAACTCTACGACCGTCTTTAGCCATTAACTCTCTTGGAGTGGCAAAACGCTGTCCACCTGGGTGGCCCGTATGACGTATATATTGCTTATCCGTCATCTTCTTACCTGTCAGTTTAATTTTCTCTGCATTGATAATGATTACATTATCACCGCAATCTACGTGAGGAGTGTAGTTAGTTTTGTTTTTACCCTTCAAGATGCTAGCAACTTGTGAGCAAAAGCGACCAAGAACTTGGTCTTTAGCATCTACAACTATCCACTTTTTGTCTACTGTCTCTTTGTTTGCAGAGATAGTCTTGTAACTTAATTGGTCCATTTTTTATAATTAAAACGTTTCTTAAAAAAACATTCGCTCAGTTTTGATTGACCTGATCCCAAAATTCAGTCAAAAAAACATACAAGCATTCTAAGTTGTAAGGAGCTGAAAACCAGCTCTAAAAGAAATCCGGAAACATTTCTTTCTCCAACTTGATACTCCCCTCGAATCACGGGCGGATTCATGAAGGTGTGCTTTTGGGGCTGCAAAGATAGAAACTCCTGATTTTAAATACAATAGCGTTTGGAAATATTATTTGCGAGAATATAATAGTAGAATTATTCGATTGCGGATTTTTGATTCCCCAATTTTGAAAACACCTACCTTAACTTCAAAGTCACCAAAGTAACTACAGCCAAAATAATTCCAACGATCCAAAACCTAGCTACGATCTTTGCTTCGTGGTAGCCCTTCTTTTGGAAGTGGTGATGCAATGGAGACATAAGGAAGAGCCTATTTGCTCGAGCGTGTTCAATGCCATGCTTTCGCTTTTGGTATTTGAAATAACTAACCTGTAGTATAACCGATAAGTTTTCAATTAAAAACACGCCACACAAAACAGGAATCATGAGCTCTTTTCTAAGTGCCAAAGCTAGGGTAGCAATTATTCCTCCTATCATTAAGCTACCAGTATCTCCCATAAAAACCTGAGCTGGGTAAGCATTGTACCACAAGAAACCAATACATGCACCCAGAAATGCAGCACAAAATATTACGATTTCTCCTGAATTAGGTATCATCATGATATTCAGGTATTCGGCAAAAATCTTATTCCCTGAGAGATATGCAAAAATAGCAAGTGTAAGACCAATTATTGCAGATGTTCCTGCAGCCAATCCATCAATTCCATCCGTAATATTAGAACCATTACTCACGGCAGTAATGATGAAAATACAAACGAAAACATATGGTAACCACGCCAGCCATTCTGGCAAAAAAGAACCAATTATACCATAATCAATTTCATTCCCTTTCATAAAAGGAACTGTAGTAGCGAGCGAAGCTTGGTCAACAAACTGTCCGTTGGCGAGGTATTCTCGAACGACGACATTGTCGTTATAAAACAAGGTAAGTCCTACAATAAGTCCCAATCCTACTTGACCAATTACCTTGAAAGTACCCTTAAGACCTTCTTTGTCTTTCTTAAATACCTTGATATAATCATCTGTAAACCCAATCAAACAAGTCCACACAGCTGTAACTAGCAACAATACGATATAGACATTATCGATTCTGGCAAAAAGCAGAACGGGAGTAACAAGAGAAGCCAGAATAATGAAACCACCCATTGTAGGTGTACCCTTTTTTGCCATTTGTCCATCAAGACCCAAATCTCTAATGGACTCTCCTATCTGAAGTTTTTGTAAATAATTGATTATTTTTTTTCCAAAAACCGCAGCAATTAGCAATGATAAAATTGTAGCAGCAGACGCTCTAAATGATATATATCGGAATACTCCCGCACCGGGTAAATCCCAAATCTGGTCTAGGTAATTAAAAAGGTAGTAAAGCATCGTGTTTTTGAAGGGTTATACAAAGATAGAAATTATTGTTACCCTCCTAGAAACTACGCTGTAAGAAAATTATAATTCTTGAAAACTTGCACCAAGTTCTTCAAAAATTGCTTGCCAAAAGACACCGACATTAGGATTGTTCTCGGCACTTGAAGAGGTTGCCTCAAATGGCAAAAGCACATTTATTTCCGCATTGCTCAGCAAAGCGTCGCTAAAGTTTGCCAAGCTTTTTTGGGCTAATTCACTTGCTTCTTGAGAAGATTTTGGTGGATTTTTATGAAAATCAATACCATTATCTTGACTTTCTACCATATCACTGAAGTAAAACACCTTTACTTGGTCCACTTCTTGGCATTTGCGATTTATAATTCCAATACTAGATAGCAGGTCCGTTTCTTTTTTGCTGGCATTGGTATTTGCGAACATCATTTTTGCCATTGCCCTGTTTGTGAAAATCTGCTTCTCCTTTTTTAATTGCAAATCAAACATTGACTGAGCCGCTTCTAAATCGGTTACATTCATACCCTCAGTTTCATCCTTACTTGCTCTTACTTGCAGATTGAGACATCTAGACTTTGCAGTATTTTCGTGTACATAATACATTTCTATTTGATCCCCAGTATGCTGAATATTATCTTGAATTACTTGCTGAAGGGCTGTTTGGTATTTTTGGGCTACATACTCATTACCAAAATCAACACTCGCGGTTTTATCTACAAAGAAAAGTAATGCGGTAGTTTTGGGTGGGCTGTCCTTTGTCTCAGTGCTTGAGCAAGCTGCGAAAATAACTGCAAGAAAAAGGAAAAGTGATTGCTTCATTTTTTGGGTTTATGGATCGGTTACAATTACGAAGAAAGAAAAAGATTAGTATGCTGCGAAAGCAATTAATGATAGACGGTCAAAACGTATCAATAAAATGCATCTTCAAAATGCATAATTTCAAAAGTCGGCTTCAAGGTGATCGCTACTAAATCAAAGCGGAGCTTTCCATCGTAATCCGTTTTGTCTAAATAAATTTCAGCACCACGACGTAAATAGCTCATTTTACTTTTCGTCAAGCTTTCTTCCGGGTGACCATGTTCAGAATCGCTTCGAAGTTTCACCTCCACAAAAACCAACCAATCTCTATCCATCATGATGAGGTCAATCTCAGAATAACTAGCCTGGTAGTTACGATGCAATAATTTGTACCCTTTTTTGATTAAGTACTTTTCTGCTATGTCTTCACCTTTGTAGCCCTTTTTACGCTTTTCGGACATATTTAAATTAATTTTGTGTTCCGCTTGTTGGAGTAAAAGTAATGAATCGCAAAGAAACTGTCTTGAAGAACAAAAAAGTAAAATACATCAACCTTGGACTCATCGACTATCAAAAAGCGTGGGATTATCAAGAAGAGTTGTTCGCTGGTATTGTAAAACAAAAGATTGCAAATAGAGAATTGGAAGAGCCTTTACCAACCGCCAATTACGTCTTGGCATGTCAGCATCCTCATGTGTATACCCTTGGTAAAAGCGGCAAACAAGAGCACTTATTATTGAGCGAAACAGAACTCAGCAAGAATAATGCATCTTTTTATAAAATCAATCGTGGTGGTGACATTACCTATCACGGACCTGGTCAATGCGTCATTTATCCATTGCTAGATCTTGATAACTTTTTTACTGACATTCATAAGTACATGCGATTATTGGAAGAAGGCGTAATTGCGACTCTTGAAGATTATGGTATAAAAGCAGGCAGAATAGATGGACTCACGGGTGTATGGATCGACGATGGAAATCCACGAAAAATATGTGCCATGGGTGTAAAGTCTAGTCGATGGATCACCATGCACGGACTAGCTCTCAATGTCAATACAGACTTAGGGTACTTTGAGCACATTGTACCTTGCGGAATTTCTGACAAAGCGGTAACATCTATGCAACAAGAGCTAAGGAGAGAACTAAACATGGAAGAAGTAACAAACAACCTAATAAATCATTTAGAGCGGTTATTTGAAATGGAATTAGAACAATGAAAATTAACCTTCACGCAATCACATTAGAAAACAAAGGAGCATTCAAAATAGCTCACGGTTCTAGAACCCATACAGATACACTAATAGTTGGCCTAGAAAAAGACGGAATTACAGGTTGGGGAGAAGCTGCCCATGTACCCTACTACGGCATCGATGTTGAAAGGTCAGTGAGAGAAATACAATCCTTTGCCAAAGATTCATTTCTAGATCAAAACCCAAGCCATGAGGCTTTCAATGATTTTTTAGTAGAAAAGCTAAAGGGAAATCACTTCGCCATTTGTGCAATGGACATGGCTTATTGGGACCTTAGGGCCAAACAAGCAGAAAAGACACTGAGCGATTATATTCTTTCTAGTGGTTTACTCAAGCAGCCAGCGGGAAGAATACCTTTCTCCAGCTTTACTATTGGAATAGGAACTGCCGACGAAATGGCTAAAAAAGCTAAAGCCACTGACTTTCCCATTATCAAAGTAAAACTTGGTACTGCCGAGGACGATAAACTCATAAGAGCAATCAGAAAAGCAACGAATGCCACCCTACGCATTGATGCAAATACTGGCTGGCGAACTTCTGAAGCAATTTACTTGAGCGAAGTAATGAATGAAAACGGAGTTGAGTTTATAGAGCAGCCTTTTGCAAGAGATGCGTATGAAGAAATGTCCCAATTAAGACAAAGTGTCAAAGCTATTTTCATAGCCGACGAAAGTTGCAAGTTCGAAGCTGACCTAGAGAAATGCATAGGTGCTTTTGATGGAATTAATATCAAGCTCAGCAAATGTGGGGGAATCACTCCAACCCTAAGAATGATCGACAAAGCAAGAAACGTAGACATGAAACTAATGCTAGGCTGCATGACCGAAAGCAGCATTGGCATTTCTGCACTTTCGCATTTGCTGCCTTTTGTGGATTATGCCGATCTCGATGGGGCTCTTTTAATCAAAAATGACCCTGCAGTTGGGGTTAAGATTGTAAAAGGTGAAGCTATTTTTAGGGGTGGATTTGGGCATGGTGGGGGATTGAAATAAAGTGTGATTCCTACTTTAAAAAGAAAAATATGAAATTTCATATGACTTTCAAGAACACGTTATACTTGCTTTTAATGTCTACATTTTTCTTCTCTTGTAAGAAAAATGTAATTGATGGTAAAATTGAACCTGAAGAGGGAGAGTATGTTTTTTTCGAACTTGATTTACCTTCAAATTGGAAACATCAAGTATTACAAGGAGTAGATTCCTCGGTTGGTTACTTTACAGACCAAATAGATACTATTCGTTATGATCATGGGTCTATGGCCTCACAAAAGCCGAAAGAAACAATCCGTTTCAATCAAAATGGTCGAATTATAGAAGAATTTGAAGTAAATGGAGTGCAAGTCATTGTTTATGGCTACAAGACTGAATTAAACGATGAATTCTTAGCAACATACTTTCAAGGGAAAAACGAAAACGCTCGTACGCAACTATATACTTTTAATACCGCAAATATTGAAAAGGTCATCAAACTAATGAAAACACATAAGTTTGTTATAAAAAGCAAAAAATTGGAAATGTAAATATTAGTACTTTCACTTCCCTTTCCCAAACAAAATCACAACTGGATCCTCACTAGATTTTCTTCTTTGGTTTTTGTTGAGTGTGCCTAAAACAAAGTCTGTCGTGTTGTTATTGTCGAAATCTCCGTAATCTAAGGTAAGCCATTTTCTGTTAGATACATTCTTTTTTGACTTTACGTCAAACTTGTTTTCAGCAATCTGTTCGAAGTACAGAAAACCTTCATTTCGGTCTTTGTCAGGAAAGTAGGAAATAACCGCCATGTCAATGTCACCATCCTTGTCAAAATCATTGGAAACAACTTTTGACGCCCCATTTATTGGGTAAAAGTACTTTTCGCTAAATTTATTTTTACCATCATTAATTAGAATTCTTACTCCGTGGTAAGGTTTTTTGACGATTGAATAGTCTGCATTATCTCCATTCGTATAAACGAAGTCATAGTACCCATCTTTATCGAAATCCTGAATTTCAAAGTAACTTGAACCATATACTGGAGGAAACTGAACCATAGTTTCTGCTTCAAATAGACCTTTGCCCACATTCTTGAATAATATAATAGACTCCTTTCCTTGAGTTAGAAGAACCAAAATGTCTTTTTTACCATCTTTGTTAAAATCAAGGTGATAAATAACTCTAGCTCCTGGCTCATTTGACAGCATATTTTTCTTAAAAGTTTTTCCATCGAACCAATCAAGACTTCCAGTAAGAAAACCAAAACTGGCAATTATAAAATCATCAATCCCATCTTCATTAATGTCTGCAATAAGCATATCGGATGGACGATGTAAATTCTCAATTAAAATTTTGTTCCCAGCTTTTAATTTGCCCATTGGAATTTCCGAAGGGTCTAAATTCCCTATTTCAAGCTGCACTTCGCCATATGTAGAGTGAAAACCAATTTTCACAAGAGGACTTTCAGATTTATTCACGGAGGTTAAAGATGATAAGTCATTCATAGATAACTTTCCATAACTATTTGTGAAGCTACTAATTAGAACTCCTTTTTGTGATGGAAGGTATTGGGTTGCTACAACACCCGGGCCAGGCAAAGCCAAGCTTTTAAGAGAAAAACTATCCATCTCTCTCGTTGTGCTTAACGAGTTTTCATTGAGTTGATCTGGAGCATTTATTCCATAATAGGCCACTATTTTTTGCCAATCTTCCTCCGCAATTAATGGTGCATCTGGGAATGTTCCAGATTTGATAACTGCCATTAGCTCATCTTGGTCATAGGATGTCATCTTTCCCATGTAATTTCCATGTCCTAGCCGTAATGCCATCTCTGGCAACACGCCATTTTCCCATGTTTTTTTTGGAAGAAGTTCGGGCTTTGGAAAACTATGACAACCTCCACAATGAAGTTCCGCCAACTTTTTTCCAGACAACCCTGAGGGCTCTAGAGATACGTTTGCTGTTTCATTTGAATTTTGACAACTGCTCAAAAAAAGAAACATCGAAAAAATTATATATATTCTTATCCTCATGTATTCTAAGTTATCAAGGTTAAGGCTCAAAACGAGTACCTTACAAAATGTGCAAGGTCACTTAGTTTGATCATTTCTTGCTGTGCTTTTAATTAATTTAGGAAGTAGTTTTCTAAATTTAGATTTCATCTGCACTTCCGCTAAAGTAACTATATTCGTGGCAAAAGATTTACTTTTTCATCACACAAAATTTTTAAAATGCTAAGTTCTAATGATCACCTCCGCTACTCACGCCAAACCACTATTCCTGGTTTTGGTTTAGAGGCACAAGAGAAGCTAAAACATTCATCTGTCTTGGTGGTAGGTGCAGGTGGACTTGGTAGCCCAGTGTTGTTGTATTTGGTAGCCGCTGGTCTTGGCAAAATTGGAATTGTAGAGAACGACACAGTTGACCTTAGCAACCTTCAAAGACAAGTCCTTTTTACCGAAAAGAACGTTCAAGAGTCGAAACTGGACAAAGCACACGCACGATTGAAAGAAATGAATAGTGCAACTGAGTTTGTTTTATTTCCAGAAAGGTTAGATAGCGAAAATGCCTTGAAGATCGCAAGTGATTTTGATCTCATTATCGATTGTACGGATAATTTCCCAACGAGGTATTTGGTCAATGATGTCTGTGAAATTTTAAACAAGCCATTTATTTATGGTGCTTTGCATCGTTTTGAAGGGCAAGCTGCTGTTTTTAATTTCAATGACTCATGTACCTATCGTGACCTTTTTGAAAACCCACCGAATGAAGAAATGGCTCCTAATTGCGAAACTGCCGGCGTTTTGGGAAGCGTAGCTGGGATTGTAGGAACCATCATGGCTACTGAAGCAATTAAAGTAATTACGGACATTGGTGAGCCACTCACAAACCAACTCCTACTTATCGACACTCAAAGTATGGTTTTTCGCAAAATGAAATTGCAGAAAAACCCCAAAAGGCCAAAAATTACGAGCCTCATTGATTATGATGCTTTTTGTGGCATTCAAGCTGTTTCAGAAATCAAAGCATCTGCCTTTAGGAAAAAAGATTTTGAACAAATCATCGACGTACGCACTCAGCAAGAATACTATCAAGTAAATATTGGTGGTAAGCTCATTCCGCTTATTAGCCTTCATGATAACCTTGATCGAATATCCAAAGTTGACAAAACGCTTGTTCATTGCCAGTCTGGAATTAGGAGCAAGCAGGCGATTTTGGAATTAGAGAAGTTGGGGTTTACTAATCTTGTTAATCTGGAGGGTGGGATTAATGCATTGATCTCAAATAATCCTGAAGAATTATTGTAGCGGAGATCATGTCGACATTTCCTTTGTTTTGACGGTCTTTTTTCTTCATTCCCGAGTCGATCATGGTTTGCTTGGCCATCTTAGAAGTAAAGCGTTCGTCAATCGTTTCAATTGGAATAGTTGTGAAGTTTTTTTTGAAAAATGAAAGGAAACTTTCCACCAACGGCGTTCCGTCAGTTGCTGTTCCATCAAGGTTTGTGGGTAAACCTATTACTACTTTTTCTACTTCTTCTTTTGCAAAGTATTCCTTCAGAAAAGAATTTAGCTGGTGTGTTTCTACCGTTGTAAGGCTAGAAGCAATAATTTGAAGCGGGTCTGTCACTGCCAGACCCGTTCGTTTTTTTCCGTAATCAATGGCCAGGATACGAGCCATTAATACAATTCTGTTTGAGCAAAAAAGAAAGATGCTTCTATTGCAGCATTCTCATCAGAGTCCGAACCATGAATGGCGTTTTCTCCCTTTGATTTTGCGTAAGCTTTTCTAATCGTTCCGTCAGCTGCCTCAGCGGGATCAGTAGAACCAATCAATGTTCTAAAGTCTGCTACTGCATTGGTTTTTTCTAAAACGATAGGAACAATAGGTCCCGCTGACATCATTTCACATAATTCCTCGTAAAAAGGTCTTCCTTTGTGTACTTCGTAAAATGCACCAGCTTGAGCTGCTGTAAGCTGAGTTTTTTTCATGGCAACGATTCTAAAACCGCCTTCTTCTACCATTTTAATAATTGCACCAACGTTGTTATCAGCCACTGCATGTGGCTTTATCATTGTAAAAGTTCTATTCGTTGCCATATTTCTTTTTTTTTCGGACTGCAAAAGTACGGGTTTTCAAATTATGACTCGAAGAAAATAAGTCTTATTCCAACATTTAGATCAAATAAGCTTCGTAAATTGCCGCCCATTTTAGGTTTATGACAAAATTTTTTACTCAAAATCCTTCGCAGAAAAGCTCCTTTTTGGAATTCTTCAGCACACCAAAGGATATCGTTATCACTTCACACCAAAACCCAGATGGAGATGCCTATGGCTCGTCATTTGGTCTACAATCTGTTCTCACTAACCTTGGGCATAATGCCGTGGTAATTAGCCCAACAGATCACGCGGCTTACATTGGCTGGCTACCAGGTGTAGAGGGAGTTATAAATTTTGAAGGAAAAGATCAGCCAAAGGCTATCAAGTTGATTCAAAAAGCGGATGCAATATTTTGCCTAGACTTCTCGGCTTTGAACAGAATCAAAGAAATGGAAGTACACATACGAGTATCCAGAGCGGTGAAAGTACTTGTGGACCACCATCAAGAACCTGAAGACTTCGCTGATTACGTTTTTTGGAACGAAAAAGCAGCTGCAACCTGTGAGCTTCTCTACTTAATGTGTGAGGAACTAGGCTGGGAAGATAAAATAGATAAAGACGCAGCAATTTGCCTTTATACAGGAATACTCACCGATACTGGCTCATTTAAGTTTGATGCCACCACTGCCGATATTCATAGAATCGCAGGTAAACTTATCGAAAAAGGAATAAGACCTAGCAAAATTCACAGAACTCTTTTCGATAACCAATCTGTAGACAGGCTAAAGTTTTTAGGCTTTGCCCTAAATGAGCGACTGCACTATTTACCAGAATATAGACTGGCCTATTTTAAGTTTAGCCAAGCCGACTTAAAACAATTTAACTCACAAAAAGGAGATACAGAAGGCATTGTCAATTATGGCTTAGGAATAGAGGGAGTTATATTTTCGGCAATATTTGTAGAAATGGAAGACATGGTAAAAATGTCGTTTCGTTCTGTCGATGACTTCTCTGTGAGTGAGTTTGCTCGTGAAAACTTCAACGGAGGTGGACACAAAAATGCTGCAGGAGGACGGAGTTTTGAAACTCTTGATGCAGTTGAAAAAAAGTTTTTAAATCTTTTACCCATATACAAAGAACAACTACTGGCACAGCCAGCTTAAATGAACCAACAAATGAAGAAAATTGCATTATTTATGTGCCTTTGCTCGGGCTTATTTTGGGCATGTAGCGATTTTAAAGTAACCACTACAGACGATGGAGATAGAATTCAATACCTAGTAGATGAAGACGGAGAAACTGCTAAAGAAGGTGACATGGTCACTTTTGACCTTTTGCTTCGCGATCAAAATGACACTACTTACCGCGACACATTCAAAGACGGCGAGCCTTTACAATTAAATGCCATGAAAGGTATGGGTAAGGGTACTTTTGAAAACGCAATCTTTCACTTAAGTAAAGGAGACAGTGCTATCGTATTTGTAAACGTAGACTCTATTTTCAGTAAAATGCAACAACCACTTCCTCCAGGAATTACTGCTGGGTCGGACTTGAGGTTTATTGTTAAAGTAAGAGATGTTATGAATCCTGAGCAATTCACCGCTTCATTAGAGAAAAAGAGAGAAGCAGAGGTTGCAAACATCAAAGAGTACGTAGCTAAAAATCTTGCAGGTGCTGATACACTAGAGCAAGGGGTTTACTATAAAGTATTAAATCCAGGATCGGGTTCAATGCCAGAAAGAGGAAATACAGTTGTTGTTAACTATGAAGGAAGACTTTTTGACGGCAATATTTTTGACCAAACAAGACCTGGAGATTCTCCATTTGAATTTGCTGTAGGTACAGGTGCCGTTATTAGAGGATGGGACATCGTTCTTATGAAAATGAAGAAAGGTGAAAAAGCAACTGTAGTAATACCAAGTGCAGTAGCATATGGTGACAGAGGTGCTGGAGGAAGAATAGCTCCATTTACTCCGCTTGTATTCGACATAGAACTTGTTGATATCAAAAAATAAGAGCGTTTAGATTTAAAATCTTAAAAAAGGAGTGTCAATTGACATTCCTTTTTTTGTGCTTGCCTACCTAAATAGCTATTTTCTCATTATATTCAATCTCACAAAAAGTATATCAATATGGAATTAGGGGCATTTTCGGTGAGCTTAAATGTAAAAGACTTAGCCTTATCTAAATCATTTTACGAAAAGCTTGGCTTCATCGTTTTCGCAGGAGATATGGATAAAAAGTACCTGATCATGAAAAATGGTGAGACACTTATTGGGATTTTCCAAGGGATGTTTGAAGGGAATATGCTCACATTTAATCCTGGCTGGGATCAAGCTGCACAAAATACTGACTCATTTATGGATGTGCGTGATATTCAAAAAAGCCTAAAAGGTCATGGTATAAATATTCAAAATCCTGCCGACGAAAACACAAAAGGTCCTGCTAGTTTTGTTGTTACAGACCCTGATGGAAATGTAATTTTAATAGATCAGCATAGGTAACTGCGAAACTTTTCAACTGAACGACATAGGCTACTAATTCACAAAACATATAGAACCCTGTATTCCATAAAAAAAGAAGGTCGATAAAAACCTCCTCTTTCAATTACAGTTTCATTTCATATCGTTATTGCACAGATCCTGTCAAAATAGTAAAACCACCAGAAGCAAAATTAGATAGATCACCTGCTGTTGCTTGCCCTTCTGGCGAGCCCATGCCTGCTTGTAATGCATCTATATCAGCAAACCACAATTCGGCCATTCGGTAGTAGGCTGCTTTGCTACCATCAGTTTCATCTAGAAATTTGGTAGTTTCTGCTTTTTCAATTTCTTTAATTTTACCTACCAAAGGCATATGTGTATAAGCGTAATACTCTTCAAAAGCAGTAGGGGCAGTAGGATGTCCGTAAAGTACGGTTAGTTTAATCATGGTGATATTTATATTTCTTTGATATGAGTGTTTCATTTAAATGAGTGATCCTTAAAGGCCCAAATCTGAATTATTCGAATGGCATATTCGAATTGAATATATCTCTAAATAACTTCCATTTTCCATCTTCTTTTTTCCAAAGCACAATGTATTTTTCTTCTCCAATGACATTATCGCCTGCATATAAGGTTAGTTCACCTTCTTCTGCAATCAAGTCTTCTGTACCGTATACATTTTCGAGTCTTAAATCAATACCAGTTAGACCAGATTCAAACATTCCTCTTATAGCACTCTGAATATTAGCCTTTCCTATAACTGATGGTGCTCCGCCACTCATCAATTTCGCATCATGCGTATATGAATTGGCCAAACCAACAGAATCTTCTGCGGCTACTAAAGCCATAAATTCTTTATTTGCTGCTTCTATTTCAGCTTTTGCCGTTACCAAGTCGAAGGTTGACGTAGCAGCCTCTTCTGTTTTTGGAGTACAACTTATTACTAGAGCTGTAACCATTATTAAAGTGAGTCCTAGGATTGTGTTTTTCATGTTTGCTATTTTTTAATAATTTGATTTACTGAACAGGAGTTTAAGCTTATGCGTATTTTCAATGAAATGATTAAGTGAGAGGTAAAAGAGCAAACCAACTGGCAAATGCATCCCAGGCTAGAAAGCTTATTTCGAATAAATACAACCAATGAAAAAGTATATATAGCACTCCTACAAGTGGGAATATCCACCTGCCTTTACTTTGTTTTCTTTCTAAGAATATCAGAATTAATAATAGAGCATATATAAGAACAATGGTGACTATAAAGCCCGTAGTGAAGTCGGCTGGATAGAAGACATTAATGATTAATCTACCTAAAGAGGGCTCAATGAATACAATTCCTGTAGCAATCATAGCTCGGGCATGTATTTGAACGTTCTTTTTGTGCCAAATAGCAATACCGTACATGATACCGATAATCACCAAATCTTTTAACTGTAACCATAAACTAGCTCCTAAATTTGGGCTAACCTCACCGCCTATACGATGATGTTTTAACAATATCACTGAAAGAAAAAACAAGGGCAGCAAGACATAAGTCAGTTTCCCTAACTTTCTATGTAAGGCTAGTTTCTTCCTTTTGATTAGCATGGGCTGCAGTACCAATAATGCTACCCAAGCTGCTGCCATAGCAGCATGAAAGTGAAAATAGAAACTGAAATCGGCTGTCCCATCAAGAAATTTTGCAAAGTACGTCGGCCAAAAACCAAGTAGGACCAGAACAACTAAAATTAGGAAGTATTGTGATGATTTATTCCATTGAATTAACGGTACTCGATTGGACGATTTCAAATTAGTTTTCAATGTTTTGGCTCTTACGTTTACATGAAATTAGCCCTTAAAAAAGGAATAGAAAAAAAATTTAGCGAGTGGTCAAAAATGTGCCGTAAAGGCCAAGGATTGATTATGAATCAGACATATTGCATTTTTAACGATTTGTCATTTTAGCCTCTAATTGTTCCAATCTAACTCTCAAATCTCTGTTTTCCAGTGCTTCGGCTTTCAATGCTTCAATTTCCTTCTGCTGTTCTTGAATGGCGTTTACGAGAGGCATCACAAAATCGGAATAAGCCAGCGAAAACATTCCATTATCAGACTTTTTCAAACCACTAAACGGGATGTTCAAATCTTCCATTAATTTCTCTACATCTTGAGCAATAAAACCGTCATAACGGACTTTATTTTTATCGGCAATGTAGTTGTAAGAGACAGTTTTCAAACCATTTACAAAATCAAGTCCTAGCCTACTCGTATAAACTATACTTTCTTTCAAACGCCTATCTGATGGGTTGCTCCAAGCGACTTGACCTTCTATTACAGAAATATTGGCATCTCCGATTCGGACTTTGTTGCTGGCATTAACTTTGGCGTTGGCACCTACAGCCGTTGAATTGGACAAACTATCTTTTGTTGTTCCAGCATTGTATCCTAAAAAAGAATTAAGGTCTCCGAATGTAAGATTCTCCCCCGTAAATGAGCCCACTGCAGTATTAAATGCTCCTAGGGAGTCGGTATTAAGTGCCAACCATCCAATTGCAGTATTCCCGTCAGAAATTGATTTTGAAAGTGCGGATGCACCAATTGCAGTGTTGCCTTGAGCAGTTTTGTTGCTTAATAAGGCAAAGCTACCAACCGCAGTATTTTGTACACCCTCTGTATTCAAGAAAAGAGTTTGGTTTCCAATAGCTGTATTTGAACTAGCAGTCTTGTTATAAAAAAGAGCATAATTTCCTACGGCAGTATTGTAACTAGCTGTTGTATTATTAACTAATGCAGCGTTACCAACAGCTGTATTTCGTATGCCGGAAGTATTACTAAATAAAGTGATATTACCTATTGCTGTATTAAAATCCCCATTTTCATTTCTATTTAGAGCCCCATAACCAATTCCAGCATTCCCCTTTCCAGTTGAATTAATTTGAAGCGAAAAAGCACCTAAGCCTGTATTGAAATAACCTGATACATTTGAGTAAAGCGATGAATCACCAATGGCAGTATTGTAAGCCCCAAAATAAGTACTAACTGTTCCATCATAAATTGTTTTCTGCAAGGCATTTGAGCCAAGTGCTAGGTTGCCTCCTTCTGCCGTCGTGTTAGAACTTCCATGTAAACCCTTTGGCGTAATGGTGATGGAACCGTCGGTTGTGCCATTGCTTGAGATTTGGGCAGCAGCGGATATGGAGATTAATGAAATAAGAAATATGTATAGTTTTTTCATGATTAATTAATGTTTATATCGAATAAGTTAAGCACAATTAATACAGCCTCCTATTTCAGCTTCAAAGGCTGCTTTTCTACGTCGGGCAAGGAAAATATCATTTTTCGTTGTCTTTTCAAGACTGCCATTGCTTCCGTAATGGACTTTAAATAAATAGAGGTAATCCAGGTTTATAACTGTGGATCGGCTTGTTCTAAAAAAATGAAAAGGTTGAAGTCGCTTTTCTAAGGTACCAATTGTGGTAGATGTCAAGAGCTTACTCCCATCAATGAAATGTACTATTGTATAATTGTCTTGGGCTTCAAGTTTAATGATTTCATGGCTGGGTGAACTTGTTCTTGCCCCTAGGTGAATATTTGCTTTCATGGCTATAAATCGGTTAGAAATTATATATAAATATGTTTCTAATCCTTCAAACCCTTATGTGCTATTTTCCCAGTACCGTTACTTATCTTCCGAAAAGCCCTTTTCACTTTCCGAGAGTATAGATGTGAAGTTTTTTGATTTAACTAAACCCGTTGCAAACGTTTAAATAAGTCTTCTTTGGCATTCGTATTAAGAGGAATTACCTTTTTGCTTATAAAAACATGGGTATCCGTCATTTCGTCTATCGCTTTTATGTTCACGAGATAAGACCGATGTATTCTCATAAACTGTGATTTTGAAAGCTTGTCTTCCACGTTTTTTAGCGGAACAGAAAGCAGGTGTGTCTCTTGTTTTGTGAAAATTTGACAATAACTGCGGTCTGCGGCAATGTAGAGAATATCGCTCACGAAAATTTTAACCATTTTCTGTTTAACCTTAACAAAAATCCTATCTGTTAAGAATTCTCCATCACTTAATAGCTCATGTGTGTCATTTCCACCCTGCAATTCTGGCATTGAGCTATTGACTGAGTCTTCTATTTCTCGTTGTTTTAGAATTTGCTCCTCGGTAAGTTCTATGGTTCTTTGAAGATCTATAGGTTTAATGGGTTTTGATAAAAAGGCAAAGGGGCGAGTGGCTTTGGCTCTGTTAAAAGTAGCTTCGTCAGTATTGGCTGTCAAATATATAATGACGCACTGCCAGTTGTTTTTTATAATCTGTGCTGCAATATCAATTCCATCTATGCTTCCCTTTAGATTGATGTCTAAAAGGACAATGTCTGGTGCATTTTGTTCAATGTGCAGGAGTGCTTCTTCACCCCGTGGCACTATGCCAGTTACTTCATAACCAAGATTTGTAAGTCTTAACGATATTTTGGCAGCAATAATCATTTCATCTTCTACCACCAGTATGGTTATCGGGTTTTTCATGCCAGGTGGTTTGTTTTGTTGAAAACTAATGAAACCTTCGTGCCGTTTTCATTTTTATATGAAATGGTGCCATTCAGTTGTTTGGTGAGTAGATCTATGAGCATGGTGCCAAAGCCTGTTCCTTTTGCAGGACTGTCTTCGTTTTTCCCTATTCCATCATCTGTGATATTCAATTCTAGGTTGTCGTCATTAGGGCCATTAGATTTCATAGTAATCTCAATTTTGCCTTTCTCTTTCCCTTCAAATGCATACTTAAAGGCATTTGTTAGTAGTTCATTAGCAATAAGCCCTACCGAAATGGCAGTATCCACATCCAGCACTAACTCAGGCATATCACATTCTATTTTTACTTTACCATCTGAGCTAAAAGAATTCATGATGTTTTCTCCCAAATTCACGAAGTAATCACGCATTTCTATGGAAGTGAGGTGCTCACTTTGATATAGTTTTTGGTGAATTATTCCCATGGAATGCACCCTATTTTGACTTGAAAGCATGGCTGCTTGCACAGAAGGGTCGTCTATTTGAGACGACTGTAGCTCTAAAAGCCCTGATACTATTTCAAGGTTGTTTTTAACACGATGGTGTATTTCTTTTAATAGCAATTCGTTTTCCGCATTCCGTTTGTCTAGCTGTACATTGGTGACTTCTAGACTATTATTTAGTTCTCGAAGTTGATTGTTCTTGTTTACATTGTTGCGATAAGTATAGAAAAGTCCGCCCAAAATCAAGGTCAGTAAGCCAACGATCGCATAAGTGAGCCACTGTATCTCTCTTTGTTGCTGAATCAAGTCAGATTGTGTTGATATGGTTTCGTCCTTTTGCTCTGTTTCGTATTTAACTCGCAGTTCCCCTCTAAGTGCCACGGTCTCCTGCTCTAAGGCATTGATTGCTATGTCCTTGCCTTCAGAGAGATATTTGTAGGCCAAGTCAGGTTTACCGATAGTTTTATAAGATTCTGCCAACCAGAGGTAATGATCCTTCAGTTCCTCTGGATTATACACTTTTTTACCCTTGAAGTGCTCAATGTAGTCTTTGAGGAAAGGAATTGCCTTTTCATATTTATTTTGCAAAAAGTAGACACTTCCAATATCGCCTTTCCAACCATTAACTTTTGCTGCACCATAAATTTCTTGCATTCCTTTCCACGAAAACTCAAAGTCTTTCAATGCTTCATCATAGCGTTTCAGTTTTCGCAATGCTTTTCCTCGCCAAGCTCGCACATTGTATGATTCTGAGGCTTGGTACTTTTCCGGCAAGTCAGCAACCAGAGCTAAAGCTTTGTTAGTAGCATTTAAGGCTTTTTCTGGCTGTTCCAGTTGAACATAAATATTGCTTAAAGTAACTAAAGCACGTATCAAAGGGTGGGTATTCCCCTCTTCTTCGTAAGAGGCGACCACCATTTCACTATATCGTAGTGCCGATTTATAATCTTTGGTACTTGTATAAAGACTTGCCAATGAAGCATGAGTGGAGTTTATTCCGCTTTGATATTCAATGGATTTTGCTACTTCCAATCCCTTGAAATATTGCACTTCAGCCTCAGCAAAACGCTGCATGAACTGAAGATCAAAACCCACAGTTTTGTAAGCATTGCTGATGAGTTCTTTTTCATCTGTTTGTAAAAAGAATTGTAATGCCTGATCATCGTAATAATAGATTGAATCTTTGTTTTCAGATGTAACACTGAGGTAATGCCAATTTGCGAGTTCTTTATAGGTTTTAGCTATCAGTAGTGGCCTTTTTGAGGCTTTTGCACGTTTTAAAGTATGCCATAAGTCTTCTTTTATTTTGGCATCCGCCTCACCTTTCATCTGATTAATGGCATCGCCTATTTTTACCAAGGCTGTATCTAAGGGCAAGGAATCAAGATTGGGTATTTGATAGTTGAATTCAGTTTTTTGCTGTGCCTTTAAGACGAATGAAAAGAGTGATAATAAGAGAGAAAGCATTAGTACTTTTCTCGCCGCTTTAAATTGATTCATCATATAAAATAAGGCTCGGGTTGAAGTATTCAGCAATGTACGTGATTTTACGGAAGTCCAAAAATTGTTATTGTCGTTGATTTATTTGAAACCAACACTTTTGCGATTTGGTCTTATTTCCAGCATGGCGTTGCCCCAAGTCCAGCTATAAATCTCCCCTCCCATTGTTTCGTGAAGGAAACCTTTATCCGGAACATTGCTCTCCCATTGATAGAGCATTTCTAGCGGTAGCTTGTATTTGTTCAAATACTTTTCAGGCTTTTGAGTAAATTAGCACTTTTTAAACACAGATTTGTCTGTTTTTAAGCAAAGTTTTAAAGCTCCTCAATCAATTCCCATAAGCCTTATCCAAAAACTCATACCTAGCGTCATCTTGTGCTTTTATTGTTTTTGATTCCAAGTCAATATTCATTACTGGTGGCATTTTGTCGTTTGGTTCAGCTTTTGACCATTCAGGAAGATTCTCCCCATTTGGATTCCCCGTTTTGATAAAATTTGCAAAATATTTCATCATGGTTTCTGAAACTTTGTAATCGTCCGAAGTCCATGCAAACTCTGGGCTGTTAGAAAGGTTTCCCATACAATATTCAATTTCGCTGGCATGCGATGCACCTACTGGTGGTGGTGGTGGAGTAGCATTCGGGTCTTTTTTAACAGTTCCTCCTGCAAGTGCCGAAGTGAGCGATTGATCTACCAATGGAGGTCGCACCCTACTAAATAAGTAACGGTAAACTGGCTGATTAGAGTTTTTACGATGTAGGTCAAACCATTTCCAAGTGCTATAAGATATAAATCGGTCGGATGCTAAAGCAGTAGCCGAAAGCTCAATTTCTCTCTCGCTGCCATGAGGATACAGTTTCAAAACCTCCTCGTAATCCGTAGGGTAACTTTGCTTTACCTTGGTTATATAATTTTCCGATTTGTATGGTTGCCCTTGCATAAAAGCTTGACCAGGAATCTCAGCAGAGTTCCATCCCAGTAAAAGTGGAACCTGAGATTGCTCCTTCGCATTGAAAATTTGCGGTATCGTTTTAGGGTAAAAATAACCATCAATAACTGTAGGGAAACCAAATCGGTTTGACTCATTGTAAAACTCATAAATCTCCTTCGTCGACAACTTTCTTAGAGCTTGTAAAGTTGTCTGACCAATACTTTTAGCAAAATCAAGACCTCCTTGCTCAGCCTCTTTTAATGGAATAGGTGACAGCGTAGGATTTATTGCAGCTCCACTTTCTCCTATGGCTCCAGCAATTAAATTACGTGCAAGCGGAGAAGCCATTTGTGCACATACAGAGATAGATCCAGCTGATTCCCCAGCAATAGTTACTCTTTTGGGATCACCTCCAAAAACTTTAATGTTTTCGTTTACCCACTTCAAAGCTAATGCCTGATCCATGAGGCCATAGTTTCCTGAGCCTTTGTAGGTCGTTTCATTGCTTAATTCAGGATGGGCAAAAAAGCCAAATATATTCAGCCTATAATTTACTGTCACAACTACGATTCCTTCCTTTGCCATTGCTTCTCCATCATAGCGAGGCTCTGAACCATCTCCAGCGACAAAACCTCCTCCATAAAAATAGACGAGTACTGGTAAGTTTTTAGCCAATTGACCGCTTGGTGCCCACACATTGAGGTAAAGACAGTCTTCACTTAAGCCATCGGAACGAAAACGCATGTCACCAAATACAGGTGCTTGCATTGCCCTTGGCCCAAAATCCTTGGTCATTTTTACTCCTTGCCAATTTGCAATCGGCTGAGGTGCTTTCCACCTAAAATCTCCTACGGGTGGTTTAGCATAAGGTATCCCAAAGTATTTTTGAATACCTGTTTTAGTGTCATAATTGCCTTCTACAATTCCGTTTTTTATACTTGTTTGAACGGCGAAAGCGTTGTTTTGAGCAAAAGAGCTGTTATAGAGTATGGTTAAAAACAATGCGAGTAATAATGTCGTCTTCATTTTGGCTAGGTTAAATAGGTTTCGATAAATGTAATAAATAAAATGTAGAGCTAGTTTTTAGACATGAAGCTTTTCGACGATCAAATGCATTTTATCGACCGATGACTCAGCCCAACTATTCGATTCTTCTTCTCAATTTTTTCGGTGTCTACTTTTAGTTAATTTTACTAAATAGGCAAGTAATAAAATAGCCGCTACTCACATCAAAACAACTATAATTAAAAGTCTTGTAGATTCAATTTTTTTGTATGTGGATGTTATTATAAATTTACTCTATAATTCTACTTTTAAAGAGCCGATCGATTGTCTTCAAATCAAAGCATTAACTGGAACGAGGTATTTTCTGTAAGGTCAATTTTATTTATAATTCTTGGCTCGCTTTGTGGCACCATTGCTATCAAAGGATTCATGATCCCAAATCATTTTATAGATGGAGGAGTAACAGGTGTTTCCATCCTAATACATGAAATTTTCCATATTGATGTGAGTATTCCACTCGTTTTAATCAACCTTCCTTTTATTATTATCGGATACTACAAGATTGGAAAAAACTTTGCCATTCATGCACTTATCGCTGTCATTTTATTGGCCATTTTACTTCAGTTTGTTGAGGTTCCGGCTATTACAAATGACAAGGTTCTTATTGCCATTTTTGGAGGACTTTTCATTGGCTTAGGTATTGGTTTTGTAATAAAAGGCGGTGGAGTGATAGATGGTTTAGAGGTGCTTGCCGAATATTCCAATAAGAAATTGCCCATTAGTACTGCCGAAATAATAATGATAACAAATACAGTTTTGTTTCTTATTGCTGCTTATAGCTTAGGGATTGAAAAAGCAATGTATTCTATACTTACCTACTTTACCGCTTTGCAGGTTTCTGGATATGTGGTTGATGGTTTTGAAGAATACACTTCCCTAACTATTATTTCGAGCAAACATGAGGAAATGAAAGAGATGATCGTCAAAACTCACAATAAGGCAATATCGGTTTACAAAGGAGAGAGAGGTTATTTACCAGGAAGTTTTGAAGTGAAACACGACACTGATATCATTGTAACAGTAGTTACAAGACTAGAGATTCACAAGCTTAAAAAATCAATTTTCAATACTGATCCAAATGCATTTATTTTTATACAAAGTATAAAAGAAGTAGGCGGAGGAGAAGTTAAAAGATTAAGGGCACATTGATACAAGTTTGAATGAAATCACTATTTGACAAAGTATACGATGAGGTTCTTGACATTCTAACAAGCGAATTGCCTCAATACTTAACATATCATAGTGTTAATCATACGCTTTATGTACTCAAAATGGCAGAGTACCTTGCATGGAGGGAAGGATTGCCGCCAGAGGAAATTGAATTGATACGACTTGCAGCCATATTTCATGACATAGGATTTATTGAAGGGCGAGAAGACCACGAAGAGAAAGGTTGCAGGATTGCCAGAGAAATGCTTTCCAAATATGAGTTTTCTGAAGAAGAGCTTGAAAAAATATGTGGGATGATAATGGCAACAAAAATCCCACAAAAACCCAAAAACTTAGCTGAAAGGGTGTTGGCTGATGCTGATTTAGAGTATCTAAGCACAGAAAATTTTGAGCCAGTAAGTGAAATGCTCTTTAAAGAGTTACGTCACTTTAACAAAGATCTCAGTAGATCAGAATGGCAAGAAATTCAAATTAGTTTTTTAGAAAACCACGCTTATCATACTGATTTTTGCAAAAAGTATAAAGAGAGTTTTAAACACCAACACCTCTTGAAGCTAAAAGGATTAGACCTTAAAAGCATTCAGTCAAAGAAAGCCTAAATGCTTAAAACTTTAGGAGAGCACTTCGTAACATTTGATAGCTTTGGCCTTATTTTTTAATTCAAACTCTCCTGCATATTTACAACTAAAAGAGTCCTTCACCATCTCATAGGACGTTTCCGAAATTAATATTTGGTCGTCTATCGCTGCCGACTGAATTCTTTGTGCAGTATTCACCACATCACCAATAACGGTAAAGTCCAGCCTTTTTAAGGTACTTGAACCTATATTACCAGCTATCATTTCACCTGAGTTAATTCCGATGGAGACTTTTGGCAAGTAAGATTCAACGCCTACAGCAGGTTCTTTAATAGCCTTGATTGCGGCCTGTACACCTAATGAAGCGTCAATTGCCCTATCAAGATGGAATTCTCCCTTGAATACAGCCATTACTGCATCACCCATAAATTTATCAATACGACCATCGTGTGCAATTATTTCTTTCACCATTAGGTCAAAGTATTTATTGATAATGTTCACCACAAAATCTGGGCTTTCCTTCTCAGTGATAGCCGTAAAGCCACATATATCAATAAATACTACAGTTGCATTTATGGTTTCATTTGCTGTTAAAGAGTTTTCAAACTCCTGCTTGCTCATGAACTTGAGAACGCTATCATCAACATACATCTTAAGTATGTCATTTTCTTTGATCGCCTCTATTCTTTTCTGAAGCTCAGTTATGTGAAGGATGGTTTTTTCCATGGTTACCTCCAAGTCTTCAAAATTGACAGGTTTGCATACAAAGTCAAAAGCACCCTTATTCATAGCTGTACGGATATTGTCCATATCTCCATAAGCAGATACCATCACTACTTGAATCAAAGGCTTACTCTCCCCTATTCGCATTAAGAGTGTAAGTCCATCCATTACAGGCATGTTGATGTCACTTAAAACCAATGATATTTCGGGGTGGCTTTCTAAAATCTCTAAAGCCTTTTTCCCATTTTCGGCGAAAAGGAATTCGTATTTACCTTCTCTTATCTGGCGTCTAAATTTTTGGCGAATGAGAACTTCCAAGTCGCTTTCGTCATCTACTACAAGTATGTTAGTTTTCATATCAATTCAAATTTAAACAGAGGCTAACCTTGACTTTAGCATTGCAAAGTCCAATGGTTTAGTAAGAAAATCATCTGCCCCATATTCCGTCGCTTGATTCTTATTATCTTCATCTCCATAGGCAGTTATCATCATGACAATAGGAGGTGGTTTATGATAATTAGACCTAATTTGTTTCAGCAACTCTATGCCTGTCATCCCTGGCATGTTAATATCAGAAAGGATGAGTACAGCCTCTGATTCGTGTTCTTTTAAGTATGTCAAAGCATCTTCTCCAGAATGAGCAAATGAAAAACTCATTTCCTCTCTTTTTATTTCCTTCCTGAATTTTTGAAGAAAAAGGTCTTTAACATCTACTTCGTCGTCTACTACTAGTATTTTCATATTCATGGCAGTTCAGTGTGTAATACTTAACTGATCGGTAAAGTTATTATAAATTTTGTCCCTTCGTTAACTTTCGTTTTTAGGCTTATTTCTCCCCCATGAGCCTTTATTATCTCATTGCTCAACGAAAGGCCTAACCCTGTCCCTTTCCCAGTGTCTTTGGTTGTAAAAAATGGTTGAAATATTTTGTCTCGTATTTCTGTCGGTATCCCCAAACCATTGTCTTTTATTGCAATAACTATATTGTCCTTTTGGGTTTTGGTACTTACTGTTACGCAAGCCAAATAATTTTCGGTTTTCGCTCCAGAGTTTCGTTCAGTACATGACTGAAAGGCATTATTTATCAAATTCAAAAGTACCCTACCCACATCCTGAGAGACAATGTTTATTTTAGGCAAATTAGGGTCTAAGTCAGTTATAATCTCTGCATTAAAGCTTTTATCCTTGGCTCTTAAACCATGGTAGGAAAGCCTCAAGTATTCATCTGCCAAGACATTAATATCCGTTAACTCTTTTTTGCCAGAACTTGCTCTGCTGTGCTCTAGCATACCTTTCACAATACTACTTGCTCGGTTTCCGTGGTGGTATATTTTTCCCAAGTTAAGTTTTAAATCGGCTGCTAATGCTTTGACTTCTTCTAGGTCACCTTTTTCCAACTCCTCATTCATGTCGTCAATCATTTCGGAGCTTACCTCAGAAAAGTTATTGACAAAGTTGAGCGGATTTTGAATCTCATGGGCAATGCCGGCTGTTAACTCACCTAAACTTGCCATTTTTTCAGATTGAATTAACTGGCTTTGAGTTGCTTTTAACTCTTCCATTGCCATTACTAGCTCTTCTTTCTGCTTGGTTATTTCGGCAGTTCTTTCAGAAACTAGTTCTTCGAGTTCATCATTTTGTTTCGATATTAATTCACTTTTCTCTTTTTCTTTTGCTAGTGCTTTTTGCTGATTAGAGATCCCTATTCCAAAGGCAATTATACTCACAAAAGTCCCCAGTTGCCCTACACTTAAATAACTAGAAATGTCTTCGTGAAAGGAGTCAAAATATGCCTCCGATATCTCAAATATTAAGCTAATAGCCATAAACCCAATTGTAGACCAAATTATAGCATCTGGTTTTGGTTCATCTCTAGCAAGCCAATAGCAATATAAAACAAAACCTATAAAGAGAAACCAAGCAGGGGCTGTGCTTATTCCTATTTTATCATTAACAAAATTACCAGAAAGGAAAATGAGCAAAGAGATCAACCAGGACACTTTCAGAAATCCATCTAGTTGAGGGTACTTCATAGCAAAGTCAAACCGCTTTCTAATGAAAATTGACCCTAGGAGAACAAGTAAAAAATAGAGCATTGGACTTTTTTAAATGAAT
The DNA here is from genome assembly GCA_900230115.1 of Spirosomataceae bacterium TFI 002. Classification (NCBI taxonomy): domain Bacteria; kingdom Pseudomonadati; phylum Bacteroidota; class Cytophagia; order Cytophagales; family Spirosomataceae; species Spirosomataceae bacterium TFI 002. The sequence continues at coordinate 2,678,589 of LT907983.1, read as the reverse complement.
GTCGAATTTAGGAAATGATTGCTTCTCATTATACTTTCTAGTTTAAATGTTGAGAGAAATTATAAATTCTGTGCCTTCACCCTTAATAGATTTAAGCAAAATCTCCCCACCATGAGCCTTCACAATATCATACGCCAGACTCAAGCCTAAACCTGTACCTTTTCCTGTGTCTTTGGTTGTAAAGAAGGGTTGAAAGATTTTGTCTTTAATTTCGTCTGGGATGCCTGGCCCGTTGTCTTTAATGGCTATCTGCACTCGGCTATTCGTGTTCTGAAATAACATGTAAATAACCCATAGAAAAATTTGCGAAATGAAAGTGAACAGGGTCTGGGAAGCCATATTTTTCAATCCAAGAAGCGGCTTTTCCCAACGTTATTTCTTTTACCGTAATATATTCAAGATTCGCATTTAGCTGTTGACCTCCAACTTTTTGATAAAACAATTTTTCGCCTTTTTTCCAAGCCTTATATCTGACCTCCAAAATATCGTTTCCTTTTAAAGGCATTTGAAAACGAGTAAGTTGCTTATGATCAATGTGGAAATTCCATACATTCTGAATTTCATTTTGCTCATCAATTATATGAAATCCACATGACTGAAAATTGGTAATTCCTAGTCTATTTAATTCTTCGTAAACTACAGAGGATACCATAGCCAATTCTTCTGTTTTGTGCATGGCCATAGAGGCGACTCGCACTTTCTCCAGAGCTGCTTCCAGTTGAATCTCCTCTTTAAGCTTTCTAATTTCAGTCTCTCTTACGCTTAATAGTTGTGATTGCTCGTCATTAGGTATCATCTGAAAAAGGGTTTTGTGTTAGAAATAGGCATTCCAAAAAACAGGAATTTCAAAAAGAGCACAAATAATTAGGAGCCACTTATAGTAAGTACCTCTTTTAGTTTCATGGTATTCGATTATAAATATATTATAATCTATTATGTAAAATACTGATAATCAATATTCTTTCCTATAGATCTCTGAACCTGCCAGCCCGCTTTCGTATAAGAATTGCTGAGCACATTTGATTTTACTGTCAGACTATATTTCAAAAGCAAGCTTGTCAAATAGACCTTGTGGCATACTTGGAGCCCCAATTCATTTTAACCTTCATATCTATACGGCATACCGAACACCTCGGTCTTTAGCCATAATTCATCTCCTTTTTTGAAAAAAGTGATTACGCTGTTACCGTTTTTATATGTGCCGCTCAGTCTATCCAAACCACCTGCCGTTAACATGTATTCAATTGCCATCAAACTTCACAACTTTGCCTCCCCTGAGAATTGATCCCGCGAAAGAACATTGATTAGTTCATCCGTAATACCATCGCTAAAATATTCTTGCTCTTCATCATTACTCAAATTGGAAAAAGGTAGAACAGCTATAGAGTAAGTGTTTTGCGTCGATTCGGGTAATTGCTTTCTGTATTCACTTGGGCTTAACCCATATATTTCATTAAAATAATTGCTGAAATTTTGGGGACTACTTATACCCACTGCGTCCGATATTTCAGAAATTCTAAGATCCGAATTTTGGATAAGCTCTGCTGCTTTTGTCAGCCGTTTTTCTCTAACATAGTGACTTAATGATACCTGTTCACTTTGTTTAAGAATTCTATGGAGTTGAGTTCTACTTACACCAAGTTCTTTACAGATAACCTCACTAGATAAATGGAGATTATCGATCTCCTTTTCTATAAATTCATCAAGCTTCTGTAGTATGTGATTGTAACTATTTTTCAATTCATTAATGTTAAGCTGCCATTTGAAATCGAAAAATTTTTCTCCTTAAATTCAAAATGGACTATAAAATTCGCCTGATATAAAACATGTAAAACCCTTTCGATAACTCACTTTTAATCATGAATTTAGGCAATACCTTTCTTGAATCAGCAAGTGAGGTTGAATTATTTAGTGAATGGCTAAATCAATATTCTTCAACGAAGTTAGAGAGGATGGATTATTAAAGTTCTCTGAGGTCGAAGGATGGACTCTTATAATACCATATTTAAGTGATTTACTTGCCCAATTAGCTACTCAATGAAAATCAAATAATCATGTTGGCTTGACCTATTACTACTTCATGTTTTGTTCGATGCTTTTGAAATCGAATCAAATGTATAGACCTAAGTGCCCCAAGCGTCGAGTATATTGATGGATCGGTAGAAGAAACCTAAACCGACATAAACCATTGACTGTGAGCCATGTCAAAGTAGCAAATCAATTTAAAAAAATACAAATATGAAAAGCTTACTAACCATCGCCCTTTTTGCAACTAGCACTTTCTTAATGTCTTTTGATTCTAATGCGACAGAACGAAATCCATGGTCAACATTCAATGAGGTGGTAAACACTTTCAACACAGCCAATGGTCAATTTCAAAACTTAAGTGCAGATGAACAAAGCCAATTTTTACAAGCAACAGAGCACATCAAGTCAAGACTCAGCCATCACAATGGAGAGAGAGCGGCGGAGAAATTAAAGCAAGTAAATTTGACCGAGAACATCTTTCGCTTTGTATGGACAAGCAAGGAAATTAGCGAAGATATAGATATCAACATGGAGATTCCAAAAGCTCCAGTAGTACAATAAGAACTTATTAGTTTCATAGAATAGCCAGTAGCTTTCTTAGGAAGGTTGCTGGTTTTTTGTTTATAATCTTGAACAAAAAAAGGAGCACTCTCTCAAGCACTCCTTTCTCTCTCTTTGATTAATTCAAAAACTTAAAATCCTCCTCTAAACTTATATGTTGCAGCTACTTTATCTATCGCTACCATATATGCTGCGATTCTCATGCTTACATCATGTTTTTTAGAAAGTTTATAAACTGTATTAAAAGCATTTTTCATTGATCTCTCGCATCTTCTATTGATACGGTCTTCGCCCCATTTGTAGCCAATTCGGTTTTGAACCCACTCAAAATATGAAACAGTTACGCCTCCTGCATTTGCTAAAATATCTGGAACGGCAAGTACACCATTGTTATTCAAGATCACATCAGCTTTGGCTGATGTAGGTCCATTTGCTCCTTCCACAATCAATTTCGCTTTAATAAGGTGAGCATTTTCTTTTGTGATCACATCTTCTTTGGCAGCTGGAATAAGAGCATCTACATCTAAGAACAAAATATCTTCACCTTTTAGCAGTTCCGCTTCTTTAAAACCTTCGAGTATGCCTTTGTTGGCATCTCTATAAGCCATTGCTGCTGCAATATCTAATCCATTTTCGTTGTAATATGTACCCGATATATCACTTACCGCTAGTATTTTCACACCTTTTTCGGCAAGGAGTTTCCCAGCAAAAGACCCCACATTTCCAAACCCTTGAATTGCAGCTGTAGCTTTATAAGGATTAATTTTCATTTTATCCATCGCCGAGAGGGTTGATACCATCACTCCTCTACCAGTTGCTTCGGTACGACCAAGTGAACCTCCCAAAACAAGCGGCTTACCTGTTACTACAGCATGGGTTGTCATTCCTTTTGCTTTGGAGTATTCATCCATTAGCCAAGCCATTTCTCGTGGACCTGTTCCCATATCTGGAGCAGGAATATCTTTATCTGGTCCAAAAATATCGAGCATTTGTCTCGTGTAAGCTCGTGTTAATCGCTCCATTTCTCCTGCTGACATTTCTCGAGGGTTGCAAGCGATTCCTCCCTTTGCCCCTCCATAAGGGATATCCACTACGGCACATTTCCAAGTCATCCATGCTGCAAGGGCTCTTACCTCATCAAGTGTTACATCAGGATCAAATCTAATCCCTCCTTTTCCTGGACCTAAAATATTGGAGTGTAACACACGATACCCTTCAAAAACCTTGACACTACCATCATCCATTGTCACAGGTAAACCTACAATTACTTGTCGGGCTGGAGTTTTCAGGATATGGTACATCTCATCACTGATTCCAAGCAATTTAACTGCTTCATCGAAACGCGACATCATTGACTCCAACGGATTTTCTTTATCCTTAATAGGAGCCGGTTCAATGTATTTCATCATTGTTTTATTTGTTGTTGATATGAAGTTTGTAATTCCGGCTCAAACTTAGATAAAAAACATTCTATCTAATAATCTCTATATTTTTAGTAATCCAAACATTTACGCAACATTTTATCAACTATCCTTATATTATTTTTCTGTTAATAAATAATGACATATTTAATACCGATTTGCAAATAGAAGTGATCATAAAATAATGTTTATTCCCACGAATATTTTATTTAAAAGTTGGTTTTCGTAGTTAGTAAAAAGTATATTTGCAGCCTAATTCAGGCAAGTGGCCCAAACCGCTAAATATTAAACATTTTGATTATGGCATCCACAGTTGAAAAGACATTCTATACAGAAAGCGAACTCTCAGAGTTTGAAGCAATTATTTTGAAAAAACTAAAAGCTACGAACAATGAGATTCATTTTATAAAAGACACGCTTAGCCGAGCCGACGATAACGGAACAGACAGTACTGCTATTGGTAGCAAGACACTAGAAGATGGTGCAGACGTAAGAGAAAAAGAGCAATTGAGTTCTTCTATGGGTAGACTTCAAAAGTTTGCTTCAAATTTAGAAGGAGCTTTGATAAGAATTAAAAACGGTACTTATGGCATTTGTAGAGACACTGGAAAGCTTATTCCTAAAGAAAGGTTGAAAGCAGTACCACATACTCAGCAAACTATCGAAGCCAAGTTAAGTGCAGCAAAATAAATAACATTATAATAAACCCTGACTTATAATGCCGCTTCTTAGGAAGCGGCTTTTTTTATGAATTATATCTCGCTTTTACTTTATGCCGTACTTGCGATTTTTATAAAAGAAAGAACGGAGTTTGGACTTTTCTTTGCCATTTATTCGGCGATTTTTGCGGTTTATTACTGGCAATTCATTGTCCAAGAAAAAGAACTTAACAAATGGTGGCTGTGGGCTATCGCTTTTAGGTTACCCTTTATCCTAAGTATTCCATACCTATCAGATGACTTTTACCGCTTTATTTGGGATGGTCTTCTACAAAATCAAGGTATCAACCCCTTTTTACATCTCCCTAGCGAAATTTCTAATAGTATTTCGCAACAGGATATTTATCAAAAACTCAATTCACAAAACTATTATTCTGTTTATCCACCGCTCAATCAATTCCTTTTTGCCGTAGCAACATATTTTTCTCCTCAGAGTATAATCGGACAAGTTATTGGACTTCGTGTACTACTTTGGGCATTTGAATTTGGAGTGATTTGGTTAATGTTTAAAATCATTCAGAAAAGAGAAATCCTTTCGCTTTTTGCTTTAAACCCACTCCTGATAATTGAAAGTACTGGCAATCTTCATTTCGAGATAGTTATAGTGTTTTTTGTACTTCTTGCCTATTTTTCTATTTCTAAATTCCCTAAATCGTGGTACTTATCAGCAATCTCGTTGGGAGCAGCAATTTCAGTCAAGCTAATTCCTGTTTTATTCCTACCCCTAGTTTTTTTTCGATTAAAACCTGTGAAAGGCACTTTGTTTGCTTTTGTCTCGGCAATCACTCTGCTTATTAGTTTCTACCCATTTTGGAGTCAAGAATTGGCAAACAATTTTCTTGAAAGCGTTGATCTATTTTTCAGAAATTTTGAATTCAACGCAAGCATCTATTATGTAGTAAGAGAAGTTGGATTCTGGCTGGTAGGCTACAACGTCATACATTTGGCAGGCATGGGTTTGAAAATCCTATCCGGATTGCTCATTCTTTTTATTTCGTACAAAAGCAAAGACTTAGCAAAAGCAGTTTTAGCAATTCTTTTCATCTACTTAGCATTTGCAACTACTGTTCACCCTTGGTATTTAATCCCGCTTATAGCTGCATGTAGTTTTACCAATATTAGATTTCCTATCGTTTGGTCTTTTGTTGTTGTTCTCTCTTATCATGCCTACGGCAGCACTACCTTTTATGAGAATTTATGGCTTGTAAGCTTGGAATATGCCGTTCTTTTCACATATATAATATACGAAAACAGGAAAGGGCTTCTCAAACTTTGGTAAAAAAAACTCGACCTAACCTAGTCATTCCTCTCAAATTGCAATAAAAGTGTCAAATTTTGTGCTTTCCTCTAAAAAAAGTACAAAAAAACACGAATCCAAGGTTTGATTCTTAGCGATCGTTTTATAATTTTGCAGTCCGAAAATCAGTTTTAGGCAGAATAAAAAATTTATATGGCAAATCTTGGAAAAGTTTCGCAGGTAATTGGACCGGTAGTTGACGTTAGCTTCGAAGGCGAGGGGTCAACAATACCATCTATTTTAGATGCACTTTCAGTGACCAAAGCAAATGGTCAAGTTGTAATATTAGAATGTCAGCAACACCTTGGTGAAGACAGAGTAAGAACCATCGCAATGGATTCTACAGAAGGTCTTCAAAGAGGAATGCCTGTCACGGATCTAGGTCAGCCTATAAGCATGCCAACTGGTGACGATATCAAAGGTCGCTTGTTTAATGTTGTAGGAGAGCCTATTGATGGACTTGGAGACGTTACTTCGAAAAGATCACCTATTCACAGAAGTGCACCTAAGTTTGAAGACTTAGCAACTACTACCGAAGTACTTTTCACAGGTATCAAGGTTATTGACCTTCTTGCTCCCTATGTAAAAGGTGGTAAGATTGGTTTGTTTGGTGGTGCTGGTGTAGGAAAAACGGTATTGATCCAGGAGTTGATTAACAATATTGCCAAAGCATATGCTGGACTTTCAGTATTTGCTGGTGTAGGTGAGCGTACTCGTGAGGGTAACGACTTACTTCGTGAAATGATCGAATCTGGTATTGTAAAATACGGTGATGAGTTCAAAGAATCGATGGAGAAAGGTGGATGGGACTTGAGCAAAGTAGATAAAAATGCTTTGAAAGATTCTCAAGCAACATTTATTTTCGGTCAAATGAACGAACCTCCAGGAGCACGTGCAAGAGTAGCACTTTCTGGATTAACAGTTGCTGAGCACTTTAGAGATGGAGATGGCGAAGGCAAAGGACGTGATATCCTTTTCTTTATTGATAATATATTCCGTTTTACACAAGCGGGTTCTGAGGTATCGGCACTTTTGGGTCGTATGCCATCAGCGGTAGGATACCAGCCAACATTGGCAACAGAAATGGGAGCCATGCAAGAGCGTATCGCTTCTACTAAGCGAGGTTCTATTACATCGGTACAAGCGGTATATGTTCCTGCCGATGACTTGACTGACCCAGCTCCAGCGACAACATTTGCTCACTTGGATGCTACAACGGTACTTTCTCGTAAGATTGCTGAGCTAGGAATTTACCCTGCGGTGGATCCATTGGATTCATCCTCTAGAGTACTTTCTGCTGAAGCTCTTGGCGATGCACATTATAATTGTGCTCAAAGTGTAAAAAACATTCTTCAGCGTTACAAAGAATTACAAGACATTATCGCTATTCTTGGAATGGATGAGCTTTCTGAAGAAGATAAGCTTGCTGTAACAAGAGCGAGACGTGTACAACGTTTCCTTTCTCAGCCATTTTTCGTTGCTGAGCAGTTTACAGGACTGAAAGGAGTTTTGGTTGATATCAACGATACCATTAAAGGTTTCAATGAGATCATAGACGGAAAGCATGACCGTCTTCCTGAAGCAGCTTTTAACCTTGTAGGAACAATTGAAGACGCAGTTGCAAAAGGAGAAAAATTATTGGCAGAGGCTGCTGGTAAATAATATTAAATAATATGACAGTAGAAATTATAACTCCAGATAGAGACGTTTTTAACGGCGAAGCTACTTCGGTAAAACTTCCTGGAAAAAACGGTGAATTCCAAATCTTAAATGATCACGCACCACTGGTTAGTACACTTGCCAAGGGTAACCTTGAACTTGTAAGTGCTGGCAAAACACAAAACTTCATAGTAGACGGTGGAGTAATAGAAGTGTCAAATAACAAAGTACTTGTTCTTGCCGAAACGGTAGAGTAAGTCGAAAAAAGTATATTTTAAAACCTCAGTTTCAGAAATGGAGCTGAGGTTTTTTGTTTTCAATTACCCTGGTTCTGCCTTTAAAGTCTAATTCTTAATAAAGCCTTTAGCACAAAAGCATCATTTGCTTCTTAAATACAATTTATCTCAATCTTGACGATTTACTATTGTGATATTTTCCAACCCAAAAAACGATGTTGGCAATATCATCTTAACAAAAAGGCCTTCCTCTTTTGCTCTAAACTTAGCATGCCAAGCTCATTCAAGGCAAAATGATTCCCTAAAAGCAAATTGTTTCATAAAGTTATTTAACGGATACATTTGTAGGTGCCTTTCAACTCCGCTTTTGATTCCCTTTCAAATAGAATAGGATAACCAATACACCTGTCAATATTCTCCTTAACATGCGATAGAGCACATATAACTTATTCAGATAGCTGAATTAACACATTTACACAACTTAACCGAGAGGGGTACTTCCTCCAAATAAAGACGAATTTTCGATTCACTAATTACACTTGTATTTTTTATCAATTCTAATTTCAAGTTCAGAAATGGCAAGGTTATTGACTTTTGAAAAAATATACATATGTGTTCACTAATGAATTTTAAAAAAGAATTATATGAAAAATGTTATCAGTATAATTAAACACTCCGGCTTAATTCTTTTGTTGAGCGTTATTTGCAATTCAGCTTTTTCTCAGCTAATTCCAACTAGAAGTGCCTTAGAGATGAGCCCACTTAGTAGTCCAGGAGGGGTAGGGCCCACTGTGAGTCCACAGGTAGTAACCATGAGGGAAAACATAGACAATCCAGCTGGGCTTGACTTCGACCCATTTACGTCTCCTACTACTACCGTTACTTTTTCATTGATTGACCAAAAATGGACTTTACCGGCTAGTCAATCACCTACAGAGACCGGAGTAATGTTTGGAGGAACAAAAAATTCAATAGGCCTTGGTTCCGATAAATTAGTAAATTCAACGCCCAACTTCTTACCTATGGATGCTATTAGTGTTCCTTTGAGCGGCTTTTTCACCTCTTATAACAGTCATCCCCATACAGGAATCACTGTTCTTCTCGGTAACTCTGCAACAAGTGTATTCACATCTGCCAATGCATTACATCATAACAATGGCAGCTCTTCGTCAATTACTCCAACAAATGGTAGGGCAGAAATGGCAACTTTAAAAGTTGACTTTAGCAGGGCAGTTAACAACCCAATAATACACCTTGTTGGTTTAGGAGGAGAATATGTTAATATACCTTTAATTGACCAATTAGGTTTTGCCACAGAGCTTGAAATTCAAACTGCTGGAGTCACTTTAACTAAATTGTCGGGTACTCCTGATTTTGAAATTGATGTTACAAATAAGAAAATCTTAAACACAAATGCACATCCAAGTTCAATTAGTCCATTGGACATTTTAAGCATCACAGGATCAGGAGCAGCCTCTGGTTCTGTTAGAGTAAACGGAATTGGTATTACTTCTTTAGAATTTAAGGTTTTTCTTAGAGGTGATGGAGGGAAAGCTAAGTGGACTAATGTAGCTACCATATCTGGTAATGTACTTGAACATAACGGAGATCAATGGTTAATAGGAGCATCGTTAGACGTTCCCGGATCTATAAGTGGAAATGTGGGTGTTGATGATGACAATGATGATCTTAAAGACACAAATAAATCAGGAGTTACAGTCACATTATACAATGACGTCAACTCAAATGGCCTATACGATGCTGGAACTGACACTCAAGTAGCGGTAAAAACGACAGATTCTAATGGAAATTATTCTTTTCTTGGAGTAGCACAAGGCAACTATATTGTTGTAGAGACAGACCCTGTAGGTTTTGTCTCAGTTTCAGATAATGATGCTTCTGCTGACAACGGTTCAGATGGTGAACCTGAAATGGCTAATCCTAATACAAACGACAATACGATTCCTGTTTCCATAGATGCGGGTGAATCTGATATGGACAACAACTTTATCGATGAGCAGCATGGCACTATAACGGGTACTGTAAGTATAGATACAGATTTCAATGAAACAGGTGATGCGATTCCTCCTGCACCTATTACATTGATTTTATATAACGACGTCAATGCCAACGGAATTTATGACTCGGGTGACACTCAAGTAACTACCACAACTACAGACGTAAATGGCGATTACATAATTAGTGACGTGCCTTCTGGTAATTACATTGTATACCAAACAGACCTTACTAACTATTATTCTGTTAGCGATGCATCCACAATAGATGGTTCAGATATTGCAAATACGAATACTAACAATAGCCAAGTACCAGTTACAATAGCTTTAGGAGAAGAAGACGACAATAACAATTTTGTCGATACACAAGGAACAAGTACCATTAGCGGTACAGTTTATGAGGACCACAGCAATAATAATAAACTAGATAAGGATCTGGGTGTAGGAGGTGTTAAAATTGAGTTGCTACAAGGTTTAGCAGACTTTATGACAGCAAGAATGATGGCTCCTACAGCAGGAGAAAATCTGTTAGCAACCACAACAACAGCTTCAGATGGTACATATTCATTTCAAAATGTCCCTCCAGGAAATTATATTATAACACTTGGCCCCACAGCAGTCCCAAGACAATTTGACAATGATGACAGTATAGATGGAGTAAATGACACAGAAGAGAATAATATGGGAGGCGGTACAACGTCGGGTAGAAATACAACCGATGGTAGAATTCCTGTTTCCATAGTAGGTGGAGGGGCATCAGAGGTAGATGGATCCAATAACTTTATCATTAGTGATTTTACTAATGGTACCGCTCCACTTCCCGTAATTCTATTGAGTTTTGAAGCCATGGCTAAAGAAAACTCTATCCTTCTTGACTGGGTAACAACTGAAGAAAAAGGAAATTTAGGATTCGAGATTTTACACTCAGTGGATGCAAAACAATTCGCATCAATTGGATTTATTGAAGGAAAAATGTCTGCTAATGAATTGACAGCATACCGCTTTGAGCATGAATCGCCTGTTTACGGTCAAAACTACTATCAATTACTTCAATATGATTACAATAACTCAGTACCTATAAAGAGTAAAATCGTAGGTCAACTTTATACAAATAAGTCTGGCTTAATTGTGTCATATCCTAATCCAACAAGTTCGGAAATGTGGATCAAAGGTGTCAAAAAGGGAGATAAGGTAAATGTATATGGTTCTAATGGAACATTGTACATACAGAAAGAAGTAACAAAAGACAACGAATCTCAAATTAACATGGACAGCCTAAAAGACGGCTTGTACAATTTAATTATACAAAGAAACGGTCTCAATATTACAGCCAACAAAATTATCAAGAAATAAGTCCTAATAATAAAAACGAAGCATCATGAAAAATCAAAAAAGAAAATACAACAAACCAGTTTTAAAGAAAATTGGGAAGGTCGAAAACATAACACTGAAGACTGGTTCTCAAGCTGATTTTGGATCAAACTTCTTTCAATCCTAATAGATCATACTATTAGTAAGAATAGTATAATATTATGGAATGGGTTCACGTAGTAACCCGTTCCATTTTTTTGTTTAAGCCTAACTATAACCTTTTCAACTTCTTATAGAAATGTTAAGATTAAGGCGGAATAAACACGAAAAATATCAACCAATATGATTTGCTCTGGCTAATGAATTCTTTAATATTTTTCGGTTAAATTTGGGGAATGGGAATTAAATCTTTTCTAAGCAAACCTTTGGCTAGCTACGTTGCCAGCCAACAACAAAAATGGGCTGCAAAGCCCGGTAAAACCCAAGAAAAATGGCTTCATAAAATTGTTGAGGGGGCAAAAAACACGGCCTTTGGTAAAGATCATAATTTTGATAAAATCAAGACGTATGATGACTTTAAGAAATACGTGCCCATTCGCGATTATGAAGATTTAAAACCCTACGTTGAAAGAATTCTTGAAGGTGAAAGCGATGTGCTTTGGAAGGGAAAACCACTCTATTTTGCCAAAACTTCAGGTACTACATCAGGTACAAAGTACATTCCAATCTCAAAGGATAGTATTAAAAACCACATTAACTCGGCAAAAAATGCCTTATTAACCTATATACACGAAACAGGAAAATCTGAATTTCTAGATCATAAATTGATCTTTCTATCGGGTAGTCCTGAGATGGACAAAAAAGCAGGCATTTTTACAGGCCGACTTTCTGGTATATCCAACCATCATGTCCCTGGTTATCTACGCACCAATCAACTCCCAAGTTATGAAACCAATTGCATAGAGGATTGGGAAGAGAAACTTGACAAAATCATAGATGAAACCATAGATCAACCAATGAGCTTGATTTCTGGAATTCCGCCGTGGGTACAAATGTATTTTGACCGTATTAAAGAACGTACTGGCAAGCAGATTAAAGACGTTTTTCCTAATTTCAATTTGTTCGTTTATGGTGGAGTGAATTTTGAGCCATACAAAGCTAAACTTTTTGAATCTATTGGAAAAAAGGTCGACAGTATTGAGCTCTATCCGGCTTCAGAAGGATTCATTGCTTATCAAGACAAACAAGGCGACAGCGGGCTGCTTATGATGCTCAACTCAGGTATATTCTTTGAGTTTGTACCAGCAGAAGAGTTTTTTGACGAAAATCCAGCCCGATTAAGTATTGAACAAGTAGAATTGGATAAAAACTATGCTCTCATTATCAATAGTAATGCTGGGCTTTGGGGTTATTCCATTGGCGATACCGTAAAATTTGTTAGTCTATTTCCACACAAAGTGGTTGTATCAGGAAGAATAAAGCATTTTATTTCAGCTTTTGGAGAGCACGTGATTGGCGAAGAAGTAGAGAAAGCCATGAAACACGCCTGTCAACTACATCCCGAAGTGGAAATCGTAGAATTCACGGTCGCTCCTATGGTAAGCCCCAACGAGGGGTTACCTTATCACGAATGGTTAGTAGAATTTGCACACCAACCCAATGATTTGGCAGCTTTTGCACTAGATCTTGACAAAAAAATGATTGAGCTCAATACTTATTATGAAGACCTAATTATTGGTTCAATTTTAAGACCATTGGAAATTAATGTTTTGAGCCAAAACTCATTCATCAACTACATGAAATCAATAGGTAAATTAGGCGGACAAAATAAGGTACCTCGACTTGCAAACGATAGAAAAATTGCGGATCAATTAAGCTGAAATGAGGTTTTTGCTAAAAATATTTTTACTTTCTGCTATTAGCTATAATAGCGTTTTGGGTCAAAATCTTAGCAAAACGGAACTTCAAAATATCTTAGCAAACTCGCTTAACTATTTAGCACAAGTTCAAGAAACCGAAACTGTTCGCGACAGCATTTTTAAGGGAGAATGGCCCTCTACAATGGGGCTCAAAAATACTTACATTCTTCTCGGATATTCACAAGACTTTAGAGATTCCAATTGCTTTACTCAAGCTGGCATTTTTAATATTCTGGCTGAAATGTACCTTGCAGATACTAGTCAGAAGCAAATCCTACCGATGCTTAGGAATGCACTCCCCGAAATCCTAAGCTATAGAGATAATGACACATTCAATTTTTGGAAAAAACTAAAACCTAATAAGCCTTTAAGCAAAAAGGGACCTCATCCTCCCAATTATTTGGCACATAGACCTACAAATTATGTTCTTAGAAGCAGATTTATAAATAACGCCGCGGACATAGCCAACGATGCGGATGACACGGCAGCGGGAAACTTAGCTCTTTATTATTACGCATCTATTTTCGGCGAAAACATTGAAAATTTAGCCACTTCTAAGACTTTTGATAACTGGCTAGATGAAAAGAGAAACAATTATCACTGGTACAACTACATTCATAAAATCCCTCGACCTTCACAAGCATATATGACTTGGATGGCACCCGAATATCAATTCAAACGTTGGAATTTCGTAAAGCAAGCTCTCCATAATTGCGTTTTCTACCTAAAAGGAAGTAGCTGTTTTCCACATCCATATGAGCGATATGTTCCTTGGGGTGCAAATGACATTGACGCAGTTGTAAACGCGAATGTTCTCAATTATTTAACCAAGTCTCATCAAATAGAAGCATCCAAAGGCAGAGAAGGTGCAATCTCCTTAATTCAAGACACAATTGACAGGGAAAGGTGGAGCAGAGCCGGCTTATACTATCCCAACAGGTATCATATTCACTACGTATTTAGTAAATCCATTGGAAGTTTTAAAAGTGAGTTTGAAACTCAAACTGAAGCACTTGTAACTCATTTACAAAACTCTCAACAAGCAGATGGTAGCTTTGAAAGTAGAAGAAAAGCTAATAAAAAAGACCGTTTGCAGTCAACTGTTTACGCATTGAGCACGATGTTAAATCTAAAAAAATTAGGTTACAACATTTCAAACTCTTCAATCGAAAGTGCTATGAATTATGTTTTGTCCCAAAAAATCAGGGGTGACCAAGATGCGAATTACTGGAAAGGCGGTGTTTTCTTTTCGGGTGGAACAGTCGTTAGAAATGTGCTTTTCTTTAAGTCTGATGCTTATACCACTGCTTTGGTAGCACAATGCCTTCAAAATTACATTCAACTATATTGAATCTTCGATTTTAAGCTTAAGTAATGTTCTAGCCGAGCCAATAGCGAGTGCTTCTCTTTCTGAAGTGAAAACTACTTCGTAGATACTGAATTGCTTATTAAGTTTTTTGCCAAATAACTTATAGTTGCCCTTATGGTTTCCAAGTACGATTTGTCCGTCACAAGCAGGATAAATCTCATACTTCTCGTTGCTTGTTCTTCCCCATATCAAACCCGAGTGTTGAATCGCTACTTTTCTGTTATTGTAGTGAATTCTGCCTTTTTTACCAATCCAACCACCAGTAGCGACATAAGACGTTGGGCTTTCGAACTGAATTTCGTGAAAAATACTATTTCCAACCTTTTCTACTTTTTCCCAATCTCCATTTACTAGTTTGTAAAGGTGAGTTCTATTGATTGTGTACATAAGAGCATACATTTGCTCATCAAATGGATTTTTTTTCACACACCAAACCATTTTTAATGGGTTGCTGTAAATTTTGGACCACGTGATTCCTCCATCATTTGACTCCAAAATAAATCCTTCGGGGATCGTTTTTTTTGAATGTGCTATTTTAGAATTTCCGCCACTAATGTAGATTTTTGACTCGCTCATTACTGCAAGATTGTAAAAGCACGCATTTTCATAGCCTTTTACTCGTGTTGTCTGCCAAGTCTTACTCTTCAGATCGTGAATATAAACGGTTCCTTTATCGCCACTCGCAATAATTTTATCTTCCCCTAGCCTATCCATTTTATAGATATCAACCTCTTCTGACGGGTACGTAATATTTGATAGACCTTCTGCTGCCGTATACTTCTTCAGCGTCCCATACTTGCCAGCAATCCAATATTCATCATGAACTTGTAGAATATCATAATAGGACGAGTCTTCATAGGTCTCGCCCTGCTGGAGAATATCTATTGACAATTCCTGACCAAAAGCAGGACAAAGTGCAAAAGCAATACAGCCAAAGGCGATTTTTCTTAATATTGACTTCAAGTGGCTAGTAGATTTTTTTTCAGACGCTGCCTATTAAATGATATGACTTACAAAAATAGATAGGTTTAGTTATTATCCTAAAAATGCCACATAAATTAAGCTAATAATTAAACTTAGTGGTTTAACTTGAAGCTATCTGCATCTAAATGGACAGGAAACTTTGCTCTAAAGTCTTGAAGGTCCTTTTTGTGGATTGTTACTTGAGAAATTCCTTGAATAGTATTTTTTTCAATTAACTGCTCTCCCTTAGGACTTACGACTTGTGAATTCCCTAAGTAAGAAATACCCTTACCATCCTCACCAACCCTGTTTATTCCTGCAACATAACTTTGATTCTCCAAAGCTCTTGCTGCCAACAAAGTATTCCAAACGAAATCTCTCGGTGCTGGCCAGCAAGCACTATAAATCAGCAAATCATAAGCCAATTCGGTATTTCTTGCCCATATCGGAAATCTTAGGTCGTAGCATATCAATGGACAAACTTTCCAGCCATTCACGTCCATGACCACTCTATCATTTCCTGAAGTAAATACATCCTTTTCTTCGCTCATTCTGAAAAGGTGCTTCTTATCATATTGCTGGCTAGAGCCATCAGGAGCCACCAATAAAAAACGGTTAAAGAACGAGTCACCATCTTTTACTATAAAACTACCCCCAATATGAGCTTTTGTATGAGCAGCAATTTGTCTCAACCATTTGTGGGTTGTGAAATTCATTGGCTCAGCAAGTGATTTTACTTTGGTAGTAAAACCTGTTGTAAACATTTCTGGCAACAATATAAGCTCTCCATAATCCTCCAAGTCATGAATCATCTCCTCTAGAAGGGCACGATTAGCTCCTGGGTTTTCCCAAATGGTGTCGGGTTGTATAATAGTGAGCTTAAGAGTGCTCATTAGGCTTTTGGAAATTTCATGCGATAATCTACTCTGATATTTCCTTTTGAAATATTTGTGAGCTTCTTCTTTAGCATTTGTTTCTTTAATGGGCTTACATGATCGGTAAAAAGAATACCCTCTATATGGTCATATTCATGCTGAATTATTCTTGCAGCCATGTCTTCGTACACCTCTGTATGCTCTTTCCAGTTTTCATCAAAATATTTGATCTTAATAGCTTCCTTACGAGAAACATCAGCTCTAATGTCTGGAATACTTAAACAGCCTTCTTCATAGGCCCAAGGTGTTCCTTCTTCTATGAGAATTTCGGCATTGATAAATACTTTTTTAAAGTTTTCTAAATGAGGGTTTCGCTCCTCTCCTTCATCTAAATTTTCGTTGATTTGGTGACCGTCCACTACAAATATCCTTTTGTCAATTCCAATTTGAGGTCCGGCTAATCCTACACCAGATGCACCGTACATGGTTTCATACATATCTTCGGCAAGTTTTTTCACATCAACTTCCCCTTTTTTAATTGGACTACATTTCTTTCTTAATACTGGATCGCCGTAAGCAACGATAGGATAGATCATCTAAATGTTTTTTTTGCAAAAGTACGCCTTTAAGAATAATTTACGAATTCTCAGAAACTTAAATGACGGATATTTAGTCACACTGACTTCTAAATGAAAATCAGAATTAAAGAATTGAGGCAGTCAAGCACCAAAATCAAAATTGATTTACTACTTTCGATTTCATAAAAAGACCAACAAATATTAATGAAAAAGTCCCTTTTCCTATTATTAGCAGTTATAATCTCAAGCCACTCCTTTGCTCAAAAAGGAAAATGGCAAAAACTTACAGATGGCAAATCGTTCAAAAATTGGCATATGTACAATCATCCTGGCGAACCTATTAGCGGAAAATGGAAGGTTGAAAATAAAGCTTTCGTTTTTGACCCTAATGGATCTAGTGAATGGAAGACCAATGATTTAGTAACTGACAAAGAATACGAAAACTTTGAAATGGTACTTGAATGGAAAATAGAGAAAGGAGGCAATAGCGGTATTTTTTACGGAGTTAAAGAAGACAAAAGCTTGAGAACTCCATACATCAGTGGTCCAGAAATTCAAGTACTAGATGATGAAAACCACCCAGATGCGAAAAAAGGCAAAAATGGCAATAGAAAGGCTGGTTCGCTTTATGACATGATTCCGTCTGCATCTAAAGCGAAACCATTCGACAATTGGAATAAAGTCAAAATCATAAAAAAGGACGGTATCCTCACTGTATTTCAAAATGGAGAATTGGCAGTAAGTTATGCTACAGCCGGTGAGAAATGGGATTCCATGGTAGCGGACAGCAAGTTTAAGGGCTGGGAACATTTTGGGAAATATTCAAAAGGCAAAATTGGACTTCAAGATCACGGAAATGTGGTTGCCTTTCGTAAAATCAAAATAAGAGAGCTTTAAGGTTATTCACAATACCAGTACTGAGTCTTGACTTACTTCACAAATTTGTAGGTCAAGACTTTTGTTTTTTTAGGCCATCTCAAAACGGCGTTATCCTTATATACTGAGAAAGTATAAAATCAATTCTACCAGTTAATCATTTACCAGTTTCTATTACGAACTTTCGCTTTAGACTATTTCATTAATTCAGGCTTACTAAATTATACTAGGTACATCTATTTATCTAGAAATAATACAAGTCATAAAATTTTCAATCCTCGCTTCTTTTCCTCTACCTCGGTTCCTCGTTTTTTTGTTCGTTTCGTTTTCGAATTTTTGAAAATTTGAATTCTAAAGAATTTTTGGCGAGGTAATTGCACAATATTTAATAGAAATACGCCACTCCATTGACGGCTTTTGCAGCTCTCAAAAGACCACAATTTAAGGTCACAAAAATCAACAAATTTCATCTTATATTAAATATACAGTTCTATTCCGAAAAGATTTTCGAAATGAGATTATAAAAGATAGTATCAAGTGATGTTCAAAATTTCAAAATTTGGCATCAAAATCTCGATAGATAATGCGAAGGAATTTCGGGTGGTTTTCCAGAAATCCCACAATATAAAATGCGAAAGGATTTTAGTGGCATTTACAGGCCCAATCAAGTTAAATGAGGAAATCACCTAGTTAGCAGACGTTTACGTTCGGGGTCTCAATGGTGTAAAATGCTTTTCGGCAAGCTTTTTGTAAAATGACTAAGCGGAGTCATTCTTCATTTGACCCTCTAGCTAATTGCGAAAAGATTCGAGAGTTTGAATCTTCATTTTCTTTGCTAGATTTGTGATACTAAAAATATCAAATTTCATCTTAAGTATACTATTATAATATTTAACGAAAGAATTAACCATTTGATTTCTATTTTGATACTATCTCTTGATAGTAAGATATGCGTCCCACTTACGATATAACACACAACATTCTGAAACTTTCAACTACCATCTCGAGGCAGTTGGGGGAAGCGAGTGTAAGTACTTTGAGTAAACCTTCACCAGTTCTCAGAGATGAAAATGAGTTGAAATCGGTTTATGCATCTCTAAAACTTGACTTATGTAACATAGAAATAGACGATTTGCGAAAACTTTTGAGGTATCAAAGAGCAAGTGGAAATACCGATTTCATGTTGCATGGTTACAATGCATTGAAGACGTATAGGAACATTAGGAGCTTCGAGCCATCTTCGAAAAATTCATTTTTAGGAGCACATAAAATGTTCATGGGAGGCATCATGGATAACCCAGGACGGTTAAGAATTAAGAACGTGATTCACGAAAGAGGATCTGTAGCGACTCATCTTTCTCCACCTCCACATTTAGTTGGATTCTTAATGGATGAATTATTCGGCTTTCTAAAAAAATCAAATGAAATTCCAATAATAAAATCGTGCCTCTTCTTTTATGAAATGCTAACCATAGAGCCTTTTAGTGAAGGTAATGGCAGAGTCAGTAGGTTTTGGTTTAAAGTCCTATTAAGGTGCGACTTTCCAGTTTTTGAATATATTCCACTAGAACACCTCATCTATAATAATCACGACCTGCTAATTGATGCACTTACAAAGTCGGGAAGGATAGGTAAGCCAACCGATTTCTTGGAGTTTATGCTTACTATTATTGATACTGCGATACAAGATTTCTTTAAGCAGAACGAAGAGATCAAAACCGCCGAACAAAGACTAGCGTTTTTCGTATCAGAAACAGCAAAAGAATTCTCCCGCAAAGATTACATGGTCACTTTTAACCAAATCTCAACCGCTACTGCCAGCCGAGACTTAAAACTGGGTGTTGAGAAAGGTCTTCTTAAAAAAGAGGGTGACAAAAGAAAAACAATTTACAAGCCCGAAAAGCAAAGGGTATTTGTAACTCAATAAACTATACCTATGAGCTCTGCATACATAGCTGTCCGTTCTTGATTTTTTTGATAAATCTCGACTTCAGAGATCATTTTTAGTCCTCCATTTTTTACTTCTGATACCAGTTTTAGTTTTGCACTCAACTGTATCTCCGACCCAACCAATATGGGTGCAAGGAAACGAACTTTATCTGTTCCATAGTTGATTCCCACACTCGAAAATTTAAGATCATAAAGTGAACTGAGCAAATGACTCGTAAGTGATAAGCTTAAAAATCCATGGGCGATAGTTCCACCAAAATCAGAATCCTTCGCCCGTTCTACATCAATATGAATCCATTGATGATCTAATGTAGCATCCGCAAATTTGTTCACCATTTCTTGACTCACCATTAACCAATCGGTCGTTCCAAGCGATTTCCCTTGGTAATCTTTAAATTCCTGTGGTGAGCCGAAAACTAGTTTGGTGCTTTTAACTATCTCTTTGGTTTTCACATTTGGCCTTTTGCTTGCCTCCTCCTCTGTAGTGCATAAAACCACTGCCTTTCCTATGACTTTCCGATCCATTAAGTCTTGAATCGCTTGTGCACCATTTTCCAATGGATACAACTTATGAATGTGAGGAGCGATTTCATCACTGATAAACATCTCTCCCAAATCTTTCAAATTTTGCATAGACTTCATTGGTTCCGTTTGGGCAAACCTACCCCAAAACACACCAACCAACGAACTTCCTTTTAATAGAGCGAGATTTAGCGGAATTTTTGGTATTTCTCCACCAGCAAAGCCAACTACCAAATAGCGTCCTTTCCATGCTAATGAGCGTATTGCCGGTTCAGCATATTTGTCTCCCACAGGATCATACACCACATCTACTCCTTTGCCATTTGTAAGTTCTTTTACCCGATCTTTCAGGTTGTCTTCTGTATAGTTTATTACATGGGTAGCACCTTTTTCTCGGCACAAAACAAGCTTTTCTTCAGTAGAAGCTGCAGCTATTACAGTTGCTCCCATTTTTTTACCTAATTCTACCGCAGCAATTCCCACACCACCCGCAGCACCTAAAACCAAGAGCGTCTCTCCTTTTTGAAGCTTCGCACGGTCTTTAAGAGCATGATACGAAGTACCATAATTATACATTACAGATGCAGCCGTGATGAAATCCATCTCCGGCAACATTGGAAATACCTTGTTGGCCTCTACAACCAATTCCTCAGCCATTCCTCCCCAACCACACAAGGCTAGCACCCGGTCACCAACTTTCAGGTGCTTCACACCTTCACCAACTTCTTTTACTAAACCAGACACTTCCCCTCCAGGAGAAAATGGCAATTCAGGTTTAAACTGGTACAGGTTTTGAATGATCAATCCGTCAGGAAAGTTTACACTGCATGCCTTCACAGTAATTACTACTTCGCCCTCTTTTGCCTGAGGCACAGGCATTTCTCGTAACTGTAATTGGCTTGGTCCTCCAAATTTCTCACAAAGTATCGCCTTCATATATAAATGTGTATTTTTGTATGCTTTAGAACCCAATTCTGTTAACGTAAAGCTAATCTTAGGTGCTTAAATATCCCCAATATAAACTATTCTATCTTCTTTTGAGTCTAATTTGTACTCACTGCACCAGTGCACAAGAAGTAAAAACTATAAAATTTGACGAACTTACCTTCGAAATTGAAAATAGTGAACAAGAAATCAAACTAATCAACTTTTGGGCAACGTGGTGTAAACCATGTATTGTAGAGATTCCAGTATTGGAACAAAAAAATAAAGAAGCTGATGTGCTGCTAGTTAGCATGGACTTTGCTTCACAAAAAGAATTAGTAAATCAATTTGTAAAAAGAAAAGAAATTGAATCTCGTGTCGTTCTACTTGACGAGAGCGACTACGATTCATGGATTAGTAAAATAGACAGTTCGTGGTCAGGAGCAATACCAGCAACCCTAATTATAAATACTAAAACTAAAAAGCGAATATTTGTTGAAGGCTCACTTACAAGTGAAATACTAAACGAAAAAATCGCAGAAACAAGACAATAAAATGAATATGAAAAACATCATAACACTCTCTTTATCAGTGACTATTGTTGCTTTAGGAACTTATTGGTTCAAAGCGAATGACGATGTAGCGGGCAAGTTGTCGCAACCTATAGAAACCAACGAATACCAACTAGGCGATAAGGTCGCGGATTTCAACCTCCGCAACGTAGATGGCAAACTCGTTTCTCTATCCGATTATAGCTCAGCGAAAGGATTCATTGTTGTTTTTACTTGCAATCATTGCCCATTTTCCAAAGCATACGAAGACAGGGTAATAGCTCTCAATAATACATTTGCGAGTAAAGGATACCCTGTTATTGCAATCAACCCCAATGATCCTGCGGCTTACGAAGAGGATTCGTACGAAAACATGCAAACTAGAGCAAACGAAAAAGGCTACAAATTCCCATATTTAGAAGATACTCAAGGAGTAGGACAGCGTTTTGGTGCTAAAAGAACCCCACATGTATTTATTCTTCAGAAAACAGGTGGAGCCAATATTTTACGTTACATAGGCACCATAGACGACAGTGCTCAAGATGCCGCTGGAGTAACAAAAAAATACGTGGAAGATGCTGTTAACAACCTTCTTAACGACAAGCCAGTTGTAACTCAAACAACTAGAGCTATTGGTTGTGCTATCAAGTGGAGAAGTTAATTTGGGCGTGACACGTGCTCTTCGCCCTCGCTTTTTAATGCGGCTAAGCCAGCATTAAAAGAGCTCATACAAGGCTGCGATCACTCACGCTGCTTTAATCAAGGAATTTTAAAATTATGAATCTGGGGAGAATGGTACAAGGATTCTACCCTCAGCATATTTGTAATCTTGAAATTTAAAAAAAAATGTGTCTCTTGAACTGAGCTTGATCGGGCGAATGGACGCGGTATTCCCTCTCACCCTGAACTTGGTCGAAGGGACTCCCTATTCCTAAAATAATTCACTATCAATTCCCTGGCTTAACATTAACATCCCTAATTTTGAAGCATAATAATTCTAAAGAATAATGTCCATCCCTACTCCACAACCACTATTTCCTGCAGATAAAATGAATGCGATGGTCGCATTTGAGCGATTATTAAGCATCATGGACGATTTAAGAGAAAAGTGTCCGTGGGATCGTAAACAAACGCTAGAAAGCCTTCGTCATCTAACCATAGAAGAGACTTACGAACTATCAGATGCCATCATAGAAGGAGATCTTAATGAGATCAAGAAAGAATTGGGTGACATTATGCTCCACATCGTTTTTTATGCCAAAATAGGGGCAGAAAAAGAGGCATTTGACATTTCAGAAGTCTTACATGGAATCTGCGACAAACTAGTAGCACGTCACCCTCATATTTATGGAGACACCAAGGTTGCCAATGAGGAAGAGGTCAAGCAAAACTGGGAAAAGCTAAAACTTAAAGAGAAAGGAAATACTTCCGTACTTGGGGGTGTACCTAAGTCACTGCCTGCACTTGTTAAAGCCATGCGAATTCAAGAGAAAGCACGTGGAATAGGGTTTGACTGGGAAGAAAAGGAACAAGTATGGGCCAAAGTAGAGGAAGAAATGCAAGAATTCAAAGCAGAATTCAATACCGAAAAAGGACAAGAAATAGACGCTGAGAAAGCAGAAGCAGAATTTGGCGATGTACTTTTCTCTCTTGTTAATTATGCCCGTTTCATCGATATTAATCCAGAAACTGCCTTGGAACGCACTAACAAAAAGTTCATAAAACGCTTCCAATACCTAGAATCGAAAGCCAAAGAAAACGGCAAGCAACTCAGCGATATGACTTTAGCCGAGATGGATGTATATTGGGAAGAGGCGAAGGGAGTTTAGTCAGATTTCTATTTTTTACTTCTGAAATTTGTAAACTAGATAAAATCTACTTGTATAATAGGAATCGTTACCAACCTGTCCCCTCCTATCTGATAGGGATCCTTGATAACCAACAAAAGAATTAATGTTATCTAAACCATAGATACCATTCTCAATAAATACAGGATTTGAGAGTAATTCACTTCTTGACTGAAAAGTACTTATAGTCCTTGTCTCAGCTGCTCTATTACTAAGTAGAACACTATTAGGTCCAAAATATCTTTGTAATTCTGTAGGTTCCGGATAAGGGTCATTACCAACGTCATCTATTAAGTCGCTTTGCACAAAATTATAATCGAGGTTCAATCCTAAAGCAATTTTTTTATTGATATGAAATTGAATTCCAAAACCAAAAGGAAAAACTGTATGTACTACGCTATTACTTGCATTGCCCCTGTTACTAGCACCGGCTGTATTATACTGTGTCAAGTCACGAATTTTAACTTCTTTACCCATTTCAGTTATCAAACTTGTTTTTGATTGTCTTCTAATCAGTTTAACTCCATTCGAAACAAAGAAATCAAACCTATTAGGTTCTCTACCATTTAATCTAGTCAAATAAATCCTCGACTCTACCCCAGCACCAAAGACTAAACTTGTAAAGTTTAGGTTCCTTAGATAATTAAGCCACAGTTCTTCAATATTATTAGATGCAAAAGTAAAGTCGTCACCGGCAATAACAGTGTAGCTTGCATTTGCACCTATTGACCAATAGGGAATTACAAATTTTGAGTAATCAAACACCACGTTATATTTAACATTAGTATTTAAAGAAATTGGAAAATGCTTTATTGGAGCCAAATCACCAATATAATGAGCAGAACCTCCGCCTATAGATATTGCCGAAATATATTGAGTTTTTAAAGAGTCTTGTGCACTGATGCCAAGAGAAACTGAGAGAAGTAGAATGATTATTCTCACAAAATTATAAAATGAATTATACCCAAAAATGGTTAAATAAAACTGCTTCCCACTAAAAATTAAGTGACATTCCCTTGACAAAAATAATTGTTTATCGAATTGAAGCGGAAAATATTTAATTCGTACTAATTATTACGACCCTTCGTCATTTTAAATAATACTTCTTTTAAGTCTTTTGGATTTATAGGCTTAGTAAGGTAGTCATTCATTCCGCTCGCTTTAGCTGCTTCTTCAGATTCAATTGAAACAGATGCCGTCAACGCAACTACGGGAGTATTTATTCCCATTTTCCTTATTTCTTTAGTGGCGGCATAACCATCCATAACGGGCATTTGAATATCCATCAGAATAAGATCAAAGGTTTTATCACCTACTTTCTCTACTGCCACTTGTCCGTTTTCAGCGACTTCAACCTCCACGCCCCATTTGGTAAGTATTTTCTTAATTACGATGACATTAAAAGTTACATCTTCAACAAGAAGTATCTTCATGCCCGCTAGAGAAACTTCTTTGTCTAGTTTTGATGCATCTCCAGGCTTTTTGTCCTTTGATGATTTATCCTTAGCTAGCTTCAGCGTAAAAAAGAACTCAGAGCCTTTATTAAGCTCACTTGATACTTCAATTCTGCTTCCTTGTAGCTCAAGAAGTTTTTTGGTGATAGTCAGGCCTAAACCAGAACCGCCGTGCTCTCGCTTATCAGTAGCATCTACTTGGGTAAACCTCTCAAAAATTAGCTTTTGGTCACGTTCTGAAATACCTACTCCAGAATCAAAAACCGAAAACTTAATATCGTAGAAATCATCGTCTTCTTTTTCAAGAACAACCTTAAGTTCTACTTTACCTTTGGAAGTAAATTTAATCGCATTTGATATTAAGTTACCAAGGATTTGATTCAATCTCACTTGATCCCCCAGTACTGCAATAGGCGTGTTAGAAGCAATGGTATAAGTCAGTTCATTTTGAAACTCAAGGGCTTTTACCGTGTATGTTGAAACAATGTCTTTAACAAGCTTATGAAGGTCTATAGAATGACTACTAAAGTAAACTTTACCGTCTTCCATTTTACTGAAGTCTAGTATGTCATTTATGAGGCTTAAAAGGTTGTGTGATGACAACTCAAGCGTTTCAATGGATTCTACTTGTGAATCAAGGTGTTCATCTTGCTTCAAAATATGAATATTCCCAATAATTGCATTCAGCGGAGTTCTTATCTCATGACTCATCACAGATAAAAAGTCAGACTTTGCTCTTGCAGCACTTTCAGCATAATTTTTAGAATCTATGAGGGTTTGCTCTAGGTCTTTCTGAATTCTAACTTGCTTTTGCAACAAGTCAATTATTTGTATTAAATCGTCACTTTGGTCTAGTACTTTTTCATTGCTAGAATCTAGCTGTTTGAGCGTATCCTTAATTTTCGAAATGGATTCTTCTTTTAGAAAATACTGAGCTTTAAGATCTGTTAGGACGTTTTGGTATTCCTTTTCACTAACTTCAAATGCATGCTCTGTGATTTTTTTATCTCTTTCAAATGATAAAAATGTTCTATTAACTGCTTCTAAAAAAACGTCTACCTCTGGAGTGTTCTTGGTCTCTTGGAGGTGTTTTTTAATCAGTCTTTTTAAAAGCGGGTGAAACTCATTCATATTCTTAGTCTAAAGTCTCAGTTAGTGTTGTAATTGTCATTGTTTGGTTAAGTAACTCACATTTTCCCAGCGTCATTATAGGCGAGATTTCGCCATATGAATAAAAGCCAGTTGTAACTGTATGCTCACCAAAGTACTCCATAGCTCGCTCTAGCTCCTCTTCTACTCTTTCGTTTAGAATGAGTTTTCGGCCTACGCATGATATCAATAAGGCCAGGTCTGGTTTACTATCAAAACTATCCACAGCCAGTCTTGCAGCTTGATTAGATGCATCAATTAACTTGTCAAAATTGGCTTTCATTAATCTAACCTTACTTCCTTCGGGCATGTTGCCAGCGAAAGTCATCGATTTCTCGTTTTCATCGATCGAAAGAATCGTTCTTACATTTCTATTGCCTTCCTCATCCGAATTTATCGATAAGGGGAATAATAGTGCTGAAGACGGTAATTCTTCCGCATATGCTCCTAAATATTCCTTATAAAGGTCCAATGCACTTTTGCCATCTAACTCGAAAAGTACGTTTTGATTAGATTTTGTGATTGTCCGCTCATGACCAAACTCGTCCCAGCCGCCCATAGATCCATGCCCTACTTTGATATTATCTCCATAGAGACCTACTAAAACTACATTTCCTTCGTCTATGTATTCATTCAGACCTACGAGTGTGGATTCAAACCTATCTCCATCTCCAGCAAGTCCTCCTGTAACCAACACATTATCATCAATAGACGCCTTAATTCCTTTAACGAGGTCTGTTCCATTGATCAAGTTACCGTCTGATATTACTAAAATATACTTCAAGCCTTTTTGCGGAAATAGTGCAGTTAGCTTTTTACCAAGGTTATAGCTACTGTCACAGTTTTTAATATTGGCATAAACTGTTTTAACCTCGGTTTTCTCAAATTGAATTGCAGTTGCAACAATACTATTTTCGTAAAGTAGGTCATTGTAAACTTCACCCGCTGTAGTTGCAGAAACTACTTGTGCTGCTGGGTATTGCTCTTTTAAAACATTTATGTTTTCTATGGTTAATTGATCTTTACCACAAAAAGCTAAAACCAGATTGGCCTCTTGAGACTGGAAACCATCTGTCGAGTGCTTTGGAGTCCATTGGTTTTCTGAAAAAATACTTTGTTCTATTTTCATAATGGACTGTTAGTTTTCTTGTAGTTCTTCTTTAACCAATTCCATAAATTGAGGAAAGGATGCCACAAAGTCATTTGCCTTGGTCTTTATATCCTCGTTAACCCCATCTTTTTTAATTGTGCTTTCTATAATCCTCAAGGTTTCTTCAGCTTCGGGTAAACCTACCATACCTAGTGAAGGTTTCATTTTGTGTGCGACTTTGGCGACTTCCTCCCAGTTATCGTTTTCTATTTCAGACTTAAGTTCTTCAAGTTGAGACGGGATTTCCTCTAAGAATGTTTCAAAAACCATTGTTTTGAAATCCATATCATCACCATATAGGTCGCCTAATTTCGATTTATCTATTTTCATTTCTGTTTTCACTAATTCAATCTTTTCGGTACTGTCATCAACTTCAGTAGCTGAATCGATTGTGTTTCCTAAATGTAAATCTAATAACCGTTTCAATTCATTTGGTCGAAATGGCTTTGTCAAAACATCGTTCATTCCAGCATCCGTGGCTTTGTTTTTCTCACTTACCATTGCTGAAGCTGTAAGAGCCAATATTGGTGTCTGCGTATTTGGGTTTATTGTATTCCTTATTTGAATTGATGCTTCATAACCATTTAGGTTTGGCATTTGTATATCCATGAGTATAAGGTCGAAATGTCTTTTATTGGCCTGTTCTACAGCCTGAAGACCATCAAAAGCATGTGTCTGATCTATACCCCATTTTTCAAGTAACTTTCCAGCATACTTCAAGTTCAACATGTTGTCTTCCACAATTAAAACCGACTTTCCTTGCAAACCAGTTGAGGGAGCTTCAAAAAGTTCGATGATTTCGGTACGCTTAATCTCTGTGTAGCCAAATGGTAGCTTAAAAGTAAATTTAGATCCTTTACCTGGTTCAGAATCCACTTTAATTTCACCATCCATCCTGTCAATAAGTTCCTTAACAATGGCCAACCCAAGTCCGGTTCCTCTAGTTTTGGTTTTAGAATCTGCTTCGATCTGCTTAAATTTTTGGAAAATCAACTTGAGCTTCTCCTTCGGCATCCCCATACCAGTATCTGAAATCTCAAATTCAATGAAAAACTTGTCTTTGCTCTTGTTAAGAACTTTCAGCTTAATCCTAATCTCGCCCGCTTCAGTAAACTTCTCCGCGTTACCAACTAGATTTAAGAGTACTTGGTTAAGTAGTGTTTCGTCTCCCTTTACAAGGTATTCTAGCTCAGGATCTATTTCACTCACAATCTCAAGCTGCTCTTTGCGACTAGCTTTTAATTCGAAGGTTTTCTGGAGTGTATTGATTAAACCAATTAGATCGAAGGGTTCAAATTTTGGATTGATGTGCCCCGCTTCTATTTTCGCCATATCAAGAACATCGGAGATTAGCGTATGGAGAAAGTTTGCCGAATTGTTTATGATTTCGAAATACTCTTTTTGTTCTTTAGTAGGGTTGGTATCGTACAATAAGTGCGACATTCCAATAATGGCATTCAAAGGCGTTCTAATTTCATGGCTCATGTTTGCCAAAAATCCTTGCTCTGCTTTTTGAGCATCTTCAGCGATTTTCTTAGCCAATGCAAGGTCTTCTTGAACCTTCTTTTGCTCTGAAAGATCGTAATGAATGCCTACAGAGCCTATCAACTCCCCTTTATCGCCATACACTGGACCTCCACTAATGAGCACCCATAAAAGGCTCCCATCTTTTTTGATCATTTGAACTTCGTAAGTACTTACAACTCCTTCAAGACGAGACTCATCTTGCTTTTTCATGAGCTCTTTGTACTTGTTAGGAAGCAAAATATCATCCGCTACCTTGCCCAAAAGTTCTTCTTCCTTGTATCCTGACATGGAACAAAACCTATCATAAGCTCTTACAATAAGTCCGTTCAAGTCAACCTCCAAATACCCCAGGTCCATATTTTCTATGATACTTCGGTATTTCTCCTCACTTCTTTCAAGCTTTTGACTTATCAGTATATTTTGCGTGATATCTCTAGCAATACCCCTCCCTCCTTTAAAAATATGTTTCCCGTCGACAATGTCAAATTGGTTTTGGAAATTTTGACCAAGCCATATCGTTTCTCCATTTTTCTTAACCCCAGGAAACTCATGGTAGAATTGCTCTGTCCCCTCTTTGGCCCCCTTCAAAAAGTCGTTCCAAATTTGTTCTTTGTGTGAGTCGGCAATTAGGTCCAAAACGTTTTTAGAAAGTAATTCTCTTTCTGTATAGCCAAGTAGTTTTTCTGTTACTGAATTGGCATACAATACGTTTCCGAAGTTATCAACTTCATAAATAATCTCGGTAGCAGACTCCACCAACTGCTCATAACGAATACGGCTTTTCGCCAAGTCGTCAGTACGTTTTAGGATCTCCTTTTCGAGGTTTTCATTTAGCTTAAGAAGAGCTTGATTTGCTTGAAATAGTTCAAGTGCCTTATCCTCTAGAATCTTTTCAGCGGCTATTCGAGCTTTCCTATCACGGTCGCTCTTTCGTTTAAAAAGTAATATTTCTTTTTCGCCATCCATAATTTCTAAACCATGGTCACAGTAAACTTGACACTTTTGCCATCTTCAGAGAGCATTTCTTTTTCTACAGTAACATTCTCATTGAAATGCTTCATACATCCTTTGATCAAGCCAACTGCTAAGTCACCCATCTTTCTCTCTGAATAGTACTCCATAACTATTCGTTGGTCACTTTTTTCTAGTACCTTAAAAGTGGGCAGTTCGGCGTCTGGATATAGCTTTTTTACTTGAACATGAATATGATGCTCAATAGAGTTCAGCAACTCTATGCCACTTGTAATTTCGGAAAATAAGCCACCGTAAGCACGCTGCAATGAACCAAAAAGATATTCGCCAAATGTTTCTAAAAGAATTGGCAAGGGAATATCTGTTTTTTCGTGCAGATTGGTCACTAAGGTTACCATTTCTGTGTGTGAGTAAGTACCTACAGCGGAATAAATGCCCTCCGAAGGAAGTTCTTGCATTGTAAGTATGTCATCCACCATTTCATAGTCAAACTTCTCTTCGACCATTTCCAAAAACTCCGTAAAAACTATTCCTTTCATGTATTAATTGATTTTGTGTAAATTGTTTAAATGTCTTTTTTCACTCGACAATCATTAATATATAATCTCCTTAACTTGTTTCTATAGGTTTCTAAGTGGTATAGCCCACCTTGTTCTAATTCCCCACTCATTATATGTAAAACCTTGTACACTCGATGCTGCAGAGTTTGATTTCATGAAGTAACCCATGAGGTAAAATCTAGAACCAAACTTCCTTCCAGCCTTGACATCAAACCTATAAATACCTTGACTGTCTTCATTAGAAATCTGCTGTACCCCTGTAGCAAAAGTAGCCTGATATATCCATTTGGCATTTGGTAGGTTAACATTCTCACTTGCAACAAATAGCTCGTATCCTTTAAAAACATCTGGACTAAAATACACTTCAGGTACTTGCTGCTGAAACCCAAAAATGCTGTAATTAAAGCCCGCTTTTAATGACGGAACGGTCAATATATCATAGTACAAAGACACAAATGCAAGGTTTCGTTGGTTACCGTCAGAAACTTGAGTGTGAATAAGTTGAGAATAAAGACCAATTCTGCTTGGCAACGAAAGGTTATAATTGACTTGATAGTTTGATAGTTTCAAGTTTCGCTTGATCAGGTCGGCGTTGAAGTTCTGTACTTCTTCTTTGTACAACAACTCTATGTTTTGAAATTTGCCAACTCGTAATGCGGCGTTTATTTCACCTAACTTTCTTTTATAGTTTTGGGAGAATAAGAAGTGGTACTTACCACCAACCCTTAGCCAGCCATTGAGTTGATAACTAACTCCTGCACCATAGTTGTCTACCTTTTCTACTTCTACATTGTCAACTCCATCTATTTTATTTTCTGCTTTTCTAGAATAATAGCTCAAATAGGTTCTCCAGTTGGGATGAGGGTCAAATGTTCCCACAAAATTATAGTTGGTAGAAACGTTACCTCCGTTATCCAAACTTGAAAAAACATGCGAAGAGATACTAGGATCATGTGATAGGTGTAATCGCTCCAAGAAGTTTAATGCGTCTATTTGGCCAGGGTAATATCCTAATGTATTTCGTACATATTCAAACGCAGTCTTATCCAATGCCATAGCATGATGAGCATCCGCATATCCTAAGTTTCCGTCGAATGAGTCTGGTTTTAGCTCCAAAAGGTCATTATAATACGTTGTTGCCTTTTTAAATCCCTTGCTCCAAATATTCATTCTTCCATAAGCCGAAATTAGGTTTGGATCATTGGGGTAAATAGCCCATAAACTATCAATTATATTAAATGCACTTTTAAAATCTTTAAGAGCTCCATAAGCATTTACCAGACCCATATTTGCGTTAATTGAGCCAGCACTATCAGCAGTAAAAACAGCTTCCTTTGCTATTTGTAGCGACGCTTTTTTATCTTTTTCCAAGTTAGCTATCCTTGAAAGCCCTAAATAACTTTCAACTTCCTTATCTGGAATACTTAATAGTTTATTGTAGTCTTTTTTTGCAAGTTCATATTGCTTAGAAGCGATTAAAGCCGTTGCTCTATTCAGAAGTCCATCTGTATCTAGGCTGTCTTCTTTTAAAATTAAGTTGTGAAGCAAAATTGCCCCTTCGTAATTTCCCGAATTCATCAACTGGGCACCTTTACCTAGTCTCATAAATTTGCGGCTGACTTTTGCATTCGCATTCTTGGGGTCTATTTCCAAAGCCTGCTCTATGTAAGTAAGGGCTTCATCATATTTTTTATTTTCTGAAAATGCATTTGCCATTCCCAGTACAGCAGGAAAGCTCTTTGGGTTTCTCTCATATAAGTCTTTATATAAGTCTAGGGCTACTTTATAATCCTTGCTCCACATGAAAGACTCAGCCATATTGAGATCAACTTCGTAATCTCCGGGCTTTAATTCTTGTAGTTTTTTGAAAACTTTTTTGGCCTCATCAGTATTCCCCGATAGCCCAATTCCTCTCCCATAGCACAGCATTGCTGTTTGATTATTTGGTTCTTTTTCAAGAACCCCCTCAAAGAATTTTGCTGCTTCTGAAAATTGCCCTTCTTCGAGCATTTTGAATCCAGAAGACATGGAGACTTGACCAATTCCTACAAAAGGAAGATTGATTAAAAAAAGTAAAATGCTTAACCTAAGTATCAATTATTTGAAATGTTTAAGTGATAGATTCCTAATAATATCAGAGACTGCATAAAAGCACTCATACTTATCACAATGAATTGACCTAAGGGCTTCTCATCTGGAATTCCAATACAATATCGCACAAAAATTATACCGACTGTTAATAAAAACGATATCATAAAGTACTTATTCCTTTGGCTTAACGATTTTCTGGGGACCAAATCATCCACTGGAGACTTCCAAATGGTAATAACTAGCACTATTAGGCCTAAGATTGAACTCAAAAGTTGTAATAAATCATAAATAGCTATGCTTCTACCGAAAAATAAAACTTTTTTTAGAAAAAAATTAAACTGAAAATTTGAAATATATCCTGGTTCGTGAGTGAAGTTATCCCAAAGAAAATGCGTCAAGATTCCAACAATACATGAGCTCAAAAAAACGAATTTATGTTTTTTCAAGTAATCCATCCAATTGAGATCCGCGTACTTACCCCACCTCTGAAAAAGTGGCTTAGGAAGATGTAGAATGAATGTTTTCTTTACAATAAAGTGAAAAACGAATGCAATTAAAATGGCAACTGGAAAGTCAAAAACCAAGGCACCTAACCATGTATGGCTGATGTTTCCGTAAAGAGTAACACGCAAAAAAAACTCAAAATCAGGAGCGACACTTCCTGCAATTAGGCCCGTCATAGAAACGTAATTTTTCGAAATTTTTCGAAAAGGAAGGACAGCAATTACGTGAGATGGTGTAAAGGGCATATTATTTGCATAATTTTATAATGCAAATTAACAATAGATATACACCATATGACAATTCTTGCAGCAGATGATCAGCCAATTGTGCTTAAATCAATCGTATACGTGCTCAAAAAAGTTGGATTCGATGTTATTCCTGCCGAAAACGGACAAGTAGCCATAGATGCTTTTGATTCAAATAAAGTAGATTTAATACTCATTGACCTCAATATGCCCCTGAAATCAGGTTTTGAGGTGATTGATTATGTTAGAAATACCCAAAAGTCGGATGTTCCTATCATGGTTATGTCAGGAGCAGGCGAAGAAACAACCATTGTGGATGCTTTTTCTAAAGGTGCCAACGACTACATATCAAAACCTGTTGGTTTGAACGAGGTTGTTATAAGGGTCAAAAAGCTACTCAACATCAAATTGATGCCTGAGGACTTTAGTAACCCTGAAAAAAAAACGGTAAATAAAAACGGGGTTGGGGTAGTAATACCTTGTTACAACGAAGAAGATAGACTTCAAACAGATTCTTTTGCCGAATTTTTAAATAACAACAGTGGGTATCAGCTTTGTTTTGTCAATGATGGAAGTAAAGACGACACCCTTGGTGTTTTAAATAGGTTTAAAGAACAGTATGACGATATCATCGTATATGATTGTGCCCAAAACGGAGGGAAGGCAGAGGCCGTAAGGCAAGGAATGCTTCATTTGTTGAAAGATCAGTCGCTAGACTTTATTGGCTTCTTAGATGCTGACCTCTCCACTAATTTTGCTGATTTTGAAGACCTTGTAGGTACATTATCTAGTTCTAATTTCAAATTAGTAGCTGGCTCAAGAATTCAGCGAGTTGGAGCTTCTATTCTTCGTGAGTCCTCAAGAGGAATTATAAGTAAGACTGTAAACTTTGTTATCCGAAAAATTCTAGGAATGGAGTTTCAGGACACTCAGTGTGGAGCAAAGGTTATGACGAGAGACATCGTTGCGGACATGTTTACAAAGCCATTTCTTACTCAATGGATCTTTGATGTTGAGATTTTCTTAAGAATGAAAGAGCATTTTGGAGCTGCAGAGGCAGAACGACTGATATGTGAGCAACCTCTAAAAAGATGGGTACATGAAGATGGTTCAAAACTCTCAATGAAAGACTCTTTCAAAATATTGGGTCAACTATTTACCATTGCCATCAACAAAAAATAAAATCAAATGCAAAAAATAATAATCGAAGGTGATTTAACCACCGAAAAGGCTTTAGAATGGAAAAACAAGCTCAATAAAGCTGCACAAGAGTCTGATGGAATAAGTTTAGACCTAACCGGGGTAAAACACGCGGATATTGTAGGTGCAAATGCCATCATATCTACTTTTAAAATCCTTAAAGATGCGGGCAAAAAAATGAGCTTCGACTTTAATAAGAACAGTGAAATTTACGAATTACTGCATTTGACAAAGTTTGTCGGAATGCTTCCTAAATAATAAAGGATTTACCCATTTTATGGCTTCAGAGAGCAAAAAATTGGCAACAGATGGTAGTCTACTTTTTATAAGTACACTAGTCGTTAATGCTGGAAACTACATCATAAATCTAATTTTCGGTAGATGGCTTGGCCCTGCAGATTTCTCCGAAGTTAGCTTACTTGTGACCTTATTATTGATGGTTTCTTTTTTTGCTTTAGCTTTTCAATTAACAGGAGCTAAATTCGCCGCCGAGTACTCGGAAAATACTGAAATCTCCTTTCTAAAAAAATGGCTAAACAAAAGAGCCTTTTACACAGGTATTTTTATGCTTTCGGTTGTAATGATTGGAGCAATTTTCTGGAAAGACTTTTTCCAAACTAATTCTTCTATTCCCTTTTTCATTTTAGGAATAAGTTTGCCCTTTTACCTCCTCATGAGCGTAAATCGTGGTTTATTTCAAGGAAAGCTAGAATATAGAAAGCTTGCCTTGACTTACCAATCGGAGATGTGGGTGCGGCTCATTGTGTCTATTGGTTTGGTTTACTTAGGGTATAGAGTGAATGGCGTTGCACTTGGTATTTCTGTTTCACTTATCGCAACTTGGTGGCTTTCACGCATAAAGACTAATGAAAACGCTTCAGATTCCGAAAGCATTCTTTCTTCTAAAATGATTTATAAATTTTTATTGATCATTCTGTTTTATGAATTGAGCCAAATCCTGATTAATAACAGTGACATTATCCTTGTTAAACACTTCTTTGCACCTCATGACGCAGGGCTATATGCCGCACTAGCACTTATAGGTAGAATCGTGTATTTTGGCACTTGGACCGTAGTTACTTTACTCTTTCCAATCGTAATAAAGCTTGAAAAAGAAGGCAAAGATCATACGTGGTATTTTTTAGGAGGACTGGGAGTAGTTATCGTTTTAGCAGCCGCAATTATTCTCGTCTGCTATTTCGCTCCAGAAACAGTGATCAATTTACTGTTTGGAGAAGCCTATACAAGCATTGCTCCGCTCCTATGGAAATACGGTCTTGCAACTGCACTTTTTGCTTGCTCCAATGTCTTTGTTTATTACCACATGTCTTTGGACAGGTTAATCCCAGTTTGGATCACTGTAGTAGGCGGAATTGCACAAATCGTCCTTATATCTACCTTTCACAAGGACTTCGCTCAAGTGATTCAAGTACAGATATACCTAATGCTGGGTTTGATTTCTTCCATGGTAATTTACCATCTATATTATCAACTCAATGCTCGAAAGCATTGAGTGTTTCTTGCTTGAAGTTTATATCTCAATACCTCTTTTATCGCAAGTTGAGCAGAAAATATGCAATTCCTTTCGATCTAAGTACAAGTCAATTCTTTTGTATTTTGCTTTAACTTTTCTTCTAAATATCAAAGATTTGACTACTTTTCGACTAAACAATACTCGCCGAAATGTATTGATAAAAATAATGTTGTAGCTCCATTATTTTATATGCCCTATACCTAATCCCATATCCTCTATTTTATACAGGTGATTGTGGTCGTGCATTAACAAATGTCTAAGCATTATATATGGTGTATAAGTCTTATATTCTGGATGAATGGCTAACTTATTCCAGTCGTTCTTGTTAAATGCTTTCGCTAATTCAATTGTACTATGTCGGATTTCGAAAAAGTCATTTAAACTTTTTTCCAAATCTAATTTTAAAAAAAATCTTTATTAAAACTATCTCCAGATAGTGGTTCAAAAATCGGTTTTTCTTCCTTACTAAAATCGTTAAGTCTTTTTTGAAATCCATAAATGTCACCAACTGCTATATGAGTTGCATATTCGTGAATTGACCACTTACCTTTGATAATTTTCTCTTTATAAAGTTCAGAGCCAATTTCAGAAATCAATTCTTTTAATAGTCTAGGCGTTTCACCTAAAGCATTTAATATTGTTTCAACTTCTCTATCCATTTATCTAATAAGCTACAATAAGTTCCTAAAGTGAAGAATGTACCAATCAACTAGGTCTCCCATAGGTAATGAGGCGGCTGCAAAGTAGTTTTGGCGACTAAGCTTAAGTCTATATTCATCATCTTCTAAAACCGTTTGTATGGCGTCTGCAAGGCTTTCTACTGAGTTAGGCTCAAAGAACTCTCCACCATACCCTTCTTCCTTCACAAGCATGGCTAAGTCGCCCAAATTAGGCATTACTGCCGCTTTTCCGTAACTACCAGCTTGATGTAGCACACCAGAGCTACCAGTAGTAGAAGTATAAGGGAAAACTGTCACCGCACTATCTCCAAAAATTCTTGGCACATCTTCCTCTTCTACATAACCCGTAAACCTTAATTGCTTTACGGCAGCATATTTCTTCTCCACTCCAGCTAGGTAGCCAGGTGTATTAGGTGAATCAGTTCCTGCAACTACAATTTCCATGTCAAGATTTGTTCTTTTTCTTATGAGCTCTACAGCTTCAATCATTCCCTCTACCTTTTTGTAAGTTCCAAACTTACCAAACGCCATCACTTGCAATGGTCCAGCTGGGAGTTTATAGTCGGGGGTTGGAGGAATTTCAAAGCTACCATGGGGAATCAAAGCGACATTCTTTGCCTTGTATTTCTCTTCTAGAATTTTGACGTACTTAGGTATCGTAACCGCCAATAAGTTGGCAGAAAGAATAATTCTAGTCAGAATTGTTCCAATAAAGTTAAATATGGCCGACAAAAACTTATTGCCCGTTATTCCTGCCTCATTCAGATCTACTTGTTCTAAAATATTATGTAATAAAACAACAGATGGATATCCTGAAAGTCTACAAATCAAAGGAGTTAAAAGACCTAAAGCTGCAGGAATTTTTTTATCTCCAAAAGACAAAAACTGCATATTAAATAAAACCACATCTGGTTTTGATTTTTTTATCGCTTTTAAGATTGACAGCGGATTACTCCATTTATTAAAGTCCCACACTTGATGCTCTGAAATAGGGACAGGGAAGTCTTGAAAATCAAAAGATTGGCCGGCAGGAAGCACATCAGAAATGAGGATTATTTCCTCAATATCCAACGATTTTTCTCTAAAGTGATTAATTAGGTAATAACCATATTCATTTAGAGTCCTCTTACTAGGAGGAAAACTCGATACTACTGCTACTTTCAATTTTTTGTTCATCTGAATAAAGTTATTTTCGTTTTAAAACCCACCAAAATAATGCCATTGCTAAAATTGCTAGAATAAAGTATGTATATATAAATCTAGGAATTTTACTTATGAAAGAATATTTCTCTATTTGAGACTGGTCATTTAGCACGCTTAGCACCTCTTTCGCTTGACCCATTTTATCATAAAGTCCAAACTGTTTTTGGGCTCCTACCTGCCATGGCCTACCTCCTGCAACCGAACCAGAGACTTCTGGGTAATCATACAATGTCCAAAGGAAAAATGGTATGCCGCCTTTAGATTCTAACCCCTTTATTATACTTCCCACATGCATCGCTTGCTTGGTTTGTGTTTTGCCAAATGGGAAAATTACACTTTCGTAAGATGACATTCCAAACTCCGAAAGGACAACCAATTTATTTGGATATGATTTTTTTATCTCATCTAGACTCTGCCCAATCACGTCCATATTTGCATAGGAATGAAAAGAAAGAAAATCAAGCTCATTTCCATAGTTTGCTATAAAATCAGGATCTGACCAGCCAATCGTAAAAGGGTGGAATGGATCATATTCTCTCATTTTGGGAAGCATAAACTTCAACCATTCTCTAACATCAACTTCTTCTTGATATTTGAAATCTAAATCAACCTCATTTTTTAAATCATAAGCAATTAAAGCCGGATGTTTTTGATACCTAGTTAAAATTGCCTCAAGCTGACTATCGCAATTGGGGAAGTTAAAAAGGTGATAATTTGAGTTGAAATCAAACAGTGTAATCAAGACTTTGAGCTTATTATCATTCGCGGATTCCATTAAATGATCAAGTCGCTCAAGCATTTCGGGAACAATATATCCCTTGCCAAATTGCTCGTAGTTGATAAATACGCGAACCATGTTAAAGCCTAAACTATCGATTCGATAAAAGTCATTTTCTACGATACTGGAGTCATATTTAACCCAAAACTCTTGAAAAGGACTGTTTTGAGGGTAATAATTAATCCCTTTGGCATCTTTGAGTTGCTCAATACAAACATTTCTTTTTGCAGCCGCTCCTGTTGTATCCTGAATAGTTTTTTTGTCTTTAACAATATCAAAAGTAGGATGAGACCTTTCCATATTTTTAATACGCCAATAGCCGTCTTCCAACTGCATGACCACTAAAAAGTCTGAGACATCATCCAAATACTTAACGTCTCCACTTTTGCCAAATTTAACCCTTGACTTACGATGAACAGCGTAATCAGTAAATGAAACAATTTGCCCATCAGCGGAATAAAAGTGAAGTTTCAAGTTATGATTGAGCTCCACATGTTCCACGTCAACATCCATTTCAACAGCATTGTTAACTTGTGATTTTACGTGCTCCCTAGCTGCCAAACCAAAATATTCTTTTACGCCTGCATCCGATTGTGTGTACTGACTTAAGTTACGCTGGTGAGTGGCTCTTATATACTCTTGAGTAATCAATGTCCGATTGTAATCTTCCATGAGTCTACCTGTATTTGCATCATCATCGAGCCAAATGATTTGAGGTGAAAGGCCATCGGGCAAGTATTCAGCAGTCTTGAGCATGTCTGCTTTTGAAGCCCCTTTGTTAAAGTAGACAAGAATTTGGCTTAGACCACTTACAATAAATCCTAAGAGTAGAATGATTCCAAAGTACAGTAGTAAGCGAAAGAAGAATTTGTCCTTATTCATTATTCTCGCTTTTTAAGGTTTTCACAAAGCCACCACACGTAATTTGAAGAGCATAACTTTTGGTGTTCATCCCTTCTGTAGAGAATCTGGCGTATCCTTTTTTAACATATTTAGTTAACGTAAAACCAGTTTCTAAATCTTCTAAAACAACTTCTGTTCCATCTGTTGCATACTGTCCAAAACGTCCAATCACCGGCCCAACAACAATGTACTTACCCTCAAAATTCGCATCCATTTTTTGAATATGACGCCTGAAATCGTAGCCTACGATATTACTTTTTGCATAGTCGCCAATTGAGGCTTGCACCTGCAATCTTCCTTCGTTTGAAGGGTTATTGATATTGAGAATCGCCTTTCCCGAAATTGTATATGCATTCAATATCCTAGATGATCCATTGGCATCTGAAACGCTAAATTGCACTAAAGTACCGTTGGCTACTTGGTTGCCAAACCTATCTAAGATTTCTGAACTTTCCATTTGAAAATATTGACGAGAATCGGCATAAGGATAAATACCAATCGCTTCGATTTTAAAATCAACTGGAGGGCCAGCAATCTCAAGTAACTCTTTCTCTTTGGCGGCTATTCCGTTTGTATTTACAGCGATAATAGTTTTACCCACCTTTCTCTCGCTAAATATTTTACTGAAAGCAACTCCATAATTTGTACTGATACTTTGGGCATAAAGCTTTCCATTGGGCCTTACCATTTTAAAGTCCACACCTGTACCTGACTTGGTCAAATTGAAAAATTCATCTTGTGGAATTACAGTTAGCATCGCCCAATCTTCGCCACCATCAGCAACAATTGACTTTTCTCCTACATAGGTTTCTAAGGGCTCTACAGCTAGTCCTGGTTTTATTTCAATTTCACAGTCAGGTGTTCCATCAAAAAACTTAATTGTCATTCTCCCTGCCTGTCTGTTGATAGAACTAGGAATGATAACCACATGCGATTCTTCACTATTAGAAATAATTGGCAAAAAATACGAGCCCCAACTTGTAACTACGCTAACATGCTTCCCTTTGGGTACTGCTACAGCGAAATCTTTGCCCGCCTCAATTGTACCGTCAACTAAAGTGTCAATAGAAATATTCACCCCTATGGGAGGTTCCTTCATATCAGACTCCTCTGCCTTTTCTTGACAGGAAAAAAGACACAAAGCCCAAAACGATATGTAGCTTATTTGTTTCAATTAATAAATAGTAGGTGAACCTATGTAAGGGTCAATTTTTAGTTGAATAAAACCATCCTTGGTTGGTATTGCACCCAACTTTTTGATAGATGTTGACCTTTCTTTCGACTTTTCATTTAATAAACCGTTGCAATAAAAATCTTCATTTTTACCTGTATAAATAACTTTCAAGCTATCGAGTGCCCTCAGTTCATGCTTAAAGTGTCTTTTCCTTTGTTGTCTTACCCCTTCTCTCACGAAAAATGCTTCTACCCATTTTAAAGCACCTTCTTTATCAAAATAACTTATTATTCCCTTGGGAACGCTCACTTCATCTGTACCATAATTTACTACTTCTCCTTGCAAAGTATTGCCAGTCAGTTTAAGTTGTTGATAGCCAACTGATCTATAAATGTCATTTTTATCAACCACCGCCCTAGCCATTAATTTAAATGAAGAAGGAGAAATTCGAAACTTAAAAGCACTCTCTTCTTCGGGGTTAAAACTACCGGGGTCTAAGTCCTGAGTATCGACCCATGCTGTAGATTCAAAATCAATCCTAAATGCTGTCTTTTCTTTGGGCATAAGACGATGAATGGTTGTATACTTCGCATTGTAAGAAACAAGGTTTCTGTCATATCTATCGTACAGCTTCGCCTGAACAGTGATGTGCCCAGGAAGTCGATCTTCATTGATCAACTCTCCTACTACTGAAAATGAGGAATCTGTTTGAACCAAACTTGCATTCAAAATTCGAATATTGGGGCGATCCATTACATCATCATGCTCTGTAGGGTCCGTTCCTGCCTGCCTTTTGCCTTGACCATGCATGCTCAAAAATGCCTCCTCTACAAATGTATCAGGTGGAATATAAACATCGTAATCTGGTGGATCAATATACCATTTACCAGCTACTTTTCTAACTCGGTGAGTATAGGAAGTATTATACTCTTCTACAGGAGTAATCCAATCTGTATATACAATGGCATCGTAAGTTTCATCGTCTATTTTGGTCAATGCAATTTCCATATTATCTAGCTTTGCATACGATGCCACAATTCCATCTTCAACCGAAAGTTTTATATAATAATCATCAAAATCAGGCCTAGCATTAGGGTTAAAATAGCCATAAGCCTTTTTAAAGAACTTAAAATCCAAGGCATTATAATAAGACTCCAAGACTTGAGTCGGCGTTTTTTGTTCAGGCGTAAATGCACTAGATACCCATACCACCACAAAAATAATTATCACCCCTATTCCCCATAAACCGTAACCCAAAAGGCGTTTCGGTTTAACCTCTGGGATTAAAAAATTTGGACTTCTGTAATTGTCTTTGAAAAAGCTTCTGTCGCTCACTCTGCTGTACCACAAAAATACAAAGTTGATACAAAAAGCAGCCAATAGAGCAAAAAGAGGCATAATCCCCCACCATAACTTTATAAGCCTAGGAAGTTCTTTATCTGGAAGAACGGATGGAAGCGGAGGAACATCCTGTTTTTGCCATACCATAATACCGTTTTCAAGTCGTTGAACTCTTTCCCAACCCGAAAAATATAGAATAGGGTCGTAGAATTTGTCGTTTGAAAAAACAAACTTGAGATAGTACTTTTCGGGTACAGTCAGAAATTGCTGTAAAGACCCCAAACCTTCAATTCCCTTGAACTTAGAATTCTCTAACCTTTCCAAGGGTCTAGTTGTCATTTCTGGCAATCGCCTAGCTGAATGGTAATTTCCGTCTACCGACTGTGCCTTTGTTTGAGCCGACAGCCACGCCATTTGGTCCCCAAAACCTAGCGTCATAAAACGCCACTTGTCATGTTGATCTCGCTCTAGGAATTGTACTATTGGCGTAGTGTCAATTGTGGCAGGTTGCAGAGGCCTAAATCGACCTAAATTGATAATAAAAATGGTTAATAATGCTAAAAATGTAGCTAATCCCGACCAAATTATTCTGTGAGGCCACACTCCTATTTTTTCTCTCAAATAGTCTCGAATGTCACCTTCCATCAATCGGTAAAAAAACTCGCCAACGAACGGAATACTAATCATAGTAGCCCAGAAAGTAAACCTATCAAGTGTTAATATATTAAAAGCATTTTCACCCAACATAAGTTTGGGGATTGGCGTAGTTCCTCCAGTACCAAACAATAGAACCAGCGAAAAAGAAAGACCAATAAAAAGGTTTCTCTTTGTCCATACCCTAGAGAATATGTAAGGCAGAATTACTAAAATAATACCCATTGGGATAAGGAAAAACATTTGTCCAGATGAAGGAACATCAATAAATGAATCTCTGGAACCGTGTGGAATAGAAACTTGAGTAATAGGATCTGTTTTGGACCAATAAAAATAAGGGAAAACGAGCATCATCAACAATGGAACAGCTCCACAAAAAAGTATTAGCTGTTTCTTCGTTGCCCAAGTTTCAACAAGAAAATCCTTAATTGTTATTTTTAGTTTTTTTATTTCTATACCGTTCAAAAATTCGTTTTCTAACGGTTTCGGGAGTATAATACTAGTGGCTTTAAGAACCGATGAAATTTTTAAACTAATCCCATTTTTTAACACTCCAACGCGATTCCCAGCATATGAAAGGACAGGAGACATTTGATTAATCTTTCGTTCTATAATCACATCCATTACTGCCAAACCCATCACTGGAGCAACAAAGAATACCATTCCGAAAATAGTTGTAACATGATGCGAGGTAACGCCCACTCCCATTATGCTCAATGACGTAAGTAACCTGTAAGTCTTTTTGTACCTGATCCATCTATAAATTTCGGGGAGGGCATTTAGTAGACAAGATATTCCCATGAGCGTGGGTAATTGTCCAAACAGGTGCAAAGCCTCAACGATAGAAGAGCAAAAACAGGCAAAAATAGCTGCATACCCAGCCGAGCGACCATTTGTCCATAGTTTGGAGAATCGATAAGCACCAACAATAAACAAAAGCATTATGCCGGTTGCTAACAGCACAAATGCATTTCTTAAACCAATAAAATACGAAAGTAACGCGGTGAGCTGATGAACTAGTGGAGGATAACTTGTTACGTTAAAACCAGTATACCATCTATCATCCCAAGGCTCAAACCATGAACGGGCGTAATGGTCTGCAAAGAATATATGCACAAATGCATCATAGGTAGCATCAAAAGTG
Source organism: Spirosomataceae bacterium TFI 002 (assembly GCA_900230115.1). NCBI lineage: Bacteria > Pseudomonadati > Bacteroidota > Cytophagia > Cytophagales > Spirosomataceae > Spirosomataceae bacterium TFI 002. The sequence continues at coordinate 2,634,705 of LT907983.1, read as the reverse complement.
AAATAGAAGATGGTACCATGAAATACAAGTCCAATAAATAAAGCTATTAAGAGTAGCTTATCTGGCTTTTGGAGCATTTAGTTTCGCGAAAACGTGTTATTCCTAATACAATGCAAATAGTTTGCCGTTAAATAAAGCTATGTATCGAAAGCAATGTGGAAAGTGAAAATTTCGGACTAAAGTACTCATTTTATTTCATAAAAATAATTTCACTTTTACATCAAAACCATAGCTTTAACCTACTTTCAATACTGGCAAAAAACAAGTTTCAGGATGTGACCAAAACCATAGATTAGAATTCCATTTAATTGAGATTTGTAAAACCAAAAAGTAGACATTAGAAACCAATACATTTCCATCTCTTTTTGGCTTTAATGTTCAATGAATTTGAGAAGTCCATTTTATGCCATAACTTAATCAAATCTTTCAACCCCTTTAAAGTATAGAAATGCAGAATTCGCGTAGAGATTTTATTAAAAAAACCTCCGCAAGTGCCTTTGCACTTAGTTTAGGAGGAATATTACCTGGCTTTTCAGCTAGTAGTTATGCCAAAATAAAAGGAGCAAACGAGAAAATTCTAGTCGCTGGCATGGGTGTGAATAGTCGAGGATTGGCAGTTGCCAAAAACTTTGCTTCTCAGGCAAATTGTGAAGTATTGCACATTTGCGATGTTGATTCTAGAGCTTCCAAAATTTGTATTGACGAAGTTTCAAAGATTCAAAAAATAAAGCCTAAAGACACTCCTGATTTCAGAAAAGCACTTGAAGATAAGGATTTGGATGTTCTCATTGTTACAGCTCCAGATCACTGGCACGCACCAGCTGGCCTACTTGCCTGTAGTGCAGGAAAACATGTGTACTTAGAAAAACCATGCAGTCACAATCCAAAAGAAGGAGAAATGCTCGTGGCTTCGGCAAAAAAACACAATAAGGTGATGCAAATGGGTAACCAAAGACGCTCATGGCCAAATGTAGCACAAGCAATTAAAGAACTACATAACGGTATCATTGGCCGACCATATTACGCAAAAACATGGTATACAAACAATAGAGCATCAATTGGAACTGGTAAAAAAGTTGCTACGCCATCTTGGCTAAATTTTGATTTATGGCAAGGTCCTGCTCCAAGAATGGATTATCAAGACAATTTAATTCATTACAACTGGCACTGGTTTTGGCATTGGGGTACAGGTGAGGCTCTTAATAACGGAACACACATGGTTGATCTCGCTCGATGGGGATTAGGTGTTGACTATCCAGTAAAAGTAAATTCATCTGGTGGTAGATATCGCTATCAAGATGATTGGGAAACACCAGATACACAGATGATCTCAATTGAGTTTGCAAACAAAAGTATGATCTCATGGGAAGGACGGTCTTGTAACGGAAAACCAGATGAGGAAAACAGTGTAGGCGTCTTGTTTTATGCTGAAAATGGTTCAATGTTGATAGAAAGTGGAAATTCTTACAAGATATTTGACCTCAAAAACAACTTGGTCAAAGAAGTAAAAAACAACTTCACAATCGACCCAAGAAACCTCCAAAATCCTTCACAACAGCTAGATGCTCTTCATATTCAGAACTTCTTTGACGGTATCAGAAAAGGAACGCCAGTTGTCTCAGATATTGACGGTGGGTACAAAAGCACACTGCTTATGCAACTTGGTAATATTGCTCAGCGAACGGGAAGAACATTAAATGTAGACTCCTCAAATGGGCATATTATTAATGATCAAGATGCAATGAAGTACTGGTCAAGAAGCTATGAGCCGGGTTGGGAGCCTAAGGTCTAAAAGCATGGAAAAAAGTGCTTCTTTTGTACAAGGCCGATTACGCTCACTAGATACCCTTCGAGGGTTTGATATGTTTTGGATTATAGGTGGAGAAGGATTAGTCCATGCCATGTCCAAGATTTATCCGAATGCTTTTTGGGCATCTTTCTCTGCTCAACTGGAGCATCCTTACTGGGATGGTTTTACGTTCTATGATCTCATTTTCCCGCTTTTTATATTTTTGGCAGGTGTTTCCACTCCATTTTCTATTGCTAAAGCACTGGACGTAGGTAAAAGTAAAAAGGAAGTTCTACTCAAAGTTATCAAGCGAGGACTCATTCTCTTTCTTTTGGGTATTGTTTACAACAATGGATTAGAAATAATGCCAATAGCTGATATTCGTTTCATGAGTGTTTTAGGCAGAATTGGTATTGCATACGTTTTTGCAAACATCATTTATCTGTACGCCAAAGAGTCACTATTAATTTATTGGTTCGGAGGTTTACTTATTGCTTATTGGCTCATTCTGAAATTTAATTCCGCACCAGGTTTTCCTATGGGTGACTTAAGCATGGAAGGCAACTTCGCTTCATATTTTGACCGAATAGTATTGCCAGGCAAACTATCCAGAGGTATTCACGATACAGTAGGGCTTTTTAATAATATTCCTGCCATTGGCAATGCCTTAGCTGGAATTATTACAGGAATCTATTTACAAAAAGAAAAAATCTCCCCAAGTAAAAAAGCTCTCTTTTTGGCTTTGGGCGGATTAATCGCTCTATTTATTGCACAATTATGGAACCTAGACTTCCCAATTAACAAAAACTTGTGGTCTAGTTCTTTCGTAATGCAAACTGTGGGTTTAAGTCTACTACTTTTTGCACTTTTTTATTACATCATAGATGTTCGTAATGTAAAAAAATGGACCCTCTTTTTTCAAGTAATAGGAATGAACTCTATTCTCATTTATATATCTGGAAAGTTTATCAAATGGAATTATACCACAGAGGCTCTATTCACTTGGTTTGCTCAATTACTAGGCGACCCCTATTCAATTTTAGGAATGGCTCTAGGTTTGATCATCATTAAATGGCTATTTTTAAAACTACTCTTTAATCACAAAATTTTTCTACGAGTTTAAATAACAAAATGACACTCTCTATATTCAGTACATCAGAAGAAATGGGAAAAGCTGCCGGCAAAAGAGCAGCTGAAATCCTTAGAAAGGCAATTCAAGAAAAAGGATATGCAAATATTATCTTGGCTACTGGTGCAAGCCAATTTAACGTGGTAAAGCAAATTCTTAGCGAAAAAGATATAGCCTGGGACAAGGTGACAATGTTTCACCTTGATGAATACATCGGCCTACCTATTTCTCACCCCGCGAGCTTTCGAAAGTACTTATTAGACAGGTTTATCAACGTGATTGAGCCAAGTTTTAAAAAAGTAGTCTTGATAAATGGAGAAGAAAATGGAGAGGAAGAATGCCAAAGGCTAGGGGAATTAATAAAGGAATATCCAATTGATTTGGCATTTGTAGGTTTTGGTGAAAATGGGCATTTAGCCTTCAATGATCCACCTGCCGACTTTGACACTGAAAAGCCTTACATTGTAGTGGACCTTGACGACACTTGTAGGCAGCAACAGTATGGCGAAGGTTGGTTCTCAAGTTTAGAAGCTGTTCCTAAGCAGGCGATAAGCATGTCAATAAAGCAAATAATGAAAACTAAGTATCTAATCTGTTCTGTACCTGACACAAGAAAAGCTGAAGCAGCTAAAAATTGTATGAACGGAGTAGTTAGTAATCTACATCCAGCAAGTATTTTGCAAAAACACCCAAATTGCGAATACTTTTTAGACCAAAACGCAGCTAGTCTTTTACCTCAAAACGTTTTGGAAAAAGCAAAAAAATCATAAATATGTCTTCGAAAATAAAAATATTTAACGGGAAAGTAATCGCACCAAACGCCATTCTTGAAAATGCGACAGTACTTATTTCAGAAGGAAAAATCATTGGAATAGAGCAAGGGAATCCAGACTTTCCTGATGCTGAGGAAATAGATGCAAAAGGGGAATATATCTCACCCGGTTTTATAGATATCCACCTCCACGGCGGAGGTGGAAGTGACTTTATGGATGGCACTCCAGAGGCTTTTTTAACAATTGCCGAAACTCACGCTAGGTTTGGGACAACAGCTATGTTTCCAACTACATTGACTGCAGAACCAGAGGACTTAGAAGCCACTTTAAACTCATTTGAGACTGCAAAAGCACAAAACACTAAAGGATCTGCTCTTTTGGGGATCCATTTAGAAGGCCCTTATTTCGCTTTAAGCCAAAGAGGTGCTCAAGATCCTCGATTCATCCGTAATCCTGATGAAAAAGAATACAAGGAGCTAATTGCAAATTACAAAAGTATAAAAAGATGGAGTGCTGCACCTGAGTTACCAGGTGCAATGGAGTTTGGTAAATACCTGACGGAAAACAATATTCTTGCAGCAATTGCCCATACCGATGCCATTTATGAAGAAGCTGAAGAGGCCTTTCACAATGGATATACCTTGGCAACCCATTTTTATTCCGCCATGCTTGGAGTAACGCGTCGCAATACTTACCGCTATGCAGGCGTAGTAGAAGCCGGATACCTCATCGATGACATGGATGTAGAAATCATAGCTGATGGAGCACACTTACCAGCCCCTTTACTTAAGCTTATTTACAAGATCAAAGGGCCAAAAAGAACTGCCCTTATTACTGATTCTATGAGAGCTGCAGCTATGCCAGAAGGGAATTCATTGCTAGGTGGTTACAAAAACGGCGTGGAAGTCCTTGTAGAAGAGGGCGTTGCTAAAATGCCAGACAGAAGCTCATTTGCAGGAAGCGTAGCAACTTTTGACCGCTTGGTAAGAACAATGCTCGACATGGCAGAAGTACCCATGTTAGAAACCATAGAAATGGCTAGTCTTACTCCAGCAAGAATCATGAAAGTGAACGACACAAAAGGATCTTTAGAAATAGGTAAAGACGCCGATATCTTGATCTTTGATGATAAGATCAATATCAAGATGACAATGGTGGAAGGGCGAGTTGTTTATAAAAAACAGAAAGATGGATATTATTGAAGAATTAAATATCTCACTTCATAAGTATATAAATAAGACAATATATGATGAAGAGGTTGGAGTATATTTTATAAAACAGCTTGTTGCTCAAGTTAGGCACATGAAAATTGAAATTTACTCAAATGATCATAACCCTCCCCATTTCCATGTTTCATCAAAAGATGGTTCAATTAATGCGACTTTTCGACTTGATAATTGTGATCTAATCAATGGAAGTTTAAGAAAAGGCGACAGAAAGAAAATTGAAGCTTTTTTTTCTAATTCAAAGAACAATGATTTGATGAAAAACCTTTGGAATACGTCAAAAGATGAAAGGAGAAGAATTGAATAACTAGCATTAAATTATTTAGTTTATATTTACAAACCAACTTCCTTTAAGCTTACAACAGCTCCACCTTTTTTCTTACTTACATCTGCGGCTTCTATGAATGCACAAATTTCCAGTGTTTCATTTTTATCTACTGGAGAAATTCCTGTTTCAAAGAAGTTTATAATTTCAACCAAAAGCGGATCATATCCACTGTAAGGCCCAAGTGGACTGATCCCTTTTTCTCCAAAAGCGGTTCCGCCGTAATCTTGTTTACCGTTCTTTATTCCTCTAAAAGTCCCAATGCGTCCATCCTTCCATTTGGCAGTGAAAACCTCTTGATCATCGCCAATGGTACGTTGAACACTTTCGCAGCCTGTTCCCATCACGGTGAAAAGCATTTCTAAGCCATGTATGCCATACCAAAACAAATCGGGGTGTGTTTTTTCGAATTTCATTGGGCTATAAGTGTCAGCTCCATTTACCCTTCCCAATGAGCCATTCTTCACTTCCATCATACCAGTAGAAAATCTTAAAGAAGAAGAAGAAAATGTAGGAGTCTTATATTTTTCAGCAGCTTTAAAAATTGCTTTGGCGTCCTTTAATGACGCAGCAATTGGCTTGTCAATGAAAGTTCTTTTCCCACTTTTAAAAACTTCAACAGCCTGCTCCAAATGTCTTCTTCCATCATTGGTTTCTAATAGAACGACATCTACTTTTTCAAGCAATTCGGCAATAGAATCCACAATCTGAACTCCCATTTTCTTAACATCCTCAATATAGCCTGGGATTCTTTCTGTACTTGAGACAATGTCCAAGCTACCCTGGGGATATGCGGCAACTACTTTATAGCCTTTGAAGGCGGCATCGCCGCGGAGCAAAGACTTGGTAAAAGCTACAGAATGTGAAGTATCTAAACCAATGATACCTACTCGCTTTCCAGCTAACGAATGAGTTGTTGCTTTAGCACTTTTCACAAAAGATAAGCCTAAACCTGCAGCCAATACGGGTGCAAAAAAATCACGTCTTGTTAATTTATTCATTTTGATATTTTCCAAGTTCTAAATTGATGTCCCTTAATGGCATAAAAAGCTAAATAAACGTATCCTGGGAATAACACCCAATAAGCGGAACGAACATCGTATACATCTGCAAAGTGACCATAAACTAATGGCATAATAGCATTTCCGCATAACATCATTATCAATATTGATGCTCCAAGCTTCGTGAATTTACCAAGACCATCAAGAGCCAAAGGCCATATTCCAGCCCAAATCAAAGAGTTTGCTAAACCCATTAGGACCAAAAACCAGATTGAAATATCTGCTTTTAATCCCATAAAGGTCACTTCTCCTTTCGCATATATAACCAATAGAGTAAGCACCAATCCTAGAATCGTACAAAACCTCAATGCGTTAACCTGTGAAATTATTTTCGGCATCAAAATAATGCCAAGCACATAACCACATATGGTAGTTGCTAACGTAAAAGAGGGAAATACCTTCGCTTCTAAAAGCTGAATACCCATGGAACCAGCATAACCAATAATGGTATCAATTGCGATTACCTGGGTTCCCACATGCATGAAAATCGCCACCGCACCGAGTATCAAATGTGGAAATTGAAATATACTAGTCTTCGATGTTTTGGATTCATCAACTTCTTCACTATCACTATCCGTATCAACTTCAGGTAATGGTGAATATCGAATACCCAAACCAAGTAAAAAGAGTACAATTCCTACGATTGTATATGGTGTAACCACCCTTTGTATAAGTTCGTCAAGTGCAATTCCTCTATCCACCTCATTCATACTTGCGAGGTTTTGAAAAAGATCGCTATCAGTTGCACGAAGAACAACGGCTGCAAAAATCAGCGGTGCGAGTATACCTGCTGCTTTATTACAAATACCCATGATACTGATACGCTGGGCAGCTCTCTCTTTTGGTCCCAAAATAGTGATGTAGGGGTTCGCGGCCGTTTGTAATATTGCCAAGCCAGCACCTAGCGTAAACAAGCCGATCAAAAAGATGTAATAAGTACGTCCGTATGCGGCTGGAATAAAGATAAATGCCCCCGCTGACATGATCCAGAATCCATACATGATGCCTTTCTTGAAACCAACTTTTTGAAGCAAGAAAGATGCTGGTACCGAAACCAAAAAATAGGAAATGTAAAAGGCAAAAGCGACTAAATACGCTTGAAAATTGGTGAGCTCACATCCTATTTTGAAATAGGGAATTAAAATAGCATTGATCCATGAAACAAAACCAAAAATGAAAAACATCACCGCCACAATGGCAATAGATATTCGGGTTTCGGTTTTACTCAAAGAGCTTACTGCAACAGCATTAGACATATATAGATTTTAAGGTTGAATAGGAATTCTAAATATAAGCTAAAATCTTGAATCTGTTGGTCGCTTTAGCAATTGATATCCCTTTCAAAAGCACTTAAAATGCGGATTTATATTAACCTTAATCACAAAAAAACCACCAATCAAAGACTGGTGGCGTTTATAAACCTTAAACTAATAAACCTGGTTTTTAATCTACTTCAAAATTTACTATCTAGATAATTGGTCCTTTATAGCGGACTCTTTTGGTTGAATTTCTGCTTCTTTTTTTGCTTTGTTTTTGTGAATGATCAAATGTCTGTTTTTGGCATTTGCACCCTTTCCTCTCACAAACTTATTGCTTCCTGTAGGTGTAAATTTAGATGCGTCTTCCTTTGCAAAATTATTTTTAGCATTTGCTCCTGCATAATACTTATCGCTAGGCGTATCAAATAACTGAACCGTCGTTGGTTTAAGATTTACATCTTTTGACGCTTTATAGTTTTTTGCATTTGCCCCTTTCTGAGTACTCAATGGGTGCTGAGCAAAACAAACACTGCATGAAAGAACTAGTAATAATGTGCTAATCGTTTTCATTTTCTTCTCCTTTTGTTAATGAATCTATTTATTTCACTGAGCGAGAAGTAAATCTTGCTCGAAGTGATCATTACAAAAATGAGATATTATATAAGTGCAAACAATCTAAGAAAATATGTATTTTTTTGAGAGAATATTACCTAATAAAAGTATCCGTATTTATACTTATAGCAGGTCGAGTTCCGATGCTTTTCTAATGAGCTCTGCGGAGTTTTTTACATTGAGTTTTTTCATCATATTGACCCTGTGAGTTTCTACCGTACGCGTGCTTACAAATAGTTTTTCAGCAATTTCTTTGGTTGTAAGCCCTGATGCAATCAGTGTCAAAATTTCACTTTCTCTCGTAGAGAGCTTTTTAACAGTCTCCCCGCCTTTGGACATGTTATTTATCAAAAGCTCAGTGGTTTCTTTATTGAAGTATTTTTTGCCCAAGCTAACCGTTTCTATTGCTTGTAATAGTTCTTCCTGGTCCGCATTTTTTAACAAATACCCAAGTGCTCCATTGCGAACACTTTGCACCACATAATTGCCGTCATTATGCATAGAAAGAATAATGCATTTTATAAGAGGGTATTTCTTTTTGACTATTTTCAATACTTCTAAACCACCCAACACAGGCATAGAAATATCAAGCAACAACACATCAATATTTGTATCTTTTTCTAGATAGGATAAAAGTTCACTGCCATCACCAAAGCTAGCAAGCACCTGAATGGAATCATTTTTAGCGAACATTGAGGCAAGGCCTTCTCTAAATAGCTGGTGATCGTCTACTATGGCAATCTTAATCATTTGGTTTGATAAGGTATGTTAACTTCAATATTTGTTCCTTCTTCTCCAGTACTAATTGCAAAGGTACCCTTGAGAACATCCACTCGTGCTTGCATGTTTCTCAAACCTGAACCATTATGTTCTATGCTTGGATCAAATCCTACCCCATCGTCTGAATAATACAAATTTACAAAATTTCCTTCGTCAGTGATGACTAACAAAATAGAATCTGCTTGCGAATGTTTTATCCCATTATTGAGACATTCTTGTGCAATTCGGAAAAGGCAGATATTGATATCGTCACCAAAAGTAGGTGATTGCCTTTCGCTGTGGAAACTATATTCAATAGCAACTTTACTCACAGGCGACAAGGTTTGAACAAGGTTTTTAACCGCCTTTTCTACTCCAAAATCAAGCAATGATTGTGGCATTAGGTTATAAGTCATTCGCCTTACCTCATTCACTGTTTCATCTATGATTTGTTTCAGCTCTTTCTTCTTGTCCTTTGGAAGTTCTTGATTTTGAATCAAAAGTTTCAAATGAGTAAGCATCGGTCCCAGCCCATCATGAAGCTCTTTGGACAACCTCAACCTTTCTTTTTCTTGACCCGATATGATAGCATTACGAAGGTCTCTTTGGCGTGATGATTCGGTTTCATTAAGCTTTCTCAATTGCTCTCGCATGTTTAAAAGTGACCTTCCTAAGGTGTCTCCTTCGCTAGTAAGTTGATAGTCCGCATCTAAATTTAAATCTCCGATTTCTTTCGAAAAGTTTACTGTAGACCTTAGTTTTACGAGCATCTCAGCAAGTGAGCTATACATCAATTGCATCTCTAAACCAGCAGGTTTTTCCCTTACCTCAAGATCATAATTACCCGATATCATTTGATCTAAGTAATTCTTCATTTTCAATAAAGGCCTAGTCAGCACTCGTGCCAATACTACAGAAAATGCAAAAGCTATTAACAAGGCTATAAGTATGATAAAACCTAGTTTTTGTCTTAAATCATTTAAAGGCTTTAAGGCTTCTTCGGTGTCTATTTCGGACAAAATCGCCCACTTTATTTTGCTAAAATTGATGGGGTGGTAAGCACTGTAAACTTCTATTCCGCGATAATCATATATAATTCCATGCCCTAACTTGTTGGTAAATGCTGTTTTTGTACCAAAGCTTTTGCAAATAATCTCCATTGGGGGTTTATCTGGGAAGAATCGAGACTGAGACCTCAACCTATAATCACTTCCTACTAAATACGATTCTCCACTCTGTCCCATCCCACTACGTTCTAGTAGTATTTTTTTTATCTCAGAGCCATTATTCACTGCTACTTTGAAAAGGTCTTTCCCTTTTTTTTGTACAAAAAGAATATTTAATCCATTTATACTTGAAACATCATAAACGCCAGCTTCCTTTACTTGGGAACCGAACTGACTTTGAATTTCAACCAAACTTAGTAAATCACTTCCGTTATCTTCTTTTTTGAATTGCTCCCACTCTCTAAGCAGAAAATCTTCTATCTGAAAACGCTTCAGTCTCTTTATTGAAGTGAGCTGTAAAAGCACTCTTTCGTCCAGTGTTTTTTTGAATTCTTGATAAAAGAAAAGCGACACTAAAAGTATGGTTGGTATCAATAAAATATTGACCAACAACACAATCCAAAACCTGATACTTAAGCTTTTTTTCATAATAATCCTTTCTGGCGGCAAAACCCAAAACCCTTCCAATTGTTCATTCTGATCCTATTTTAGAAACAATATGGCAAATCAAAAGCTAACAATCCATTTTAGATTATAAAATCATGCAACATTTTTCCCTAAATCATTTACTAGTGATTTCGCATTACTGTTACATTATATAATGTTGAAAATTTAATCAATGTATTTACTAATCTGTAAATATTGCAAAAGCATAATCGTTTTCCCATCCTTTATTTCGCCAGATGCAATCATATTTACTGCTTTTGCGAAAGGAATCTCAAGTACTTCGATATTCTCATTTTCGTCCTCATGACCTCCACCTTCGCTTACTTTCATTTTGGGTTCGTACTCGGCAATGAAAAAGTATAGGATTTCTGTGACAGAGCCAGGCGACATGTATGCTTCAAATATTTTCTCTACATTCTGGATTCTATAGCCTGTTTCTTCTTCCGTTTCTCGTTTGATACATTCTTCAGGGCTTTGATTGTCAAGTAATCCAGCACAAGCCTCTATCAGCATTCCGTCTACGTTGCCGTTTACGTAGGTCGGCATACGAAATTGCTTGGTAAGCACTACGGTTTGATTCGCTTTGTTAAAAAGCAAAATCACGGCCCCATTACCCCTGTCGTAGCATTCTCGGGATTGTCTTTGCCAATCGCCTTCTTTTGTTTTGAGGTCAAAAGTTACTTTATGGAGCTTATACCAATTGTCCGATAGCAACTCTTTTTCTACAATCTTAACCCGATCCATATTGTTCATTTATGATTATTTTTGTTTATTTTTGTTCAAAAGTAAGTAAAGCAATGAGATTCGAAGCAAGAAAACGAGAAATAATAAAGCAGCTTAAGCTTAAAGAATTGGTGGGAGTCGGCGAAATTGCAACACTTCTTGGCGTGTCTGATATCACAATTCGTAGAGATTTTGATCAATTGGCGAATGAGAACCTACTTGTAAGGACTCATGGCGGTGCAAGTCAAAAAGAAGAGAAAGCTTTTGCATTCAGCTCCAAAGAAATCAAAAACATAGAAGCCAAAAGGATTATAGGGGAAAAAGCCGCAGCACTAGTCCAAGATGGAGATACCATTTTTATGGATTGTGGAAGCACTACGATTCAAATGTGTCCTTTTTTACATGATAAAAAGATCAAAATAATCACCAACTCATTGCCGGTAGTTGCGGATATGCAAGGTTCCAAAGCCACAATAAACCTTATCGGAGGAGAAATAGATCCCGAAAGACAAGCCATTCACGGTAAAATGGCAGAATGGCACATCGCTCAATATCATGCCAACAAAGCTTTCATAGGTGTAGACGCAATAGACCAAAAAAACAACCTTTGGGCTCACAGCGAAAAAGAGGCAGGAAATAGCCTAGCCATGATAGCAAGTGCTGATCTGGTGTATGTTTTGGCTGATGTTTCAAAGCTAGAGAAGAAGTCTAATTTAAGATTTGGAGAACTTAAAAGTGGAATCAAACTAATCACAATAGAATAAAACGACGAAAAACACCGTCACTCATCAAAAAATCGCTTGACACCTAGAAGGCGACGACAAAAGGTCGTCTGACGAATAAAACGCTAAAAGCGGACGAACTTGGTAGCCGGGTAAATCTTAAAGTTTCGCAAAACACGAAGTTAAGGTTATTTATTCATTGCAACGAATTCCGTGTTCATCTGCATAATCTGCGGGATTAAGTATACTCGTGAGCTATTCCCGCAGAACTCGCAGAGTTTCACGGAGCTCTACGACAACACTGTATAATTACTGCAAAGTATTCCGTACTCATCTGCGAATTCAGCGGGTTAAAACAAACGTCGAATTGTTCCATGACAGTCCACTTTTGTGTTTAGTCGACCTGCAAGCCTATAGGAAAAGCATATTCTTCCGCTTTTAATTAATCTCACTTTAAATTGGACTCTATCATATACCAGTTATCCTACAGACATCAGTTCTATTATTGTTTTGATAATATAAGCCTAATGAATTTTCTTGCCCTTGTCCACACAGACTAACACAAATACTAAAAACAACCTTCACCTTTGTCCCCACAGACCACAAAAAAACTCTAAAATTACCGTCCTATAATCACCCCTTCAACCTCCTTAACTCCTCCCCCACAAAACCCATCAAGTCAGCGATATAGTCTTTTGAGAAATCAAACTTGATATCCATGGCTTCATAGATTTCACCTATGGTGGCGGTGTAGCCTAGTCTTAGTCCACGTAAGTAGGCATCTAGGCCTTTCTTGGGATCATTTTTGTAGTTTTTCCAGACAGAGATTGCCCCTAGTTGTGCCATTCCGTATTCGATATAATAAAACGGAACTTCAAAAATGTGCAATTGACGTTGCCAGCTGCTGCCTTTGTATTGCTCATAACCGCTGTAATCCGTAATATCGTCAGAAAATGCTTTGGTGGTTTTACTCCATTCTGCCTTTCTTTCTTCTATGCTGTGTGTTGGGTTTTCGTAGAGCCAATGCTGGAATTTATCTACCGTTGCAATCCAAGGTAAAACTGTTATAATATCCTCCAGGTGATCTATTTTGGCTCTTTTGAGATCTTCTTCATTTTCAAAGAACACATCCCAATGCTCCATAGAAATCAACTCCATCGCCATAGAAGCAACCTCCGCAACTTCTGCAGTGGTGCTACGGAAAGTATTGAGTGGTAAATCTCTGGTTTCGAAAGAATGAATCGCATGTCCACCTTCATGTACCATTGTTACCACGTCACGCAGCGTACTTGTGGCATTCATGAAAATAAAAGGAACGCCAATCTCCTCCAATGGATAATTGTACCCACCTGGTGCTTTTCCCTTACGACTTTCCACATCAAAATGACCCATTTTTCGCATGATGCGAATGTAGTCGGCAAGCTTTGGGTCTATTTTGGCAAAACACTTTACTGTTTTATCCAATAAGTCTTCTCCGTCTTTAAAAGGCTTGAGTGGAGGACGTCCTTGGGTATCAACTTTCAAGTCCCAAGGTCTAATGGACGTTAGGTTCATCGCTTCTTTTCTTTCTGCTACAGCTTTGTTCAATAGTGGAACAACAGATTCTGCTACAGAATTATGAAAATCGAAGCAGTCTTGCGGTGTATAATCGAAACGACCCATGGCTGCAAACATGTAATCTCTGAAGTTTTCGAAATCTGCGTTTTGGGCGACTTTATGCCTAAGGTCACGTAATTCATTGAACAATATATCTAGTTTTTCTACATCCTGTTGACGACGTTCTGAAATCTTTTCCCAAGCCTCTTGGCGTTTTTCTCTGTCGATACTTTGAAGCAACGCACCCGCTTTTTGAAGTGTCATTTCTTCATTGTCAATCGTGACAGTCATAGCCGCAGTAGCTGCTTGATATTCTGTTTGCTTTGTTTGTATTTGAGTGGAAAGTGGAATATTTGCTTCTCGGAAAATCTCAACTGATTTTTTCATTCCTCGGAGCGTAATATCGAAGCCTTTATCAGTCAGTTTGTCTAAATAAGGGTTTTCCAAAGCTTTCTTGTTCAGCTTATCGTCGTATGCTGCTAAGTGTGGTTGAATTTCACTCACAAAAAACTGATAGCTCTTTTGTCTTTCTTCACTAGTGGTATCGCCAGTCATTTTGATGTACCTCCAAGCAAAGTTTTCGGAAAGAAATGACTCTAATTCACTGCGGTCATAAAACCATTGACGAAGTTCATTGTCTGATTCAATCGACCTTTCCACAAGGTTTTCAATCAAAGGTCTTACATCTTCCCAGCTATCGAGTTTAAACTCTTCGCCTATAAATTTTCGGGCACGTCTTGTTGGTAATACTAAGTCTTGCATTTTATAAATTCTGTGTAATGTTTATGATTAAAGCTTTTCGATAAGCTTTTCAAATAGTAATGTCATTGTAGGCTCAGCCTTTCCAGCTGCGGCAATGATCTTTTCAATCTCAGCTTTTTGTAAAGTCTCAGGAATACAGATATCAGTTATGATGGAGACCGCAAAAGCTGGGATTCCCATTTGGACAGCCACAATAGTTTCAGGAACGGTACTCATTCCAACGGCATCGGCACCCATGTTTCTAATCATTCGGTATTCCGCTTTCGTTTCTAGTTGTGGACCCGTAAGTGAAATATAAACACCTTTTCTAACATTGGCAATTCCATGTTCCTTAACTATATCCTCGGCAATGTTTAGCATTTCAAGGTCGTACGGTTCACTCATGTCAGGGAACCTTTCACCCATTATATTCTCGCCTATCAGCGGATTGGTAGGAAGTAAAAGACTGATATGGTCTTCAATCAACATCAAGTCACTCTCTTTATAATCTGGATTTAGTCCACCAGCTGCATTTGATATCAATAACTGTTGAATTCCCAAAAGCTTCATCACACGAACAGGATATGCTACTTCTTGCATGCTGTATCCCTCGTAATAATGAAAACGGCCTTTCATACAAACAACTGGCTTGCCTCCCAAATATCCAAAAATCAGCTTACCAGCATGAAATGAGACTGTAGAAACAGGAAAATGCGGCAAGTCGCCGTAGGAAAGTTCATACTTGATGTCAATTTTGTCAACCAGCTGGTCTAAACCAGTCCCTAAGATAATACCAACCTGAGGAGCAAAGTCCTTGGTTTTTTTATTGATATAAGATTGTGTTTTCTTGAGCTTTTGAATCAATGTATCTCTATTTTATATTTCAAAGTTACATAGTACGAAAGCTTTCACCGAAAATTAAAGACCAAATTAAATACTATGCCCAACCTTTCTTCTTTTTGAACTTCTTTTTCTTTGGAGCTTGGTTTTCGTTTAAGGAAGCTTTTGGCTTTGAAAAACTCTTTGGTTTATCTTCAGATCTTGTACGTTTTGCCTCAATCTGAGGTTTAGGACTTGAAAGAAGTTGTTTGGCCAAATCTGGCTTACCTAGTTTCAATAAACGGTTTTTGATCCAACCTCTCATTTCATGCTTCCACCAGAAGAAATACTTGTTTTGCGTCTGCTTTTCTTCCCTTGTCTTTACCGTATGTATCGGTTGCAAGGTGTATGGGTGAACTCCAGAGTAGTATATCACAGTTGCCACTGTCATTGGAGTTGGCGTGAAATCTTGAACCTGCTCTAGCTTAAAACCAAGGTCTTTGGTTTCAGCAGCGAGGTTTGCCATGTCAGCCTCTTCACAACCAGGGTGTGAGCTAATGAAGTAAGGAATAAGTGGCTGTTTCAGGCCATGTTTCTCCTGAATCTTGTCATATTTCTCCTTAAACTTTCTGAAATATTTAAATGAAGGCTTTCGCATGACCCTCAATGTTGCATCAGAAGTGTGCTCTGGTGCAACTTTTAACCTACCTGAAACATGGCGAGTAACCAATTGTTCCATGTATTCGTCATGGTTATTATCTTGATTATTTTTATTGAAATCGTCTACCAAAAGGTCATAGCGAATCCCCGACCCAACAAAAGCTTTTTTGATATCTGGGTGCTCATCTACTTTTTTATAAATTTCAGTAAGTGGCTTGTGAGAGGTATCCAAATTTGAACAAACCACAGGGTGTATACAACTTGGGGCTTGACAACGTGCACAGATGGCGTCATCCTTTCCTTTCATTCGATACATATTGGCAGATGGTCCACCAAGATCCGAGATATATCCTTTAAATTCTGGATGCTCCGTAATCTGATCAACTTCCTTCATGATAGACTCATGAGAACGTGAAGCGATAAATTTCCCTTGATGAGCAGATATAGTACAAAAACTACACCCACCAAAACAACCACGGTGCATATTCACCGAAAACTTGATCATCTCGTAAGCTGGAATTGTGCCTCGCTTCTTGTATTTTGGATGTGGTAACCTTGTATATGGCAAGTCAAATGTTTTATCCATTTCTTGCTCGTCCATAGTTACAAAAGGAGGATTAATCACCACTGTTTTCCCTTCAGTCCTTTGAATGAGACGATTTGCCTGCCATTTATTGGACTCCACTTCCACCAATTTGAAATTAGAAGCATATTTTATTTTGTCCTTTAGGCAGTCCTCATGAGAGTTTAACTCTAGTGTATTCCATCCTTTGTAGGTAGGCACTTCTTCAGTTGTGTTTTCTACAAACGATATTTGATTTACATCTTTAATCGTATCTAGCGGCACACCTTTTTTTACTAATTGTAATATTTCACGCAACGGCTGCTCTCCCATTCCGTAAACCAGCATATCTGCACCTGAGTCAACAAGAATAGAAGGAAACAACTTATCTGCCCAATAATCGTAATGTGTAACTCTTCGCAAAGAGGCTTCTATTCCACCAATTAATACAGGAACATCGGGATAAAGTTCTTTTAGTATTTTGGAATATACTGTTGTTGCGTAATCAGGTCGAAAGCCAGATTGTCCTCCAGCTGTATAACTATCATCTGATCGTCTTCTTTTATTTGCCGTATAATGATTCACCATGGAATCCATACAACCAGCTGTTACACCAAAGAAATACTTTGGTCTTCCAAACTTTTTGAAATCACGAAGGTCATCTTGCCAATTGGGCTGTGGAATGATTGCAACTCTAAAACCTTCGCTCTCAATGATCCTACCAATCACTGCGGTTCCAAATGAAGGATGATCTACATAAGCATCACCAGAAACCAACACCACATCCACTTCGTCCCAACCACGCATCTCAACTTCCTTCTTTGTGATTGGTAGCCAATGCGTTACGGGTCTATCTCTTACGGTAATCATAATTTATTCAATTTGGCACAAAGGTCTTCAAAACTTCCCACAAAACCCTGTGAAGGAAGGAATTGTTAGGAACGAAACGACAATGGAGGTCATAAATTAGCTTTCTTTGGTTTAAAACATTCAATTAAACAATCCCCACTCGTCTGGAAAATCATCGTTTCGTTGAAAAGTAGCCACCCAGTCCACAAAAACCTTTCTAAACTCTTCTATTTCATTTCTAATAAGTTCTAAATAATCTGGATTTCCTATGCCCATCATCTCATAGGTGTGCATGATATTTCTAATATTGAGTGCATGTACTTTGATGATAACGGCATTTTCCATTCTTATGCTAAAAAGGTCTCCAGCCTCCGCACCATGAATTTTTGCATTGATAACACTTATATCTTCAAAAAGGTAAGGTTTCAACTCAACATCATCTTCATTGTCGTCAACGGATTCTAAAAAAGCCAATACTGTATTCATAAGGTCTTCCGCTTTCTTTACAATAGGAAGATTTTTCACCCTCTCTTTTTCTTCTTTCCTCTCTCTTTCCAATTCTTCATCATCAAAATCTTCGTCATCAAACATTTTCTTACTTCTTTGATTATGCCTTAAATATATCTAAAAGTATTAATTTAAATTCTCAATTTTAAGCAATCGCTTGGCAACATAATGCTCTTTCAGTAGATTGAAAATTCTTTTAAATAGACCATTTCCCTTTATGAAAAAAACCTTTATTTCTTTTCTATTTATCGCCCTAATAGCGTCTTGTACGGCAACAAAAAAAACAGTTGCTCCACCACCACCAAAGGATGCTTCTCCTGTGGCAGAGAAAAAGTCTAAAGAAAAGTCTTATTCAGATATCATCACAAACAAGGCAACTACCGATGATGGGTTATTTAAGGTTCATAAGGTTGAAGATAAGTTCTACTATGAAATACCAGCCAACTTGCTTGGCAAAGACATCCTTTGGATCACACGTATTTCTCAAATCCCTACAGATTTAAGTCCATATATCAATGCTGGCTCTAAAACCAACGAACAAGTGGTTAGGTGGGAACTCAAAGACAAGCAAATATTACTTAAGTCTATATCATTTAACAATGTTGCTGGTGATACATTACCGATCGCTATTTCCGTCAATAACAATAACCTACAGCCAATTATCGCAAGTTTTAAAGTTGAGCTTTCGGCTACAGATAGCACTGGAATATTGATCCAAGTAAACGATATTTTCGAAGATGACATTCCTGCTTTCTCTGGATTAAGTCCTAATCTAAGAAAGCAATACAAAGTAAGCAAACTAGACAAATCTCGCTCGTTCATTGATAAAATAAGTAGCTTTCCTACTAATATTGAAGCAAAACATACAATGACATTCGTGGCTAGTGAGCCACCAAGTAATAGCCGATCACAGTCTATAACTATGCAAATGAACCAGTCAATGATTCTATTGCCTGAAGAGAAAATGGTTTCAAGACTTAATGATTATAGAGTTGGATGGTTTACGACTAGTAAAATTGACTATAGCTCAGAAGAACTAAAATCGGACAAAAAAACATACCTCCGCAAATGGAAATTGGTGCCTAAAGATAAAGCAGCATACCTAAGAGGTGAATTAGTAGAACCAGAAAAGCCTATAGTCTATTATTTAGATCCAGCTACTCCAGACAAGTTCAAGCCGTATTTCAAACAAGGGATCGAGGATTGGCAAGTAGCTTTTGAAAAAGCTGGTTTCAAAAATGCAATCATTGCGAAGTACGCACCAACTCCTGAAGAAGATCCAGACTTTAGTCCAGAAGATGCACGATATTCAGTTGTACGCTACGTAGCAAGTACAACCAGAAACGCCGTTGGACCAAGCGTTTCAGACCCACGCACTGGTGAAATAATAGAAAGTGACATTATTTGGTATCACAATCACCTTCGCTCGTATCGAAATCGTTATTTGATAGAAACTGGGGCTGCAAATCCTGTTGCGAGAACTTTGGATATCCCAACTGAAGAAATCGGTGAAATGATGCGAAGAGTCATTTGTCACGAAGTTGGACACGCATTGGGTTTACCTCATAACATGAAGGCAAGTTCAGCTTACCCAACAGATAGCCTAAGGTCAGGTGCCTTTACCCAAAAATATGGTATCGCAACCACAATCATGGATTATGCTCGTTTCAACTACGTAGCTCAACCAGGTGATGAAGGCATCCGCTTTGTGAGACAACTTGGTCCTTACGATGAATATAGCATTGAGTTTGGTTACAGATGGTATCCCAATGTTAATAAACCAGAAGACGAAAAGTCTAAACTTGACGCATTCGTGTCGGCTCATTCTGAAAATCCATTGTATCAATTCGGTGGTGGTTATCCAGACTTTGACCCTGCATCACAAACAGAAAGTGTAGGTGATAATGCAATGAAAGCGAGTTCATACGGAATAAATAACCTAAAAATAGTTGCAAGCAACCTTGTAAACTGGACTTCCAAAAACGGAGAAGATTATGAGGATCTAGAAGAAATTTATGGAGAGCTGCTAGGTATTTGGAACAGATACCTCGGTCATGTTGCCCCCAATCTCGGTGGAGTAAATGAAACTCGAAGAGTCCATGGACAAGGTGGTGACATTGTTTACACTCCTGTTGCTATGAATACCCAAAGAGAAGCAATGGCGTGGATGATTAATAATGCGTTTACAACTCCAAATTGGTTGATTCAGCCATCAATCACACAAAAAATCACGTATGCCGGCACTACCGATAAAATCATAGGAATTCAAAATCGACAATTGGGATCATTGCTAGATTTGGATAGACTCAAGAGGTTAAGCGAAAATGAGTTTATAAATGCCAATCAAGCTACTTACACCTTATCTCAAGCGATGAGTGATTTGAATAAAGGGATTTGGAGTGATGTTTATGCCAAGGATAAAAGCGATGTTATGAAGAGAGCATTGCAAAGAAACCATTTAAGTAAACTAGGGGACTTAATAAAAAGCCCAAAAGCTACCAATAGCGATATTCCTGCAAGTTCACGAGCAAGCCTATTAGGGATTAAAGCCAAGCTAGTGAAGGTTTCGAAAAAAGACACTAATTACAATCATTACTTAGATTGCATCAGCCGAATTGAATTGATTCTAGAAGAGGATTAATTCAAGCAGTTTTGTTAAAATGAAGCATACCCTAATTTGTTTAATAGTATTCTTTTGCCCTATCCTTAGCTTTGCTCAACAAATAGTGCTTTTGGAAGAAGGTAGAGCAATAAAATTGACAATAGATCACGTTCCCAACGCTAAAGTAGGTGAAACTCTTAGTTTCCATGTAAAATATGATGTCTATACCGAGGATAACCTTGTGATTGAAAGCGAAAGTGTCGTTAAAGGCAAGGTTACAAATAAGGGTAGTAACGGAGAATTATTCGTCAAAATAGACCAAATAAAAGATCTCCACGGTAAAAACATAAAAGTACGGACGTACAAGCAGCACGCTCAACCTTTAAAGGTTGAGCGTATGCAATCTGATTATATTATTTATGTTGATGAAGGCTTTTGGTTCTCTTACTAGCAGCTCTATAAGAATACCAAATCTGACCATTTTATGGTTTTTGATTTAAAACTTGAAGTTGTTGTTTCACTTCTGACTTCCTCCGCCTACTAACTTTGATTTCTCTACCCTTCACGAAAAGGTAATCAGCATTAATTTTTTCGAAAAAATCAAGATTGACAATGAACTGGCGATTGGGTCTTATGTAATTCTCATAATCCACCAATCGCTCTTCTATCACACCTAGGTTGGTGGAAACAGTAAGTTTGGAACCACTAATTAATGATACTTCAGTATAGTTAGCTTTGGCTTCTAACATTACGATCTCGTCAGTAGAGAGCCTTTTGCCGCTACCAACATGAAGCAGGGGCTTTACGGGATTTACGGAAAACTTATTTGCTTTAACCGTATAGGAAAGTGTTTTCATGGCTATTGAATTTGATTACACAAAAATGCCTACAAAACACCTACTATGTCTCATCCTAAAAGACAATCAATTGCCCAAAAAGACAAAACAGAAAATAAAAGTCATTCAATTATTTTGGAGTTCGTCCGACGGAAGCACCCCAAATTGCTTTTTATAGGCATTTGAAAATTTTCCTTGATTTTCATATCCCAATTTATTGGCAACTTCTTTGACCCGCACATCCTGTGTATTTAGCAGTCCTTTGGCAAGAACCATCTGCCTTTCTTGAAAGTACCTATATATCGTTTTTCCATAATAGATTTTAAAATCCATTTTCAATTTGGTTGGCGATACTTTAAACTTTTCCGCGATTGCTTCAATACCCTCAAAACCACCATATAAGTTTTCACATAGAAACTTCTCTACTTTGAGTAGCCTAATTCTATCTTTATTTGGAATTTCGACATATAATGATCCAATGTGCTCCTCTTCATATTTATTGATAAAAACCGAAATCATTTCTAAGGCACGAATCTTCATTCTGAGAATATCAATGATACCATTTTCGTCTCTTTCTTTAAAAATTTTTACGAAGTTAGCCATCTCAATATCATTCAACTTTGAGATATCGGGCCAATAGATATACTTTTCTTTTGATTCAAAAAAACTAGCGAAACTGCTGCCTACAAACTGTCGATCAATTTTTAAGTTTTTATTTAACCAGTCTTCACTAAAGTATAGCGTAACATTCCTCTCGATTGTCCCTTTGAAATAACATGCAATCTCATTTACCCCTGGCTTAAACAACGTCCAAGAGCGTGAAGAAAACTTAATATTATTGATTAATGTGCCCGTTTGTAAGTAGTCATTTTCGCTATAATTATAGCTCAAAAAGTAATAATCCGTAGGTATTTTCTTGTCATACAAAAGGTTGAAAAGCATATTAGCTTTGTACTCAAAATCAGTATGCATTACATAAAATCCTTCTTCTAATTTTTGATAATAGACGTGACCGTTTACAAAGGGAGTTTTAGGATGATAAATTTGAGCCACTTTGTTGTGAGAAACAAAAGGCATCTTGGCTAAACTTCCTAACATTGACTCTGGTGAGTTCGACAGGTAGGACATTTCAAAGAATCCATCTTTATACTTGAAAAAGTATTGCTGAAAACTTGAAAACCAAGAATTGATACGATCAATGAGCAACTTTATCGACTTTAGATGTATTGAAGCTTACTAGTATCAAAATTGTCGAAAAATAGCTTCGTTTCGAAGCTTTTTAGCATATTTAATAAGCTAGAATTAACTATTTAACCGCAAAGGCACTAATGTGCGTTAATATAAATTTAAGGTTTAGGAAACCAATCACTATTATCGCTTAAAAAGAGTTCTCGCTGATATTCCCGTTCTTGATTTCTAAAAAAGCGAGATCAAGTTTTTTTTCATTTCTTTTAATAATAATTTAGTTTGCTTCCGTTCACATTTACCGAAATTTGCTTAATTAGATTAGAACCAAATGTCAGAAACACTACACATTCCACAAACTAAAGATAGAGCAGAAATATACGAGAGTTTGTTTCCGCAAATGAAAGCCCTATTGGCTGATGAAAGTGATCAAATAGCAAACATGGCAAACTTCGCCGCAGTGTTAAAAGAAGCCTTTAATTTCTTTTGGGTTGGCTTTTATTTGAAGAAAAAAGGACAACTTGTTCTTGGACCATTTCAAGGACCTATAGCTTGTACAAGAATTCCATTTTCGAAGGGAGTTTGCGGTCATTCGTTTTCCACAAATTCAACCATAGTTGTTCCTGACGTGGAAGCATTCCCTGGGCACATTGCATGTTCATCAGCCACAAAATCAGAAATTGTTACGCCAGTACGCGACAGTTATGGCGAGATTATAGGGGTTTTAGATATTGACAGTGATGTTATTAACGATTTTTCTAATGTGGATAAGGTGTGGATTGAAAAGATGGCCGCCCTAATTAATTAGTATTTTACCGTAGAATAATTATTTGATAAAATCGGCAAATCTGAGATTCTATTAACCTTATTTTGCGACCAAAAACTAACACACAATATGAAAAATGTTTTAACGCTTGCTATAATTTTAATTCTTAGTTATTCGGCAAGCTTTGCTCAGGATTTAGCAGGCAGAAGGATCATTAATGGCAACCTCAACTTTAACCTGATAAATAACAACAATTCAAATCAAAGTAACTTCAATTCAAACATTGCTTTGCTTTATGGAAAAATAAAATCCGACAATACTTATTTAGCACTTGGTGGAAGATTGGGAATTTCAAATTTCAGTACAGCGACCGGAGAATTTGAAAAGTATTCAAACACATTGTACCAAGTCGGCCCCAGTGTTGCATATGGTAAATTCATCCCCCTTGCGAACAAGTTTTTCTATGCACCAGAGCTGGGCGGTAACATTACGGGTTATTTTGGAAACGGTACCGGCATAGGAGCCACTATTAATGTTTCACCTTTACGATTTATGTACCATTTTGCTGAAAACTTCATGCTTACAGCTCAATTGGGTAGTGCTGGTCTGGGTTTCCAGCAATTGAATGATGTAACAATAATTGACCTAAGTTCATCAATTGCGAATAATTCTGGTATTGGTGTTTTCTACACTTTTAAGGCAAAATAATTAATCGAAAAAAAAATTGAGATAGCATTTTGTTACGAAATGCTCGCTTTAAATTCATGTGTGTAATGAGGGTATTTCTTTACCCCTCAAGACTAATTTTTTAAAAACAGGTGCATTCAAAGGATCGTAGTATTAGGACTTCACTTATTCAAGCAATTTTTTGTAGATCACTTACCCCAAAATGACTCATATTTTGAACAAAAATCACCTCAATTATCCTCAAGTTTTGGGGTATAATTATTTAAGCTGTTTGTGACATGAAAAAACCACTTATCACAATAGTCCTTTTACTTTCTATTAGCCTTGCAGGAACAGCACAGTATCAATCAGCTTTTGGCCTGAGATACAATGGCGGCCTAGGATTAACCGGAAAGTTTAATGTTAAAAACAACAACGCATTGGAAGCAATTTTAACTGGATACGGAAATGGCGTAAACTTGACTATGTTATGGGAAAAGCACATGTCGGCATTTTCCAGTTCAAAGTGGAGATGGTACGTTGGACCAGGTGGTCACATGGGCTACTGGACTAGCGGGTACAATAAGAAATGGAGGCCATATGCTTACGAGTCTGGAATCAATGTAGGATTAGATGGAATTGTTGGCTTGGAACATACCTTCTCAGAAATTCCCTTGAACATCAGTATTGATTGGAAACCGTCGTTAAACCTTATACCTAGTCCCAACTTAGGTATTAATAATATCGGAGTATCTGGAAGATTCGTAATAAGGTAAATTCCGAATGGTGGTATGGTAGCGAGTTGCTAAATTAAAGTGCTTCCAAAATCCTTTTCAAAGCTGCTTGTACAGAGTATACTCTGTTTCCAGCTTGTTGAATTACAACTGAGTTTGGGCTATCAATTACTTCGTCGCTTACAATTAGGTTTCTTCTCACAGGTAGGCAATGCATAAACTTAGCATTGTCTGTTAAATTCATTTTGGCTTGAGTGATTATCCAATCTTCGTTACCAGAAAGAACTTGTCCATATTGTGAGTACGAAGACCAGTTCTTGGCATATATAAAATCTGCTCCTTCGAATGCCTTATTTTGGTCAGCTTCAAATTTCGCATTACCCATAAATTCTGGAGCTAAGTCGTAGTCTTTTGGGTTGGTTACCACAAAATCATAATCAGTTAATCGTAACCATTCTGCGAAGGAGTTACCTACTGCTTGAGGTAGTGCTTTTACATGTGGTGCCCAAGTAAGTACTACTTTCGGTCTAGCCTTAGTTTTTAGTTCTTCTATGGTAATGAGGTCAGCGAGCGATTGACAGGGATGTCTTGTAGCAGATTCCAAATTAACAATTGGCACACCCGCATATTGACGAAACTTCTCAATTACTTGTTCTTCGTAGTCCGTTTTTCGGTCAATTAAACCTGCAAAAGCTCTTACGCCTATGATGTCGCAATATTGACCAATAACCGCTGCTGCTTCTTTCACATGCTCGGCTTTATCCATATTCATTACTGCTCCATCTTCAAATTCCAACTGCCAACTATCAGAATTTACGTTCATTATCATGACGTCCATTCCAAGACTTGCACCTGCTTTTTGAGTGCTAAGACGAGTTCTTAGACTCGAATTAAAAAAGAGCAAACCCAAAGTTTTATTTTTTCCTAAAGAGCGAAATGCGAAAGGATTGGCTTTGATGGCCAAGCCCTCATTTACAAGCTCATTGATATCGGAAACGTCGGCAGGAGAAATGAAATGATTCATGAAAATTCTATATTTCGACAAAAGTAGGTTTTTTGATCAAAACAGGAAGAGAAATCAGTCCAATATATCAGATAATTGAATACCCTGAGGTAGTGGGCCTACAATTTGAAGTTTTTTTGCTGCCATTTTCGCTGCAGCTTGAGCACTTTCTTCTGTTGATTTTCCACTCAGCTGAGCCGCTAAAAATCCAGACCAGTAAGCATCTCCTGCACCAGTTGTATCTTTAACATCTATTTTTTGCGAAAGTATTTCTAATTTTTGCTTTCCATTATCATAAGAAACAAAACTACCCTTTTCACCTCTCGTAAAACAAATGAGTGATGCACCCCAGTCATGAAAATCATAAAACACCTTGTCCATTGATACTTCCTCACCATAGAATCTTTCGGCGTCGTCATCACTTAACTTAATCATGGCACCAAAAGAGAGAAATTTCTTAATTACAACATGTGCTTCTGCCCTATCTGGCCACACCCTTTCAGCATAATTTAAGTCTGCGGACAATTTACATCCCAATTTCTTAGCTCTACGAGCAACATCTAGCAATGTATTTTGCGAAGGATTTCGGCTCAATGGCCAACACGTTGTATGTACAATTTTAGATCTTGAAAGCAAGTCATCACTGATGTGCGAAGGAAGTATCTCACTGTCTGCCAACCTGTAGGGAATAAAGTCAGGACTTCCTGTAGACCTTGCTACTAAAACGATGCTTGATGGTAAACTCTCATGCTTCACAATATGCGAAGTATTTACACCAGTTTTTCTAACTTCTTCAATCAAAAAATTTCCTAAGTTTTCGTTTCCAACACAGCTTACGATTGCAGTATTGAAACCCAATTTTGACAAGTTCGCCGCTAAATTTGACGGGCTACCTCCTTGGTAGCGGTTGAAAGAAGTAGCATCTCCAAGATTTTTTGATATTTCTGTGCCAATAAAGTCTCCAAGTAATTCTCCAATGGCTAATAGGTCGTAGGTTTCGGTCATTTTCGTATTTTATTATCGCAAATATATCTATTCCGAAAAAAAACAAGTCTAATTATTTAATTTCCCTTTGAGGCATTCAATTACCTGCCACTAGATTATCAACTTTTTGCGAAAAGAATTCGAGCTATAGAAGTAATTTCGTACAATGCCTACAGGTATTTAGACAAATCGAAAATGTTAGAAAAATTACTAGAAATTAATCCAGTTTTACTTGCTCTAGGGGGCACTTTGTTTACTTGGGCAATGACTGCCCTTGGAGCTGGTCTTGTTTTTTTCTTCAAAAAAATTGATCAAAAAGTACTTAACCTTATGCTGGGCTTTGCAGCAGGGGTAATGATTGCAGCAAGTTTTTGGTCACTTTTGGCTCCAGCAATTGAAATGGCAGAAAAAAGTGGCACAAAAGGATGGATACCAGCAGTTGTTGGGTTTCTTTTGGGAGGTGCCTTTCTATTCGGACTAGATCGAGTGCTTCCTCATTTACACTTGGATCGTAAAATCGAACATGCAGAGGGTTTAAAAACCTCATGGCATCGAAGTATCTTGCTTGTAATGGCAATTACGCTCCACAACATTCCAGAAGGACTCGCAGTAGGAGTTGCCTTTGGTGCTTTAGCAAATGATCCTTCAATTGGAGTTCTTACTGGAGCAATTGCACTAGCGATTGGTATTGGAATTCAAAATTTTCCAGAGGGTGCCGCTGTTTCTGTCCCACTTCGTAGAGAAGGTTTTTCAAGGTTAAAAGCATTTAACTATGGGCAATTAAGTGGCGTTGTAGAACCCATAGCAGGAGTACTTGGTGCCTTGGCCGTAATATACATTACACCCATACTACCATATGCACTTTCATTTGCAGCAGGTGCCATGATATTCGTTGTAGTAGAAGAACTCATACCAGAATCACAAAATGGACATGAAACAGACCTATCTACTATTGGTGCAATGATTGGTTTTGCAGTAATGATGTTTTTAGATGTTGCACTCGGCTGAACCAATTTACTACCTATTTATTCAAATATTTGAAGTTAAAAGCATAATCGCTTTCCCCATTTTCATTTAAATAAGCAAATCTTTCTTTTGCTTCTTGGGGTGTCGGAGTATGCCCTTCTGGAATGTTCCAAAGAACCATATGCATTGATTCCATTTTCGAAAACCACTCTTTCTTACGTCTCATGATCTCAACATGAGCTGTTTTATAAACATAGTTTTTTAAACTTTCAACATCTTGCCAAACAGACATATTGATAATGATTGAGTCATCCTCAAATACCTTAATCGCTGTTGCGTTGTCCTCTTCCCCTGTAAGTCTCCAAATAAATCCAATTGATTCTTCTGCGAGAGCATTAATTCTATCCAAATTATTTACAAAACCCGACATGGTTGGGCTGTCAATTGGGGCGAGCATTTTGGCAATATTGAGTTGGGCTATTGGCATATTATAAACATACAACAAAAATTATTTAGCGAAAAGATTCGCAAATATTTGTTCTAATGAACACTGTTCATTTTATTTGCACTGTTATTTTACTTATCAATGTTCAAATGGGAATTAGCGAAAGAAAAGAAAGAGAGAAGGAGGCAATGCGAGATACAATTCTCGATGCAGCAAAAAAACTCTTTCTAGACAAAGGGTTCGAAAAAACGTCTATCCGTAACATTGCGGACGAAATCGAATATAGTCCGGGTACGATCTATCTCTATTTTAAGGATAAAAACGAATTATTACTCCATTTACATTACCAAGCTTTCGGAGTGATGGTTACGGAGTTTATGGCCGCTACACCGCAAGAAGACCCAATGGATCAACTAGTTCAAATGGGACACCAATACATCAAATTTGCGATAGAGAATCCAGAAATGTACGATTTAATGTTCGTAATGGATGCTCCAATGGAAGCACTGGAGTGTAACGATGAGATTTGGAACGACGGAATGGAAGCATTTGGAATGTTACAAAATCTCGTTGGTGTTTGTATTGAAGCTGGTTATTTCAAAGGCCAAGACGTTGATGATCTCTCACTTGGAATTTGGGGATTTATGCACGGAATTGTCATTCTGAAATCCAAAAAAAGAATGAGCATGTTCAAAGACACCGAGAGCGAGTCAGAAGAAAGAATGATGCGAGCATTTCAAACTTTTACAACCATGCTAAAAGCCATTTAGAATGAAAGAGTCATTGGTTATAATCAATTCAATTATACTTTTTTTTCTTTCCTGCGTACATTTCTATTGGGCATTGGGTGGAAAAAAGTGGCTGGTTTACGCCTTGCCAACTAATACCAATCCTACCTCATCTCTAAATTTTAGTCCTGGGTTCTTTGCAACTATGATAGTTGGGCTTGGTTTACTGGCTTTTTCTGTGATCGTAGGGAGCAATATTAGCATCTATGAAGACACACTTTACAGTGTAATTCTTACAAGAGTTATTGGTGCCATATTTATTATTAGAGCGATAGGTGATTTTAATTATGTGGGTATAAAAAAGAAAATTAAAGAAACCGTTTTTGCAAAAAAAGACAGTCAATTATTCATTCCGCTTTGTTTTTGGCTAGGTATAAGTTCAATATTAATAACCTTTATTCCGTGAAAAAAATACTCATTCTTCAATCTCATCCCAACCCAGAAAGCTTTTGCGTTGCCTTGGGACAGGCTTATAAATCAACAGCCATAACTAATGGAGCGGAAGTACAAGAAATTGTAATTCCTGATTTGAATTTTGATCCAAACTTAAGCTATGGTTACAGCAAAAGAATGGAATTAGAACCAGACCTTTTACAGGCTTGGGAAAAAATTCAATGGGCCGATCATATCGTTTTTATTCATCCGCTTTGGTGGGGGGGTATTCCTGCTCTTGCAAAAGGTTTTTTTGATCGATTATTTCTACCTGGTATGGCATTTCAAAAAAGAGAAGGATCATTATGGTGGGATAAGTTGCTAAAAGGTAAATCGGCTAGGATCATAGCTACAATGGATCAACCTGTTTGGTTTTATTGGTTATTTAACAAAGCACCCAGTCACAGGGCACTTAAAAAAATGACTTTTGAGTTTGTTGGAATCAAACCAGTCAGCATAACCTCTATTGGCCCTATAAGACTTTCTACTGATGAGTTTAGGGCAAAGTGGATTTCAAAAATCAACAAAATAGCATTGAAAGAATCATGAATACTGCCAAGCGTGTCTCAGCCATAAAGGATAAAGAGTTTGTTGTGTTTCTTATAGGTATGCGAGTAAATAAGTGGTGGAAATTTGGTTCAATAATGCAAGTCGGATCAGCAATGGGAAGAATGATAAAAGAACTTTATTCGAAACCCGAAAGCGGTTTTCTTGGAGCTGAAAGTTGGTTTGGAAGAACAACCATTATGGTTCAATATTGGGAGTCTTTTGAGAAACTTGATGCATATGCTAAAGATAGAAATCAAGAGCATTACCCAGCATGGATTGATTACTACAAAAAGATCAAAAACAGTGGAGAAGCCATAGGTATTTGGCACGAAACTTATATTCAAAAACCAGGGACGTACGAAAGCGTATACGGAAACATGCCCAGTTTTGGCTTGGGTAAATTTATAGGAACTCAAGATTCTACAGCAGATTATCAAACAGCTAAACAAAGAATAGCGAAATGAAAAACTTAATTAAACTAGAAGAACTAGCCCAATTTGCCTTAGGTATTTTCTTATTCTCTCAATTGGATTATACTTGGTGGTGGTTTTTAGCCTTGATACTTTTACCAGACCTCTCAATGATAGGTTATACAATGGGACCAAAAGTTGGGGCAATTCTTTATAATTTATTTCATCATAAAGCCTTAGGAATTATTATTTTCATAATAGGCTATTTCGTACTTTCACAGCCCATACAACTAACAGGAATCATACTTTTTGCCCACTCTGCAATGGACAGGCTCTTTGGCTACGGTCTCAAACTGAACACCGGTTTTAAATACACTCATCTAGGAATAATAGGAAAACAATGATAGATCAATTTAAACAACTTATAGGTAAAGAATCAAAAGATTCAAGTCCATCCCCACTTGGGAAATGGCTCAATGGAACCTTATTAGCCGTTGAGAATGGAACAATGACTGTTTCTTTTGTAATCAGGGACGAAATGACCAATCCTGCAGGAATCATGCATGGCGGCATTGCTGCAGCCATGATGGACGAAGTGATTGGTATGACAACATATACGCTTGGAAATGAGGCTTTTTTCGCTGCGGCCAATTTAAATGTTGATTTTTTAAGACCGGGAAAAAAAGGAGAAACTATAAAGGTGGTTTCTGAGATAATTCGTGCGGGTAAAACAATGGTTCATGTTGAGTGTCGAATTTACAATCAAGAAAATAAATTGATATCGAAAGCAACAAGTAACATGGTTAAAACCAGCTATTGACAATGATAAGAATATTAGGTTTCCTTATATTTCTTCTTTTCAACATAACTGGAATGGCTCAAGAATCTGCCGTTTTAGAAAAATATATAGAAGAGGGTCTCGAAAATAATATTGGACTAAAGAAACAAGAAATTTCGCTGGAAAAGGCTCTGAACAGCATAAATTTAGCACGGTCAAACTTTGCACCGTTAATCAGCTTTAATCCAACCTACACCTTAGCTTCTGGCGGAAGGAGTTTACAATTTCCCATTGGCGATTTACTTAATCCTGTTTATGGAACACTGAATCAATTGACCAACACGAATAATTTTCCTTCTGTAGAGAATGTAGACATTCAGTTTGCTCCCAACAATTTTCATGAAACAGTTTTAAAGGTTCAATACCCTTTATTCAATTCTAATATCAAGTATAATTGGCTCATTCAAAAAGAGCTTTTGCAATCTGAAATTGCTAAACAAAAAGTGCTCAAGCACGAATTGCGTTATCAAATAAGCACTGCATACCTCCAATACCTCAAAAGTCTTGAAGGAATAAA
The DNA here is from genome assembly GCA_900230115.1 of Spirosomataceae bacterium TFI 002. Lineage (NCBI taxonomy): Bacteria > Pseudomonadati > Bacteroidota > Cytophagia > Cytophagales > Spirosomataceae > Spirosomataceae bacterium TFI 002. The sequence goes on along the minus strand of LT907983.1, from coordinate 2,603,199 downwards.
AACCATTAAAGAATCCATTGTCTTTTTGGACAAATTAATCGCCTTCAATGAAAACTTGGTAAAGAACAAAGTAGCCTTAAAAGACGTCGTTTTATCCGCCAAATACGAGCAAAGCAAGGTTAAGCAGCAACTGACACAAGTAGAAAGTCAATCAAAAATAGCAAAGGCCTATTTCAATTTCCTTCTCAATCGACCAGCGAACAGTGATATAGAGGTTGATTTAATTTATGTGGAAACGATTCCCAGCATTAACGAAAGTGAGTTTTACCAAAATAGTGCAACAATTCATCGCCCAGAATTCATGCAACTACAAAGTGGACTAAAAATAAACGAAACAGCCATTGAACTAGCTGAGAAAAATGCCAAACTACCCGAATTGTTCTTAGGTGGAAGTGCAGGTTTCCAAGGTTTTGGATACACTTTCAAAGACCAAGCTTTTGCAGTAGGGCAAATTGGTCTTAAATGGGATTTATTTCACGGTAAAGAAAAGCAATACAAAATTCAGCAAGCAACCATTCAAAAAAACATCTTAAATCACGAAGTAGAGCAAGTAAAACAGCAAGTTGCACTTCAGGTTACTCAAGCGTTTTTGGAGTGTGGGGCGAGTGAAAGCTATTTGAATGAATCCCTACCAGGAATAGAACAGACAAGTGAAGTGCTACGAATTTTAGAAAGTAAATATAAAAATGGCAATGCTCTTACTATCGAAATTTTAAAAGCTCAAAATGATGTGCTAACAGCTAGCTTAAACCAAGTAATAGCTAAGTACGACTTTTGGCTAAAAATTACGGAATTAAGAAAGGTTAGTGGGATGTAAAACCTTAGAGACTTCGTGTCCAAAAAAAAGAAAACAATGAATAGACTATTAATTTTAGTTTTACTCTTAACCTTTAATGCCTGTAGGACAGAAAGTACTAAAGAGGAAAAGGTTATTGAAGCTGAGCTTATTGCCGTTACAATTACCAATGTGCAAAAATCATCAATTCAGGACAATATCGTCGCGAGTGGGGTATTAAGTTCTAAAGAAGAATTGAAGTTAGCCTTCAAAACAGGTGGGCTAATAAAAAGAATGTTAGTGTCCGAAGGCCAGTTTGTAAAAGCGGGACAGCTACTTGCTGAACTTGATATGTCCGAAATTGACGCTCAAGTAAATCAAGCACAGCTAGGTTTTCAAAAGTCTCAACGAGACCTAGAGCGAGTTAAAAAACTGGTAGAAGACGAGGCCGCAACGCAAACAAACCTAGACGATGCAACCACAGGATTTGAACTAGCTCAACAAGGACTACAAGTTGCCAAATACAACCAAAAGCTTTCTAAAATATACGCTCCACAATCAGGTCGGATTTTAAGAAAGATATCAGAAGCTGGTGAATTGATCACTCCTTTTGCCCCAGCTATTATAATGGGCACTGGCTCATCAGCTTTTTTACTTAACGTTGGCTTGTCTGACAGAGATATTGTAAAAGTAAAAAAAGGTTACCCCGCAAAAGTAAGTTTAGATGCCTATCCTGGTCGTGTTTTTGACGCGAGAGTCACACAATTGGCCGAAATGATAAACCCCGCAACTGGTACTTTCGAAGCAGAATTGACTTTAGAGAAAATAAGCGAAAAGCTTATTTCAGGATTCGTCGCAAAGGCAACAATTACACCTCCAGGGCAACAATTAGTCCTGAGTGTTCCCATCGAAAGTCTTGTAGAAGCCAATGGTACTGAAGCATATGTTTTTCTTTATGAAAATGGCGTTGCAAAGAAGCAAGCAATTATAACGGGTCGAATTGGGAATGAAAAAGTAGAAGTATTAGCAGGGCTAAGCGAAAATCAAGAGATTATCAGCCAAGGAGCAAATTTCCTCAGTAATGGACAAAAAGTTAAAGCCGTAAATCCATGAAAATAGCTGAGTTCTCTGTCAAAAATTATCAATTTACTGTCATTATCTTTTTAATGATCATAGCCCTTGGTGTGAGTTCATTATTGAACATGCCCAAAGCTGAAGATCCAGTACTTAAAGCCACTTATAACACCGTAGTAGTCGTGTATCCTGGTACAAGTCCGGAGGATATAGAAAAGCTTGTAGTAGACCCAATAGAAGAAAAACTGGCTGAGCTGGATGATATCAAGACTATTTTTTCCAATTCGGCCGATGGATAGGAACCATCACCATAGAGTTTCAACACCATATAGACGAAAAAGAAAAATATGGTGAGACCGTACGTGAAGTCAATGCAATAAGAAGCAAATTACCTCAAGATATTTTTAGTATTGACGTATTCAAATACACTCCCGAATCAGTAAATATTATTCAATGTGCACTGATGTCCGAAACCATTCCGTACGCTGATATGGAACAGAAGGCTGATGAACTAAAAACGAAACTAGAAAAGGTTAAAACTTTAAAATCTGTGGAGATACACGCTTTTCCAAAGCGAAAAGTTAAGGTATCTCTCAATACCGACCGCATGGCTCAATTACACATTCCATTGAATAGGGTAATTGGTCTAATACAAGCTGAGAATGCAGACATTCCAGCAGGTGCTATCGAAATTGGTCAGCGAAAACTTAATGTTAAAACATCGGGTAGCTATGAATCTCTCTTAGAAATTGAGCAAACTATTGTGAGCAGCTCAGGAACTCAAGTTACAAAACTCAGAGATATTGCTGATGTGAATTTTGAGTACGAAGAGAACTCATATTTAGGAAGGCTAAACGGGAAAAGAGCAGTTTTTATCACAGCAACACAGAAAAAGAACACTAATATTTTTGAAGTCAATGACCAGATCTCACCTATCATTGAAGAATTTGCTCAAAACCTACCTAGTTCTTATGGTTTTGAAAAAAGTTTTGATCAGGCAAAAAGTGTTTCTAAGAGGTTACTAGGCTTGGCAAAGGATTTTGGAATAGCGATTCTCTTAGTCATGATAACATTAATACCACTAGGTTGGCGTGCAGCATTGATCGTTATGATCTCTATTCCTCTTTCTCTCTCTATAGGTCTTGCAGGGTTGGATTTATTAGGATTTGGCATAAACCAATTGAGTATAGTTGGTTTAGTGATCGCTCTTGGGTTGTTGGTAGATGACTCCATTGTCGTTGTCGAAAACATTGCCAGGTTCCTTAGAGAAGGGCATTCGCGGCGTGATGCTGCTGTATTAGGAACTAAGCAAATTGGATTGGCCGTAGTTGGCTGCACTGCTACTCTGTTGTTTGCCTTCTTACCACTGACCTTTTTACCAGAGGCGGCGGGAGAGTTTATTAGAAGTATGCCTATGGCAGTTTTTACTACCGTTTTAGCTTCTCTTTTTGTGTCTGTTACAATTGTTCCGTTCTTGGCTAGTTTGATTATGCCAAAAACAAGTTCTGAAGAAGGAAACATTGTACTTAAATACATGAAAATTGGGATTGAAGGCTCATATAGGCGTATTTTACATTGGTCATTGCGACATCCAGCAGCTACACTTTTAATTGCAGTTCTAATTTTTGTGGGAAGTCTAGCTCTCATACCCGTCATAGGAATAAGTGTTTTTCCTTCTTCTGAAAAGCCACAGTTTTTGGTTAATATAAATACACCAATTGGTACCAATCTAGATGTTACTGATCAAGCCGCAAGGTTTGTAGAAAAAGAGCTAGCAGCTCACGAGTTGGTACTTAATTATGCATCCAATGTAGGAAAAGACAATCCAAGAATTTATTACAACTTGCTTCCGAGAGGAGGTACGAGTTCTAACTTTGCTCAAATATTTGTGCAGCTTCAAGAAAATACCGAGGTCCCAGAAAGAACAACTCTAATCAATAAGCTACGCGGTGTTTTTAAAGACTATCCTGGTGCAAAGATACAAGTAAAAGAGTTTGAACAAGGTCCACCTGTCACGGCACCTCTAGCAATTCGCGTATTTGGAGAAAATATTGATACACTTCGTTCTATTTCTCGAAAAGTAGAAGCAGCATACAAAGCAACTGAAGGAACAATATATGTTGATAACCCAGCCACAGCAGTAAATACGGATCTAAGAGTTCATATCAACAAGGACAAGGCAGGTCTTTTTGGAATACCACTTACAGAAATTGACAAGACTATTCGAATGGCAATTGCTGGCCTTACAGTTTCTTCTTACAGAGCTAATAACGGCGATGAGTTTGACATAAGTGTTGGAATAAAAACAGGAATAAAGCCAAATTTAGATGTCTTCGACAAAATATATATTCCTGCCGCCAATGGAGCACAAATACCCCTTTCACAACTAGCAACTGTACAGTTTGAGAGTTCTCCAAACTTTATCACTCACTACGATCGCGAACGTTATGCAATTGTTTCCGCATTTGTGGCTGATGGTTATTTAGCCCCTTCAGTTCAGAAAGATTTTTTGTCTAAACTAGATGAAATCAAACTTCCAGAAGGTTACCAATTCAAAATTTCTGGTGAAGCAGAAAGGCAAGCTGAGACGTTTGGCGGTTTGGGCAACATAATTATCATTACAATTTTCGGAATTTTGGCCATTCTTGTGCTCGAGTTCAGAACTTTCAAAAGCTCCTTCATTGTCTTATCAGTTATTCCGCTTGGAATGATTGGAGCAGTAGGAATCCTGTTTATCGGTGGATACTCGCTTTCTTTCACAGCCATTGTAGGTATCATTGCTCTTGCCGGAATTGAAGTCAAAAATTCTATTCTGCTGGTGGATTTCACAAACTACCTCCGCAAAGAAGAAGGTCTTAGTATAGATGAAGCCATAGAAAAAGCAGGTGAAACACGATTTATTCCGATAGTTCTTACAACTTTAACAGCAATTGGTGGACTTATTCCATTAGTAATGGAGCACTCTCCGCTCTATTCTCCACTTGCCTTAGTAATTATCGGTGGATTGATCTCTTCTCTTATTCTAACAAGAATTGTTACCCCTGTAATGTATAAGTTGTTGCCTCCGAAGGTGTAGTAGACGAGCTCTGTTAGAAGGTCATAATTTCAAATACTTAGGCTGTAAAAAGGCATGGATATAGAATGTTTGAAATTGTTAAACTTTTAAAGATTTAGCACAAAACAGTCGTGAAAAATTATACCGTTCAATTCTCCAAAAGCTCGGATAGTCTTATTTGATACTCATCAAATCGCTCCAATCCTCTGTGACCACCGCCTTCTATGGTAGTAATCAATTCAGTTGGCTCTTTATTTAAAACTTTAGCTAAGTCAAGACTGGACTCATAAGGAACAAGTTCATCATCAGTGCCATGAAAAATATGGATAGGGCATTTGACTTTCAAAATATACCTGTCTGTCCTAAATGGGTGTTTGATTAAAAGAGAATACGGCAGGAAAGGGAATTGCTTTTTACCTACATCCGCCATGCTATAATAAGGCGTTTCAAGTAATAGCTTCTTTGGAGAGTATCCAGCTGCTAATTTAGTCGCTACTCCTGTTCCTAGTGATCTTCCATATACGATTATCTTATTTTCAGGATATTTTTCACTCATTTTATCATAAATAAACTCTGCATCACTGAAGATGTTGTATTCACTAGGTTTTCCTTCGCTTTTACCAAAACCCCTATAGTCCCACATGAAAATATCATATCCATTTTTGGTAAAGCTCCTTGCGAATCGACCCCAAGTTTTAAGATTTCTTCTGTTTCCATGGCAATAAAAAATTAAGCCCTTTGACTTTCCATTGGCAGGAAAAAACAGCGTATTTAGAGCTACTCCATCAGGAGTTGTAAATGTTTTCTCATCAAACTGTTGGTCAAAACTAAATTTAAAGTCCTGAGGCAGTGATGTAGCTTGGAAAATAATCTTATCCTGAAAAAGGTAAAGCAACAATAAAACAACGAGGTAAAAGCCCAGCAACCATTTAAATATTCCAATAAGTAGTTTCTTACTCATGCATTGAAGCCTATATCACCTAAAATTTGTTTTTCAAAAGCATCAAATTGATCTAATAAAATATCCCTCAATACTCGATGATACTCAGGAAAAGTGGGAAGGTTATTATGACCTCCACCATAGATTGGAGCTAAGTGAGTATTAAGTGGAGCGACTTTCGACAACCTCACACTTGACGACAAAGGAATTAACCGATCCTTAGTTCCATGAATAATGTATATGGGGCATCTACAGTATTTCAACCATTCGTCTGTTCTGATTTTGAATCGCAACAGCATTGAAATTGGCAAAAATGGCAAATAACGACTTGTCAAATGCGAAAAACTATAATATGGAGCATCTAAGATTAACATTTCTGGCTTTACAGAAGATGCCAACTTAGCCGCAAAACCAGACCCCAAGGATCTACCATAAATCACAATGTCACTTTCTTTATATTTTAGGTCAAATCGCATTCGGTTATACACATGAAGAGCGTCTTCATAAAGTGTTTTCTCCGTTCTTTTTCCTGTACTTTTACCAAATCCACGATAATCGATCATCACCACATCGTAACCGTGTACCGTAAAGTCCCTTGAGTATTTTGCCCAACCCTTAACACTTCGTGTATTACCATGAAAATAAATGACTAGGCCTCTCTTTTCTTTTTCTTCTGTAAAAAAACGTAATCCACTAATTTTCGTCCCTTCACTTATTGGAAACTTGAGCTCTTCAAAAGGATATGAATAATTGAATTCAAAATCATCCGCCAACTTTTCGGGTTTAAAGATCATCCACTCTTGGATATAGTAAGCCGTGATGCTCAATACTACGTAGGCAATTAGAATATAAAGTAGAATGTGAAGATCAATGTACATTTATTTGATGTTGTTTTCTGGACGAGCTTTCACCTTTTGAAGCAAATCCATCAATTCACTAGTAATCTTAGGATTACTTTTAATCACATCATTTTCCTCAAAAGGATCTGATTTCATATTATAAAGCTGTCCATAAGACAAGTTCTTCTCCTTTGCCTCCTTTTCAGGTAAAGTCCAACCTCCCGAGCCATAAGCTTCTACATATTTCCAGTCTCCTTGCCGAATCGCAAAATTTCCTGAGATTCCGTGATGGATTACAAAGTCTCTACTTTCAGTCTTTTTACTCATTAAATTAGGTAAAAAACTAAAGCTATCACCACCTTCCATTTTATTAACGTCTACAGAAAGTAACTCCGCCATGCTAGCAAATACATCAGTAAGACAGATTAAGGCATCACTCTTATTACCTGCTTTGATTTTTGCAGGCCAAGAAACAACAAATGGTACATGATGCCCACCATCCCAAGCATCTGACTTTCTGCCTGTTCTAGAAAAATTAGCTTCATGACCAAATTCCTTTTTTTCCCAATCTTCCCAGTTAGCCCCATTGTCCGACGTGAAAATTATCATTGTGTTATCGGCTATCCCTTCGGCTTCAAGCTTATCCATTATTTTACCCACTTGGGCATCCACCATCATCATGAAATCGCCATAAACACCTGCTTTTGATTTACCCATAAATTCTTTAGACGGCAACCAAGGAGAATGAGGGGCAGAATATGGAACATACATAAAAAATGGATTTCCAGCATTTTGATCAATAAAATCAATGCTTTTCTCAGTGAATTTTTCTAACACCTCCTCATGCTTAAAGTCACCTGCGGTATCTCCAAGCCTATACCACATTCCTTTCCCACTGTCATTTTTCCAGGCAGGTTTACGTGTGTAGTTAGTACTTGTCAACTGCTTGTTCTCGATATAGAAATAAGGGGCAATATCTAAGGAAGATGGAATGATAAAGCTATAGTCAAAACCCAAGTCATTCGGACTTTCTGATAAGCCAGCATTGTAATTCACATTTGAAGTATTCATTTCACTCCATACATCACCCGTCACAAGTGGCTCCCAAGTGTTTTTGGCTTGCCAACCAAGTCCTAAGTGCCATTTACCAATGCATGCCGTTTTGTAGTTTCTCTGCTTGAATATATCAGCAATTGTAGTTCTGTCTGATTCTATCAACGGTGGATCATAACCTGTAAGTACCCCACTTTTCATGCTAGACCTAAAAGCATACCTACCAGTTAACAATCCATATCTTGTAGGTGTGCATACCCCTGAACCAGAGTGTGCCTCGGAGAAATACATTCCCGAGCGAGTAAGTTTGTCAAGGTTCGGCGTAGGAATCTTTGAGTCTGGATTAATCGCTGCAATGTCCCCATATCCCATGTCGTCTGCCAAAATCACGATTACATTTGGTCTATCTTGAGAGAAACCAGAAATACATAGAAAGCTTAGTGTAATTAGAAATAACGTTTTTTTCATTTAAACAAAAGGTTGAATAGTTTTTAAATTTAGGTGTTTTCTTTGAAAGGCATAAACAAAAAGATGTAAACTCGGAAGAGTTGAGGTTCTCTACACTACTTTTTTCGAAAGTATCCCAAATGAGAATTGTTTTTGAAGTTTAAGGTTAGTTTTATTTAACCGCAGAGGACACAAAGGTTTACACAGAGGTTGTGATTTCGTTAAAAATTAGAAAAGCTAGTTTATTGTAAACTAAATGCCTATCAAGAAGGAGGGATTTGAGCCTTCAATTCACCCCTTAGATGCTATAAGCCCTGCACAACTTGCAACACGAAGCTATAAACAGTTTGGGTTAAAGGAAAAAATCGTTTGAAATTTATATATTTGATTAATCAATTCAAAGTATGATAAACTATAGAGAACATATTGAGATAGACGCAAATGTACGATTTGGCAGACCAGTTATTAAAGGGACAAGAATCAGTGTTTCTGAAGTTCTAAATTGGCTAGCAAATGAAATGTCAATTGCCGAAATATTGGAAGATTACCCTCAGCTGAAAAAAGAAGCAATTCAGTCTTGTTTATTATATGCTGCTGACAAAGAGCATAATATAAGAATTGCGTCATGAAGCTTTTCTTTGATGAAAATATCTCATGTCGAATACTTAAAAAATTGAAAATTCATTTCCCAACTCAGCCCATACTTCAAGCATAGGTTTGAATGGCAAAACGAACAGGGAAGTTAGAAAACACTGTGAACTGAATAGTTAAACCATAGTCACTTTCGACGCTGATTTCTATGAACTCGCCAACCTATTTGGCCACCCCCCAAAATCATTTGGATTAGAACAGGTAATTTGACAACAAATAACATTGCCAAAATAATTAATGAGTTTGCAAATGATATTAAAGACTTTGTTGCAAGTAAGGAATATGAAAATATAGGGTGCTTAGAAATTGATTCATGGTCAACACCTCAAAACTTTTTCCTGAAATAGGATATAAGTTGAACTACTATTTCTTCACCCTTAAAAGGCTCTGCCTTATCAGTTGTGTTTCTAGGTCATCCACATGAACATGGGCGGAACAAGTTTCGACTGGGCTTTCGAACACTACAATATTTAAAAAGGTCTCAAGGAAACACTACAAAACTAGGTAAATCCAAGAAAAGCCAGACCTTAATTTGGACCTAACTTCTGTGTAAGCCTTGTAAAAAACGGCCAGAGGCCTCATAACACACGTACGAAGCTACAAGCGTCGCACAGGGGATTTAATAAAAAAATAGAACCCAATAATTCTTATGCTAATATGAAACCAAATTATAGATATATGCATCTTATTCGAACCATCTATTAAAACTCGAAGAAAATCAATTGAAAATATATATGTTAAAAACAAACATAAAAATACCATAGTGATTAGCTTAATGAATACAGAATCAATCCTTAATTGAAAAGTGTATTTTGAATTAAATAAAAATTTAGCTTTAATAATCAATAAATAAATTGCTGCTAAAATTGTTAGAATAATTACTATTTGAAAAAATACTTCGCCATAGCTCAATCTATAAGGGTAATTAAAGTGAAAGACATCGTTCCTTGTAAAATATACGTATATAATTAAGAAAGCCGTAACCACAATTATAAAGATGACGTCCAATAGTTTATTTACAGTTTTCATTAGTTTGGGCAAGGACAATTTAAAATGGATTCAGCATATTTCATTCCTTGATTTGACCAGTAATAATCATCTGGTTCATCGCCAAATGGTGGACTTGTATTTATAGTTTCCCACTCATCAAATGCTTTTTCAAAATCACCATAGACTGTATCTTTTAGCGTTTGAAGGTAACCCGCCCAATCATTCAATGTTTGTTTTTTAAACCCAACGTTTCCTATAAATCTACCTGTGAGCCCATAATTAAAATTACCAATATCGGAGGGATCATTAAAAACATAACTCTTCCATTGGAATGCTGTATGTACCGTGTATTCGTTTTGATCTTCAGATTCCTCTCTTAGCTTATTTGCTAATCCAAATATGTTATCTTCTTGTTTCTTAGTATCCTTATAGTCCCATTGACCCTTGGGTCTAACCAGATCAACCCATTCAGCCAAGTTTGCATTTCTTGACGTTTCAATATTTGCATTTATAATATTTTCCATTATATCATCAATTTTTTCAGTCGCCTCAGGGTCTCCATTTTGGGACCCTGTGGATGCTAAATTATATATAAAAATTCCCTTAACAATTATGTATGTTCCTCTGAAAATTCAAATAACAGCCTCCTAGAATACATAATAAAAATAGGAGTGAATAAATACTTCACCGAGTTGACAAAAAAAGTTGAATTAATATTGCAAAGCATTATAACAATCTCAGGGTCTCGAAACGAAGACCCTGAGAGGACGAAAAAGGCTCTGCCCGCTCCGGCGTCCCGGTTCGCAGCTATGTTTCTAGGTCTTCGACCGGGCTTACAAGCATTACATTCATTGAAGAAAGCAAAGTAAACACCACATAACTAGGAAAATGCAAGAAAAGTCAGACCTTAGTTTGAATTTACCTTCTGAGTAAGTCATATTGAAAACGGCCAGAGGCCTCGTGAAATACGTACGAAGCCAAAAGCTTCACACAGCAGAGAAAAGGGCTGAAGGTACAATGACAGACGTACTAAGATTAAAGCTCAGCACAGTTAGACGAAGTCAATTAAATATTTTTTTTATATGATTATTTAAGAATACGAACAATAAAGAAGACAGCATGAAAATAATCGATAATTTAAAATAATCCGGACTTGAAAACCGAATTATTGAAGGCAGATAAAAAAAGAGAAAAGTCAATCCAAAACTGAGTAAATATTGGTGCAGAATTTTGAATTTTTCACCCATTTTATTGCTCAATAAAATTTCTAAAAAGTAAAAAGTTATGATAAAAACAAAATACGATCCAATCCAAGTTAATGTTGAAATAGAAAAGACCGATACCTTAGTTTGATATGTTCCACTTTCATTAAAAGAATCCAAAAACCACACTAATAAGGAACGTGAAAAAACCATTAAAATTGACAACAGAACAATTCTATTGAAGTCATTTGAACGCAGGCTGAATCTTTCGTTTTCCTTTACTTTTTCAAAAAAATAAAAGTAACCAACTCCTAAAAATAACCCTCTTGCCGCATACTTTGCAATTAAAAACGCCTTTTCATAACCATAAGTAGAATTAAATGTGTTTCCATTTATTAGATTAGTAACAAATTGAACACAAAAAGAGGATGCTACGCCTGATAATAGTAAAGCCAAAAATATATATTTAAACTTTATAACACTTAAAACACCTCTGAATAATAAAAACAAGATGACAAACGATATATAGTAAAAATAAAACATTGGAGAAAATAGAACGTATAAAAACTGATAGAAACTCCAATCGTAATTAATATTTTCTGGTGAATACTTTGTAATAATCACGAATAGAAATGCGTCAAATAATCCTAGGGCTAAATAAAGTAGTAGAAATTTTTTTACTTGTTTAAACATTAATCTTGGCAATTTGGTTTGACGTCACTTTTCAGTCGCCTCAGGGTCTCCATTTTGGGACCCTGAGGATGCTAAATTATATATAAAAATTCCCTTATCAATTATGTATGTTCCTCTGAAAATTAAAATAACAGCCTCCTAGAATGCATAATAAAAATAGGAGTGAATAAATACTTCACGGAGTTGACAAAAAAAGTTGAATTAATATTGCAAAGCACTATAACATTCTCAGGGTCTCGAAACGAAGACCCTGAGAGGACGAAGAATTCAAAAATGAGACTTAAGAGGACGGAAACTCCATGTACTTTGCATTTCAGTCGCCTCAGGGTCTCCATTTTGGGACCCTGAGGATGCTAAATTATATATAAAAATTCCCTTATCAATTATGTATGTTCCTCTGAAAATTAAAATAACAACCTCCTAGAATGCATAATAAAAATAGGAGTGAATAAATACTTCACGGAGTTGACAAAAAAAGTTGAATTAATATTGCAAAGCATTATAACAATCTCAGGGTCTCGAAACGAAGACCCTGAGAGGACGAAAAAGCACTACAATATTTGAAAAGATCTCAAGGAAACAAAACTAGGAAAATCCAAGAAAGGTCATACCTTGATTTGGGCCTAACTTCTGAGTAAGTCATATTGAAAACGGCCAGCGGCCTCATAACACACGTACGAAGCTACAAGCTTCGCACAGCGGATGTTTTCTTTGAAAGGCTTTAGGAAGTCATTCCTTTTTTCATAGACTTTGCATTCTGAGCAATATTCAAAAATACCAAAGCTTCCGCAAAGACCACTATATTTACGTAATGATTGAATTCTCAAATGTTAAGATCAAAAAGGGGACAAATATTGTCCTTAAAAACATAAGTATTTCTATTCCAAAAGGAAAGAACATTGGAATTGTAGGAGCAAATGCTTCGGGAAAAAGCACCTTTTTAGACGCAATTTCGGGACGAATATTTCCATTTCAGGGGAAAATAAGCAAGCCTCACTATTCCAAAATACAGCAGGTAGCTAGAGATTATTCATTTCATAGAATCGTAGGAGCTGCATATCAATATTACCAACAGCGATATCAAGCCTATGACTCGGAGATAGGGCCTACGGTATTTGAAGTTTTACAAAATCAAGTAAAACCTATTGGTACAATAGATGAAAAGTCCGTTGAATTACCAGATCCCAAGTATGCAATTGAAAAAGTTAAGAACATTGCAAAACAAATGAACATTTCTCATTTGCTAGATCGCAAAGTTGCTACCCTTTCCAACGGTGAAACTCGCCGAAGCTTAATTGCAATGGCATTATTAGAAGAGCCCGAAATATTGTTGCTTGACAACCCATTTACTGGCTTGGATACCAAAAGCAAAACAGCTCTCAAGTCACTATTGAGTAATATCAAGACCCAGTTTATTCTTGTTGCTTCTCCAAGTGACTTTCCAGACAATGTTGAAGAAATCATTGAATTTGATAAAGGAGAAATAAAACAAATTCATCAACGTCCGTTTACCTTATCAGCATATAAGCCAAATAAACTATCGCTAGATGAAGCAATGCTTCGATCCATTGACAAAACTTACTTAAATGACTTTACTACAGCTGTGAAAGTCACCAATGGCTGGGTCAAATACGGAGAAAAGCGTGTTTTGGACAATATTAACTGGGAGGTGAAACGTGGTGGACGCTGGGCTCTTATGGGACCAAATGGATCAGGTAAAAGCACATTACTCAGCTTAATCATGGCAGATAACCCTCAGGCTTATCAAAATGACTTAGTGTTATTTGATCAGCAGAGAGGTACTGGTGAAAGTATTTGGGACTTAAAGAAGCGTACTGGCTTTGTTTCGCCAGAGCTGCATCTCTTTTTTCCAAAAAACCAAAGGGTATGGAAGGTAGTGGCTTCCGGTTTGTTTGATACCATCGGCTTAATAAAAACCTTGAATGAAGAAGAGCTTGCAAAAACCAATGCTTACCTCAAGCTCCTAAATTTGGAAGAAATAAAAGAAAGACCTCTTGGAGAACTTTCTACAGGAGAGCAAAGACAAGTTTTACTTGCCAGGGCATTGATCAAAAACCCTCCCCTACTTGTCCTTGACGAGCCATGCCAAAACTTGGATTACAGCCACATGGTCTATTTTAGAGAATTGGTGGATGAATTGGTCACTAAACTTGACAAAACCCTTATTTATGTAACTCACAATCTAGAAGAGATTCCTTCTTGTGTGCAGCATACATTAAGGTTGGAAGATGGTAAAGTGATATCTTAATTATTACAAACCCAAGTTGTTCCATTAAATACATAGAGGCAAGCAAGTGTTGAATTCCATACAACTGTGCCGGCAGTAGGGTTTGCCTGTGCATTTATTTGTGTTGTTGTCATTTGAGGCAAACTAATTCCAAAAGGGCTAATTATTGATGCCATAGAGGTGACAGGTTGAACTATACATGTGGCTCCTGTCATTATAATATTGTCAACCCCAATTAATTGACTATTAGGATAGACCCCACTGTATGAATCAAAAATTCCAGTACACGGCGGATCAATATCCGTACTCGTGTTTTGGTCTATATTAAGTGCATAGTACCAAACCCCACCTCCAAAATCTGTATAATAGCTATCCGTCAGTAGCGTCCATTTATTATTAATTCTAACGATATAAAAAAAGTGGTGAAAGTCTTGCTGTTGGTAGCTGTACCTATATTTATTTGTTCCTGCATCTACAATATAATGCGGTGGGCTAGAGGTTGTTAGGGTGTAGTTACTGTTTACAGAACCGTGAGATGCTCCACTCACAGTAAGTTGCCCAAAAAGGTGAGTAAAACAAGTGCTTAGTATCAGAAGCAATAGGATTTTTTTCATAAGAGTTCAAGTAAAATATGAACTGCAAATTTCGAGCGTCCTTCTGCTTTAAAAAATCCCTAATTCTAGGGAGATAGAATGGAAATGCTAAGCTCTTTTGGTTTCAACAATCGAACTAAAACAACCTCCACACTTGAGCTACCACAAATGTTACCACAAAACCCATAATAACTGGTAATATAGAAGCTACTACAGTCCATTTGAGAGATTTCGTTTCTTTATAAATGGTATAAATTGTGGTACTACAAGGGTTGTGCAAAAGACTAAAAAGCATCAAGTTAATTGCAGTAAGCAATGTCCAACCTCCAGCCCTCAGTATTTCACCTGTTGCACTTGCTGAGTCCGCTTCAAACATAACCCCTGCTCCAGAACCTCCCGCTAACCCGGTTGTTAAGACAGTTAGCATAAGTATTGTTGGAATTACAATCTCATTGGCTGGAATAGCAACAATGTAAGCCAGTAAGATAACTCCATTTAGACCAAGCAAAAAGCCAAAGGGTTCCATAAAGTCAATTGACCAAACTGCAATGGATTGATCTCCGATGCTAACATTGGAGATAAGCCAAATTACCGCTCCTGCAGGAGCAGCAAAAACAATTGCTCTCCACAAAACTATCAAAGTACGATCGATTAGCGAAGTATAAATAGTTTTCCAAAATCTTGGAGGACGGAATGGAGGCAGCTCTAAAGCAAAAGTTGAAACTTCTCCTTTTAAAACAGTTTTTGATAAAGCCCAAGAGGTAAAAAACATAAATCCCATTCCCAATACAGCGATACCAATTACAGCAGCGAGTGACACAATTCCTGAGAATGCTTGAGGTACAATTGCTCCAATAAAAATAGTTGCAATCAAAATTTGAGTTGGCCACCTACCATTACAAAGCGAAAAATTATTTGTAATAATCGCTATCAATCGCTCTCTTGGGCTATCGATTATTCGAGTTGCCACCACACCTGCCGCATTACAACCAAAACCCATACTCATAGTTAAAGCTTGCTTTCCATGAGCTCCGGCTCTTTTGAAAAGGTTATCGAGATTAAATGCTACTCGTGGTAAGTAGCCAAAATCTTCTAATAATGTAAACAATGGGAAGAATATCGCCATTGGAGGTAACATCACTGCAATGACCCATGCAACAGCTAAATAAACTCCGTCTATTAAAAAGCCATTAAGCCACTCAGGTAGGCCAATAGTTACCCCTAGGTTTTTTAGAAAAGGATGAACATGTTCCAGTAGCAAGTTGCCCAACATTGCTGATGGGTAATTTGCTCCTATAATCGTTAGCCATAAAACCACCGAAAGCACCAAAAACATTAAAGGAAACCCCCAAGTTTTACTAGTAATAATTCGATCAATTTTTGCATCAAACCGTAGCTGTCCTCCAACCCCTTTTTTATGCACTGAGGCTTTAACGATACTTGATGCATCGGCATAAATCCCCTCCGTAAGGTCATCATGAAACTCATCACCTAGTTGCCATCGGAGGTCATTTGAAAGGGAAATAAGCTTTTCAATATTCTCGTTTTTCATTTTATAAACTCTCCATTTCTAAGCATTTCTATGACATGACTATCTCCTTCCAAAAGCCTAAGAGCAATCCAGCGGCTATTGGGTATTGAAGGGTATTCCTTCTTTATATCAGTACTTAGCTTTTGTACCGCATCCTCTATGTTTTTTGGAATACTCTTAATCTTATGAGGCTTGCAAACTATTGTACCATTTGCTAGCTCGCTTATTGTTTGAATTAACTCGGGGATACCTCTTTGGTAACGTGCACTTGTGGCCACTACTGGTATTCCGAGGTCACGAGCCAGTGTCCTTGTGTCTATTTCTATATCGTTTCTTTCTGCTTCGTCCATTAAATTCAGACATAAAACAGCTCGATCGGTTATTTCTAATACTTGAAGCACAAGGTTTAGGTTTCTTTCCAACCTACTGGCGTCCGCTACAATAACAGTAACAGTTGGTTGCCCAAATAACAAAAAGTTACGAGCTACCTCTTCATCTTCTGATGTAGAAAGTAGAGAATATGTACCTGGAAGGTCGACCAACTTAAACTTTTGATCATTATATTCAAAACCACCCTCAGCACGAGTTACCGTTTTACCAGGCCAATTACCTGTATGCTGTTTTAAACCAGTTAAAGCATTAAAAACCGTACTTTTCCCTGTATTAGGATTTCCTGCCAAAGCAACAACATAATCAAAACTGGTTGTATTTACACCTAGTTTCTTCAGCCCACTTGCATTAAACTGGGGGCAGGCTTCGCAAGCACTATTTGGCTTTAATTCCATTTGATTATGCTTTTTTAATTAAAATTTTTGACGCTTGATTGTTCCTCAAAGCAATGTTTGTTCCTTTGATCAAAAACGCTTTTGGGTCTCCAAGAGGGTTTTCCAATTCAAGCCCGACTTCGGCACCTTTTACAAAACCAAGGTCTAGCAGTCGCCTTCTGGCTTCCCCTCGTATTTCACGTGATATGCCCACAATTGTTGCTTTTTCATCTGTTCCAAGCGAACTAAGCCTAACAATATCTTCTTCAAAATAAATTTCCTTTTTTAATACATTGACAGTAATGTTACTGGCAACAATAGGAGCAAGAATAAATGCTTCTCCTTCTGAGTGGAAAACAATTCTTTCTGTATCCTTTTCTACAATTCTGATATGTGAGCCTATGTGAATATTCTCGGCTAAAATCTGGCGATATACAACATCTGGCTTATCCTTGATATGAACAATACGCCCAATTGTGCCAACTTCTAAGTCCGAAAGTGTTTTACCTGGCATAGGAGCTACCTTTCCTGTCGTGGTAGGAATGGGGTCACCATGGGGGTCAAACTGAGGAAATCCAAGCCTTTCTGCTAGCTTTTCTGTTTCATCGTGGGACAATTCGTGTTCCTTTTTTTCTGCAATATGGTGCCAGTCAGCTTCTGCATATCCAGTTTTTTCTGCAAGAAACTTCTCCCACAACCTATGGGCACGAACCATTCTCAAAGCATAATCACTCCCCGATTTGGTCAGTTTCACATGATTTCCTGAAAGACTTATTAGGTCAATAGTTGCCATTTCCTTTAACGACTCTACAATATCTTTGTCAGGGTCCTTAATTGTACGAGAGATATCATTTATGTTGACTGGTCTGTTTTCATTTTCGCTGTGATATAAAAACTTTAGAATGTCCTCAATCAAAACCTTTTGGCTAAACTGCGAGCCAGATTTAACAAGCCAAAACCAACCGTTTCCAGGTCTAAAAATAAAATATAATAAAACAGATAAGCCTGAAAAAATAGCTAGGGCCCAAACTGGATTGTAATTACTCATTTCTACTGCACAATTATTGCGTTTTCTCTACAATTAAAACAATATTTTTCAGAATACGTTTAGACTCGCCTAAAATATTATTTAAATAGCCAAAATTATTGATCAAGAAAGAACTTGTTCCCTTATACTATTACTCAATAAATGATAGAATTCCTTAACTTGCATTCGAAATAAAACCCTTTATCAATGTCTGACATCAAACAAATTCCCTTAAACGATTTACATGAAAAGCTTGGTGGTAAAATGGTGCCTTTTGCAGGCTTCAATATGCCAGTTCGATACACTTCCGACAAGGGAGAGCACATCTGTGTGCGTGAAAATGTTGGCGTTTTTGATGTTAGTCATATGGGAGAGTTTTATCTCAAGGGACCAAAAGCACTAGATCTTATTCAGCGAGTAAGTGCAAATGATGCAAGTGTGCTTTACAATGGAAAAGTACAATACAGCTATTTGCCAAATGAAACTGGAGGAGTTGTAGATGATTTATTAGTTTATCGTATCGATGAGGACGAATACATGCTCGTAGTAAATGCCTCCAATATTGAAAAAGATTGGAATCACATCCAGAAATACAATACTGAAGGTGTTGAAATGGTTAATTGGTCCGATGATTTATGCCTTTTTGCTGTTCAGGGGCCCAATGCAATTCCCACGCTTCAAAAACTAACTCACATTCCACTTGATCACGTAGAATACTACACCTTCACGAAAGGTACGTTTGCGGGTGTACCAAATGTCTTTTTATCCGCAACGGGATATACAGGAGCAGGTGGTTTTGAGGTTTATGTACCAAAGGAAAATGCAGAAGAGGTTTGGAATAAAATCTTTGAGGCTGGTGCAGAATTTAAGATTGAACCAATTGGTCTTGGAGCAAGGGATACATTGAGGTTAGAAATGGGATATTGCTTATACGGAAACGACATTACAGACACCACTTCCCCATTAGAAGCTGGACTAAACTGGGTTACCAAATTCACCAAAGAATTCACAAACAGCAAGGCACTTAAAGCCGAGAAAGAAGCAGGGCTTACTAATAAAATGGTATGTATCTTGATGGAAGACCGTGGAATTCCTCGCTCGCACTACGAAATTTGTGATGCAGAAGGAAACACTATTGGGGAAATAACCTCTGGGACACAATCACCACTTTTGAATCAAGGAATTGCAATGGGTTATGTGCCAAAAGCATATGCTAAAGTAGACTCTGAAGTTTATATTAAGATTAGAGAGAAGTTACTGAAAGCAAAGGTTATCAAAGCTCCTTTTGTGAAACCTGGCGTTTAATGATTCTTTTGAAAACCGTATTTCTAAAGAAAAGAAGTAATATATTTAATTTAGAAATAATTTTATACCAATAATCAGTGGATTATGATAACGAAAGAAAGACTTCATGAACATATTGACAAGTTGCCCGATGAAATGACAATAGAGGAGGCAATTGAAAAACTTCTTTTTATCTCAAAGCTTGAAGAGCGAATTCAGGAGGCTGATCGCAATGAAACCGTCACCTACAAAGAAGCAGAAAAGCAACTTTCCAAATGGCTCAAATAAGGTGGAATAAATCTGCAATTCATGACTTGAATGAAATTGGCGAGTACTTGAGTCAAACCTCATTGAAGGCTACAAAAAAAAGAAGTAATCATCATTTTTAACAAAGCAAAAATTCTAGCAGAACATCCTTTACTCGGACGGGTAGTTCCTGAGTTCGAAATAGAACATATTCGCGAAATTATTTTTCCAAAATATAGACTCATTTACCGAATTAAGACAGAAAATCAAATCGAGATATTAATGATCCATCACACTTCTCGTGATCTCAGTAAAAGAAGTATCGACCAAAAATAAACTTTAAAATTGAAAAAAATAGACGTTTGCCTTACTCCAGATTTAATTGAACAGCACGATTTAAGCAACGCTATTGTAGTTGTGGCTGATATTTTCAGGGCAACTTCCTGTATGGTTTCTGGATTGGCGAGTGGGGTCGCCAGTATAACACCAGTATTGACAGTAGAGGAGTGTCAAGCTTTACAAGCACAAGGTTATTTGGCTGGTGGAGAACGACACGCCCAAATGATTGAAGGCTTCGACTTGGACAATTCTCCTTTCTCTTACATGAAAGAAGAATATAAAGGCAAGAGGATCGCCATGACGACTACCAATGGGACTTTGTCTATCACAAGGGCAAAACCGACGGCGGTTCAAATACTTGCAGCATCGTTCCTAAACATTTCTGCCATTGAGAAATACTTACTTTCTCAACCATTTGATGTTTTGGTAATATGTGCAGGATGGAAAGGTCGTCCAAATCTTGAAGACACATTGTTTGCCGGAGCTTTGGCACAAAGACTTAAAGCAGAAGGCTACGAATCCACAGAAGACAGCACTCTACTTGCCGTAACAGCGTTTCAAGCTTCTCAAGATGATATGTTAGGATTTCTAGAAAACGCATCTCATTTACGAAGGCTCAAAAACCTTAGTTCGGGAGAAGATATTCCCTTTTGCCTTGAATTTGATAGGTTTGATATTGTGCCTATTATAAAAGGAGATGATCTTGTGCTTTTGAAATAATTTAATGCTTTTCACTATTTGAAGTTAAAAGCGTTTAATTTCGAACTTAACCCAATAGTGAGATGAAAAACATTTGCCTTCTATCCCTCCTACTATTCATAGGATCGTGTACTACCAAAAAGCCATTTGAGCCTAATTCTTATAACTTTGAAGAAGCGACAATAGAGAATGTCAGTCAGAGGCTTCAAAATGAAGAGCTTACTGTAACTGAACTAACCAATCTATATTTAGCAAGAATAGACTCCTTAGAGCCTCATGTTAATGCAATGATTGTTGTAAATCCCGACGCATTAGAGATTGCAGCGAACCTAGACAAAGAAATTGCCGAAGGAAAATATAGAGGACCACTTCACGGCATTCCAGTTATTCTAAAAGATAATATTGACACTCATGATAAAATGGCAACCACTGCCGGATCTAGGGCATTGATGAATTCAATTGCCGAAAAGGATGCCTTTATCGTTGAGAAACTAAGAAATGCAGGGGCTATTATCTTAGGTAAAGCTAACCTAAGTGAATGGGCTAACTTCCGGTCAGATGTTTCCTCTAGTGGCTGGAGCGGAATAGGTGGACAAACCAACAATCCCTATAAATTAGATTGTAACCCTTGTGGGTCAAGTGCTGGCTCGGGAGTTGCTGTTTCTTCTGATTTCTGCCTACTTGCAATAGGAACAGAAACCAATGGCTCCATCGTGTGTCCTTCCAATGCAAATGGTGTTGTCGGCATAAAACCAACAGTAGGTTTGTTAAGCAGATCAGGAATAATTCCTATTTCATTTACACAAGACACTCCTGGCCCAATGGCTCGAAATGTACGAGATGCCGCTATCGCACTTGGCATTATGACTGGCAAAGATGCCAGAGATTCACTTACAAATGATGCAGAAGGAAAATACCCAGTAGATTATTTGACAGCTTTAAAAACGGACGGACTAAAGGGAAAGAAATTGGGCATTTACAAGCAGCCACTTGACAAAATGGCCGCAGTTGATAGTCTTTTTTATAAAGCCGTGGATTACATGAAAAGCCAAGGGGTTGAGTTTGTCGAAATAGATCAAATAGGGAAAAAAGAAACTGGGAAAAACTCGTTTGAAGTACTTCTTTATGAGTTTAAAGATGGTCTAAATAATTATTTTGCTGGCCTAAGTCCAAATATTAACGTGAGAAGTATTGAAGACCTATTTAATTTCAATCAAAACGACAGTATTGAAACTGGGATTTTTGACCAAAAACTAATAGAAATGGCAATTTCCAAGGGTTCTTTACAAGATAAGGCCTATTTGGATGCCAAATTATACATGCATAAATCCATGCGAGAAGAAGGAATTGATAAACTCATGAATGAATATAAACTAGATGGGATTATTGCTCCTACTGGTGGCCCTGCCTGGAAGACCGACTGGAAAAACGGAGACACATTTGGCTTGGGCAGCTCCTCTCCCGCTGCTATAGCTGGCTATCCAAATGTCACCGTACCTATGGGGTTCATAGGAGAGCTTCCCGTTAATATCTCTTTCTTTGGAAAAGCTTGGAGCGAAGCCAAACTAATTGAAATTGCTTATGCATACGAACAAGGAACTAAACACAGAAGATCACCGAAGTTTTTAAAGTAAAACCGCAACCACCATCTAAACTAAAAAGAACTGCCCTATAAAGAAGCAGTCCTTTCTGTTTAATAAACCCTCGATTTTATTTAGGCATTACTACTGTGTCGATCGCATGTATAACGCCGTTTGACGCTGCTACATCAGTCAATACCACTGTAGACATTCCACCCTTTTCATCGGTTAGAACCACCTTACCATCTTTTAAACTTGCAGTTAATACACCACCTTGCACTGTTGCAATTGTGAAACTTCCGTTATTTTCCTTAATAGCAGCAAGTACATCTCCCGCCAAGAATTTACCAGCTACAACATGATAAGTCAAAACTGCCGTCAAAGTAGCTTTGCTCTCAGGTTTCAATAAACTAGCAACAGTACCTTCGGGTAATTTTTCGAAAGCAGCATTTACAGGGGCAAAAACAGTAAATGGTCCTGCACTATTCAAAGTTGCCACCAAATCTGCAGCCTTAACTGCGGCAACAAGGGTAGTAAAATTTTCATTTCCAGCAGCTACACCCACTATTGTCGGCTCTACTCCTTTTACTGGTTTATCTTCATTGGCAAATGCAGTGTTGAAACTCATTGCTCCCATCAGTAATAATGCAAAAATCTTTTTCATAATTGTAATTATTTATCTGTTAATGAATTGATTACAGAACGTCCAACACCTTGTTCGGAAGAATGTTTATGAAAAATTAATTTATTCCGTTCAAGCAAATTGTTTCGGATTTTTGACACTTGAGTAGCTATATTGAACCAGTTCAAGAATTAAAAAGAATGGTACAAACTGTAGTATTAAGAAGGACTTCACTTAATTGCTGAGAAGCCTGAATGAACTCTTATTTATGTTTTTGTAAAAGAAGAAAGTAGCGAATGCTAACCGTTAAAATAGTTAACTATACTTCAAAATTAAAGCCTTTTTCTAACAAGCGATTATAATTTCCTTCATCAAACCGGTATAGCTTTGCAGCCCTATGAGAAACTTGTTTTTGAACTTCTTTTGTATCAATTAATAAATCCATCTTTAGAAATTTCTTTCTAAAATTTGACTTATCAAGCTTTGTTTCCAGAATCGCCTCATACAGAGAAAGAAGCTGAAGTAATGTGAATTTTGTGGGTAATAAGTTAAACCCTATAGGTTCGTGTAATACTTTATGTTTTAGAAATTGGAAGCAATCCCTCCAAATAAATTGATGATCAAAAGGCATCTTAGGCATTTCCGAAATCTTAAACCATTGAGCTTTGGACATGGATGCACCCGGCTTTAATTCAAAATTATCGCTATTAACCAAAGCATAGTATGCGACTGTAATTACTCTCCTTTCAGGAAAACGGTCAACATCTCCATAAGTCCTAAATTGGTCTAGGTAAATATTGCTAACAGATGTTTGAGAAGAAAGTATCCTGTTTGCGGCAGATTCCAAACTCTCTTTGTAGTTTATCCAGCTTCCTGGCAGAGCCCATTGTCCACGAGTAGGTCCAGTGCCATGATTAACTAACAGAACCGATAGTTCTGCTCCTTTAAAACCAAATATGACACAATCTATAGAAAGTGCCTCAATACTTTTACTTGATAAACTCAAAACTAATTTATTGTTAATGTGCCCCTCTTACCAATCTTTAAATTTAAGTACTTTTTTGAAACTGACTTATCAATTAAACAACTTAAACTACAAAAAATTCTTAGAAATAGAGAATTTAACATTATCTTGTGGTACTATTTACCATAAGTATCAAATTGAACCGAAAAATTATGCTTAGAATATCACTAATAGGCGTCACCATCCTTGCACTTTCAGGATGTCAACAAGTAGAAAAAGAAACCCCATCTCTAAAGTCCGAATTTAAAAATGACTTCTTAGTAGGAACTGCTGTGGGTAACGATCATTTAAACGAGACAAACCCATTAGCAAACAAATTGATTGCAGATCAATTTGCAGTGATTACGCCAGAAAATGTAATGAAAAGTGAAGTGATTCATTCAGGTTGGGATGAGTATAACTTTACGATGTCGGACAAAGTGATAGCACTAGGTGAAAAAAATGGGATACCTATAGTTGGTCATACACTCGTATGGCACAGCCAACTTTCTCCTTTTATTAAAGAATCGATAAGCCCAGATTCACTACGACTATTTATGAAAAATCACATTTCTACAGTAGCTGGTCGATATGAAGGAAAAGTAATGGGGTGGGATGTTGTTAATGAAGCACTTAATGAAGACGGGACTTATAGAAACTCCATCTTTTTTGAAAAGCTTGGAGAGCAATACTTAGTTGATGCTTTCAAGCTAGCCCAAGAGGCTTCGCCATCATCTGAATTATATTACAACGATTATAATAATGAACAGCCTCAAAAAAGAGCAGGAACCATAGAGTTAGTTAAAATGCTAAAAGCGGCCGGGGTTCGAATTGATGGAGTAGGTATTCAAGGTCACTGGAGTATCAATGGCTTACCATTAAATGAGATTGAAAAAAGTATTTTGGCATATCATGACTTAGGATTAAAGGTGATGTTTACAGAGTTGGACCTTACGGTGCTACCCAACCCTTGGGACCTCAAAGGAGCAGACGTAAACCAAAACTTCGAAGGCAGCCCATTTATGAATCCATATACTGATGGCTTACCCGAAGACGCTAGTCAAAAACTAGCAGACAGCTACGAAAGTCTGTTTAAGTTGTTTTTAAAGCATAAAGACAAAATAAGTAGAGTTACATTTTGGGGTGTAAACGACGGACACTCTTGGTTAAATAATTGGCCAATTAAAGATAGGACTAACTACCCATTACTATTTGATAGAAACTATGCTCCTAAAAAAGCGTACGACGCTGTCATGAATTTAAAAAAAGCTCAGTAAACTTTTAATCGAAACAAAATGAAAGTAGTATCACATAAGTTGTCTGTTCTTGAGAAGGTTGGATATAGCCTAGGAGACTTAGCTGCCAATTTGGTTTTTCAAACCTTGGTAACCTATCTCGCTTACTTTTATACGGACATTTACGGCTTAAAGCCAGAAGATGCTACTTTGGTAACACTCTTTGTCGGGTTGTTCGCTGCATTTGTTTTTAATCCTGTAATGGGTGCAATAGCGGATAGAACAAGCACCCGCTGGGGTAAGTTTAGGCCTTGGATTTTATGGACAGCCCTTCCACTTGGAATAGCGGCCTTACTCGCATTTAGCACCCCAGACTTTTCGTATCAAGGAAAAGTCTTTTACGCAGTGATCACGTATAGTCTGCTACTATTGCTTTATGCCGCAAACAACCTGCCCTACTCTGCATTGAGTGGTGTAATAACGGGTGATATGGCTGAACGAAATAGCATGTCGGCTTATCGTTTTGTTGCTGTAATGTTTTCGCAATTTTTTGTTCAAGTTTTTATGTACAACCTGATCATAAAAGCTGGAAATGGAGATAAAGCTTTAGGTATTGAAAAAGTCATGACCATTTTGGCCATTGTAGGCACCATTTTGCTTTTGATTACTTTCTTTACGACTAAAGAGCGTGTAATTCCTAAGCCAGAACAGAAGTCTACCTTGAAAGAAGATTTGAGCGATCTGTTCAAGAATGTTCCTTGGATTATCATGTTGGTGATTACAACACTGGTGTTTGTAACACTCGCAATGAAGGGTGGCTCTTATGTCTATTACTTCGAAAATTATGTCGACAAGGAGCAACTAACCAGCTTTCTGGAACCAATGAAAGCATTCTTGCCTGCTTTTGAAAATGACATTTCAATGGGATTAGGGGTATTCAATGGAGGTGGTATTTTAATAGGTCTTATTGGTATAATGCTTTCCAAAAATCTCGCTGACAAATACGGAAAAAGAAACGTATTTGGAGCATCCCTTTTTATATCTACACTATTCATTATTGTATTCTACTTTTATCCACCACAATCAATTGGGCTGATATTTGGATCACAAATCCTGCACATGTTTTTCTATGGAATAAGCACCCCTATTTTATGGACAATGATTGCCGATGTTGCAGATTATTCCGAATGGAAAAACAATAGAAGAGCAACTGCTATCATATTCTCAGCAATGATGGTTGGTTTGAAGGGAGGCCTCAGTATTGGAAGTTCTCTTTTAACAATGATTCTTGGAATATTTAACTATCAGCCAAGCTCTGAAGTTGCCCAATCTGCTGAAACGATAAACGGTATAAAACTTCTTGTAAGCATATTCCCAGCCATTCCTTTTTTAATAGCAGTTGGACTCTTGTTTTTTTATAAAATTAATAAAAGCATGGAGCTCAAGTTAGAAGCCGAATTAAAAGAAAGAAGATTGGCCTAAAACCAATCAAACTCATTTTTATAATAATAAAAAACTGTTTTCATGCCCGAGGTTAATATTGACCATTTAGATTTTGATGAACTAAATAAACGAGCGGTTTCACAGCCACTTGTAAAACATATTTATACAGCAGACCCATCTGCACATTATTTTGATGGAAAGATTTACATATATCCATCACATGATGTAGAAGCCAATATCCCATTTGATGACCTCGGAAGTCACTTTGCAATGGAGGACTACCATGTTATCTCACTCGATTCAATCGATAGTGCGGCTCACGACCATGGAGTTGCTTTACACGTGAGTGATGTCCCGTGGGCAGAAAAGCAAATGTGGGCACCAGACGCAAACGAAAAGGATGGAAAATATTATCTTTTTTTTCCAGCTAAGGGTTATGATGGTATTTTTAAAATTGGTGTCGCTATCAGTGATTCTCCGGTTGGTCCTTTCGTACCACAACCAGAACCAATAAAAGACAGCTTTTCAATTGACCCGGCTGTTTTCAAAGACGATGACGGGGCCTACTACATGTACTTTGGTGGAATATGGGGTGGTCAATTACAAAGGTGGAGAGAGGGTGTTTTTAAGTCGGAAGGAGAAGGCCCACTAGCTCACTTACCTGAAGATAGTGAACCCGCACTATGCCCCAAAGTGGCAAAAATGACGGATGACTTATTACAGTTTGAGCATAAAGCAAAAGACCTTGTTATTTTGGATGAAGAAGGAAAACCGCTTTTGAATGGTGATGCTGACAGGAGATTTTTTGAAGCTGCATGGATGCACAAGCATAATGGGAAATACTACTTCTCATACTCTACGGGAGATACTCATTTCATTTGCTATGCCACAGGAGACAATCCATATGGGCCATTTACCTATCAAGGACTAATTTTGGAACCCGTAGTTGGTTGGACTTCACATCATTCTATTTGTAAAGTCGAAAAAGATTGGTATTTATTTTACCATGACTCCAGCTTATCAAAAGGAGTAACACACTTGCGAAGTGTAAAAATGGCAAAACTTGTTCATTTAGAAGATGGGACGATTGAAACGATTAAGCCATATACTTAATAATTTAAAATCTATGTAATAGTTTGTTTTAGCATCTACGAAAAAACTATATTAGTATATCGTATGAAGTCTAAACGCTTTCTTTTACTGGCATTTATCCTCTTTTTAGGCTGCAAAGCCCCAAAAGAACCTGACTTTCTACTAAGGGCAAGCTTATTTGTAAATGAAGATCATATTTGGTCCAAAGCCTTTGAACATTTTGGTGAATTAATCGAAGACCGCTCCAATGGTAGAATGAAGCTCGAAGTATACCACTCGGAGCAATTAGCAAAGGAAATAGAGTCCATTCGGTTAATTCAAGCAAATGTGATTGACATGACCCTAACTGGATCTTTATTAAGCAATTGGTCTGATATCGCGACTTTTTGTGAATTGCCATATTTGATCAACAGTGACGAAGAGCTCAAACAGCTCATTACTGGACCTGTAGGTAAAAGAATTGAGCAAGCAATGATCGACGAAACTCAGTTACGTCCATTAACTTACTTTTTGCGTGGGCCAAGGCATCTCACTTCGAATAAACCCATTCATACTCCTGAAGATCTAAAGGGACTCATTGTACGCGTTCCCAATGTGCCGTCATTTGTAACCGCATGGGCTGCAATGGGAGCAAAACCAACTCCAATGGCATATTCAGAGATTTTCACAGCTTTGCAACAAGGGACTATTGATGCACAAGAGAACTCATTCGATATGATTTTGAATGCAGGTCTACAAGAAGTACAAAAATATGTAACGCTTACCGAACACGTGATGAGTTGGAGTTATCCCGTAATTGGGGAAAAACAATTTCAACGACTACCCGCTGATCTACAAAAATTAGTTTTGGATGCAGCCATAGACATGCAAGTTTATGAACATGACCTTTTCTTAAAAAATGAAGCTAAAATTAAAGATGTGCTTAGGTCAAATGGAATGGAAATTATAGAAGTCGATAAGTCACTTTTCGCAGCAAAATGTGAGAAAGGGATTTATGAAAGCCTGACTTCAGAAATGAAAGAAGTTTACAGGGAAATTAAATTAAGCCAAAAGAAATGACACGTTTCTTGAAATACGGTACAATCATCAGCACTTATCTTTTAGTTGCAAGTGTATTGCTACAGATTTATGCCCGCTTTTTCATGGACAATACTCCAGCATGGACAGAAGAAGCCTCCCGGCTTTTCTTTATTTACACAATGTCTTTTGCGGCTGGATTAGCCTTAAAAAACAATTATTACGTCTACCTAGAGTTATTTTATGATAATATGAATCTTCGAAGCCAAAAAGTTCTGATGGTTCTTATTTACGTAGGAATTGTTTTGTTGTTCACCCTTATGAGCTATGCCTCTTTCAAGTTTGTTCAATTAGGCATTCCCGAAAAATCTCCAAGCATGAAGATTAGCATGTCCATTGCATTCTTTAGTATGTTTATCATGGCTGCTTCTATCTGCTTCTTTGCTATTATCGATATTTTGAAAATTTTTAAAGATCTAAAATGATATTGATAGTCGTTTTTGCGGTTTTTATATTGGCCATACTTTTTCGTTTTCCTATTGCTTTTGCCCTTGGTCTATCTTGTCTGGTATATATTGTAGGGAAAGGGGTTCCACTTATTATCGTTCCCATGAAAATGTATTCGGGAATTGATGTTTTCGTATTGCTCAGTGTACCAGGATTCATTCTAGCAGGAAACCTCATGAATCAAGGTGGACTCACTGCTAAGATTGTAGATTTTTGCAACCATTTATTAGGACATATTCGCGGAGGGCTTTCTTTGGCAAATATCGGAGCCTCAATGATTTTTGCAGGAATTTCTGGTACAGCGGTGTCTGATACGGCGAGTATTGGGTCAGTAATGATTCCTGCAATGAATAAAGAAGGGTACGACGAAGAGTTTTCTTGTGCTGTTACAGCTGCATCTTCTACAGTAGGCCCAATTATTCCACCTAGCGTTCCTATGATTATAGCCGCAACACTTAGTGGACTTTCTATTGGAAAATTGTTTTTGGCTGGTGCTGTTCCTGGGTTTTTGCTCGGTTTCGGCTTTATGCTAATGGCCTTCTATATCTCAAAAAAGCGTAATTACCCTAAAGCAAAAAGAAGTACAATAGTTGAGGTTTTCAAAAGTTTCAAAGATACTTTTTGGGCACTTTTGATGACTGTTATAATTCTTTACGGAATCATTGGTGGGTTATTTACTCCCACTGAAGCGTCAATTATTGCTGTTGTGTATGCGTATATAATTGGTCGTTTTGTTTATAAAAAGATCAATTTCAAGAAACTTCAAGTGGTGATTTTGGACTCCATGCAAACCTCCGCTTCACTAATGGTGCTGGTAGGTTTCGCCAACCTATTTGGCTGGATATTAATTACAGAAAGGCTCCCTCAGGTCATTTCAATTGAGATTTTGGGCTTAACTACCAATAAGTATATGGTTCTTTTGCTCATAAACATATTGTTGATTTTTGTGGGCACCTTTATGGAAACAGTTGCTGCCTTACTCATCCTATTTCCAATATTACTTAAAGTGGCTGTATCAGTTGGGGTAGACCCCATACATTTTTCAGTAATCGCTGTACTTAATTTGATTATTGGACTTACGACTCCACCAGTAGGTGTTTGTTTATTCGTGGCATCGAGTATTGGAAAAGTACCACTCATGAAAGTGAGTAAGGCAAGCCTTCCATTTCTTTTTGTAAGCTTAGTAGTCCTTTCACTCGTAACTTTGTTACCAAGTTTGTCGCTGTTTTTGCCCTCTCTTTTTATAGAGTAAGTTTAGTTTTCTTTCTTTTTCAAAAACTTAAAACTAAGCTTTCGAGAAGTTTTGACGGGTTTTCCATCAGCAATTTGTGGTGTCCAACTATTAAACCTGCTGAGTACTTCCAAAGCTTCCGCATCACTTTTTGCGTTTAAGCTTTTGGTGATTTTAATGTTTTCCATGCTTCCGTTCGGACTAATGTCAAATGAAACATTTACCCGTCCTTGGATTTCGCTATCAATCCTTCTTGCTTCGTTCAGCACTTTCCAGCCTTCTTTCGGTTGAGCTGCTTGATCTTTAATCTCCTTAGGAATAACAACTTCGCTTAGTACTTGATTATCAGGAATAAGAACGACAGGGCCTTTTGATAGTGAACCCACCTCAATCGTTTTACCTTCAAAGCCAATATATTCTAAGCTCAACTTGTCTAAATCAGAAGCACTTGGAATTTCAAATTCCCCATTTATATCAGTTGATTTAGAAATAGCCATTGTTACGTTTGTTACGCTTACACCAGGAAGTGCATCACCAAACTCATCTTCTACTTTTCCTTTAGTAATATTATGAACTCTACTTTGCACATCAGCCATTGCTGCAGACTTAGACTTAGCAACGGGAGCATGAGCGGACCTAACTCTCTCTGTTTTAGGAGGACTTTTTAATTCTGCAAACTCTTGCTCTTCATCTAAGCTAATTACTTTATTCGACTTTTCAACAATGCCATAATCTTGAATATTAGGTTCATTAACTTCATTCTTTGAGATAATTTTCTCCAGTTTTTTGTTATTTTCTTCTACAACCGGGGCTTCACCTTGTTGATATTCTAAGTTACTTTCTTTAGGTACAGCATTTACTGTTTCCTGTTGATTATCAGCTTCTTTAAGGATTGCCAAGTCTTCTTGAGGAGACAAATTTTTCCAAAGTAAGAAAGAAAAACCTCCCACTATAAATAAGGTTGCTGCAATACCAATTGTCCTAAGCCAAATACCTGTTTTCTTCTTTCCTTGTGTGCGTTCATTTAATTTAGCCAACAATGATGAGTTCACGGCTCCTTTATCAATACCTAGATCCTTTTGAACTTCAACTCCAGCCAATCGGTCGCTTAAATATTGGTCTGAAAGAGCCATACGCTCAAGGTGGTTGGAATCCCGAGTATTCAACCGCCCTTCCAAGTACGCTTGAATTGTTTCTTCGGTGATATGTAAATTATTTTTAGACACTT
Source organism: Spirosomataceae bacterium TFI 002 (assembly GCA_900230115.1). Lineage (NCBI taxonomy): Bacteria > Pseudomonadati > Bacteroidota > Cytophagia > Cytophagales > Spirosomataceae > Spirosomataceae bacterium TFI 002. Next base: position 2,571,791 of record LT907983.1, on the reverse strand, counting down.
TTTTCAATACATATTTTCAACATTCGGCGGGCATTTTGAAGCAAGCTCTTTACTTTCTTCATTTCTAAGTTTATGACTTCACAAATTTCAGCGTAGCTTTTTTGCTCCTTGTAAAACAAGTTAATCACTTCTTTTTGTTCTTTTTTTAACGCTTCGGTACAATTCTCTAATGCCTGAAGTTCACTCTCTTGATGCACTTCATTATCAAAATCCATAATGGGAACTTGAAAAACTTCGTGATCAATTATAAATTCCTTTTGAGTTTTACGCAATTCCATCAAACAGAAATTACGGGCTACAGAGTGTAACCAACTTTTTAGATTGCCAACTTCGTGTTTTCTTAAGTCGATAATTAACTTTTCAAAAATTCTCATCACAGCATCTTCAGACTTTCCTCGATCTTTGAGATACCCCAAACAAATGCCAAAAACCATTTCCATATAAGGAGCATATAAATCCCCCAACACTTTTAAGCTTCCTTTCTTGCGATATAGTTCAAGAGAGGCTTCTTCGCTTTGGGTTGTATTTTTGGTTATTCTGAACAACAAATGATTTATTTTACAAAAGACAATCGAAGTTAAGTTTAATCTTCACACAGTAGGGAAACACTAAGCTGTTTTTCTTCAAAATATGATAATACTCCGAGGACTAAAACTTGTATTATTAACAATGCTTTTCCTAATACAAATGCCGAATTCCAATATATTATCAAAAGAACGATGCTGACAATGGTCCAAAACAAATTGGCAAAAATGAGTAATCTTATCTGCCGCTTGTTGATTACTTTTTGAAAAAACAAAAAACCAGAATAGCAAGAGTAAAGCAAATGAAACACTGAAACTACAACAATAAATTGAGCTGAAAGACCAAGAATATTTACCAAAGGTTTATGAAACAAAACACCTACAATTCCAGTAATAAAAGCCAATAAAAAGTCTACTCGAATCACATTCCGAATAGTTTTTTTTCCAATATTCCGTGTTTTCATTATTTAAAATTTATCCCAATCATAAGAGGTAATAATTAAATATACCGTATTCAACTTTGGCCTTTTCGAACTTGAGGTATAAAAAAAACTAAAAACTTTTATGGAATAGTCATTAAGCCTGCATCTAGCATGAAACAAAACACAAATAATCATGCAAAAGATACTCGTATTTATTCTTCTCGTTGCGGCCATGGGCTGCCACTCTCAAAGTTCACCCATTATTGTTCAAGGCCAAGTGCTTGACGCTTCAGATAAGCTTGGTATTCCGGGAGCTAGTATAGTTCAAAAGGGAACAAACAATGGTGTAATAAGTGATGCCAAAGGGTTTTTCGAAATCAAAATGGATTCCACAAAGGAAACTAAGCTTATCGTCCAATTTGTCGGATATGAAACTCAAGAGTTAAAAGCACAAGAAAAGCTAATTATCAAACTTTCACAAAGCTCAAATTCTCTTGACGAAGTCGTTGTTGGTTATGCAAAAGAGAAACCAGTAGGTAGTATTTTCAAACAGAGGGCTTCTCAAAGCATTCGTCGTGCCGAATACGAAATGGCTCCAATGATATATGGCTCAAGCCCAATGCCTAGAGAAGAGCGTGAAGAATATGCCAATTTAAAAGAAACTGGCTTTATTAGAACTAGCAACCAGGCTCTCACCACTTTTTCTGCCGATGTAGACCGTGCGAGTTATTCCAATATTCGTAGATTCCTAAATAATGGCAGCACTCCTCCTCAAGATGCTGTAAGAATAGAGGAAATGCTCAATTACTTCGATTACAATTACCCAGAACCTAAAGGTAATGAAGTTTTGGCTTTCAAAACAGACTTGTCAAATTCTCCTTTCAACGCAGACTTGCAGTTATTACGTGTTGCTTTACAAACAGAGAAAATAGATACAAAGGACTTGCCTGCCAGCAACCTCGTTTTTTTAATTGATGTCTCAGGTAGTATGGGAAGCGACAACAAACTTGGACTTTTGGTTAAGGGTTATAAACTATTAGTTTCACAACTAAGACCGAAGGATAGAGTCGCTATTGTTACGTATGCAGGAAATACCAGAGTGGCTTTAAAGTCAACCTCTGGAGGGAATAAAGAGATTATCATTGGGGCTTTAGATGGTCTAATGGCCGGCGGGAGCACTGCAGGTGCAGCTGGAATTGAACTTGCATACGCAGAAGCAAAAGAGCACTTTATTAAAAACGGTAATAATCGAGTGATTTTAGCGACTGACGGTGATTTTAATGTTGGCTTGTCTGGTGTAGGAGAGTTAGAGAGAATGATTGAAAAAAAACGAGAATCTGGAATATTCTTAAGCGTTCTTGGGTTTGGAATGGGCAACTACAAAGACAATAAAATGGAAACCTTAGCGGATAAGGGAAATGGCAATTACGCATATATTGACAACCTTCAGGAAGCTAGAAAAGTTTTTATTTCTGAGTTTGGTGGAACACTACATACTGTTGCCAAGGATGTAAAAATTCAAATTGAGTTTAACCCCAAGTATGTGAAAGCATATAGACTAATTGGTTACGAAAACAGAATTTTAGCTGCTGAAGACTTTGATAATGACAAGAAAGATGCAGGCGAATTGGGTGCTGGGCATAGCATGACAGCCTTATATGAAATTGTTCCTTCAGGAGTTGAAAGCAAGTATCTTTCTAAAGTGGATGACCTTAAATACCAAAAGCAAACGATTGTATCCGATGACTTCATGACTTTGAAAGTCAGATACAAGGCACCAAAGTCCGAATCAAGTGTAAAAAAGGAAATTGCCGTGCCTTACCACCTACAAACTTGGGACTCAACGGATGCTGATTTCAGGTTTGCATCTGCCGTTGCTGGTTTTGGAATGCTATTAAAAGACAGTGAATTTAAAGGTGAGATTGAACTAAAAGATGTAATCTCATGGGGACAAAACGCGAAATCTTCAGATTTAGAAGGACAAAGAAGTGAATTTGTACAACTCGTAAAACTAAGCGAAAGTCTTATAAACAGTAAATTGAAAAGTAGATAAGGGTTTCAATTAGCTGCTGGATTTAACTAGAAAGCTAATAAAAAAGAAATCCCCAAAATCGTTTGATTTTGGGGATTTCTTTTTCAAAACACACTCGATAATTCTTACTTCTTGTATAAATATACAGCAGATGCTGCTGCCATATTATTTGACAATGTTGGCGTCATATTTCCACCAGATGTTCCAATGTTAGAAAAAGCTAATATTTTGCCATTTCCAGCTTCTGCAATGTATACGGTTTTTGATTCTCCATCATATGCAACATCAACAGGGTTTCCCATATTAGTCATTGACCCACTAACCCTAACTTGCTCCGATAGACTCAGTTTTCCGCCGGCTGATGTTTTATCAAACTTACTTTTGAAATTGGAAATCATATGAAAACCACCGTCAGACTGAGTGTTTGCAGCATCTCCAATATCTGTCATAACCATTGTATCTGTTTGAGAATTATAATCAAGTCCGTGAGTACGAACAATCCCTTCTATTTCAATTCTTTTTGTTGCTGACATTGTAGCATTCGAAGAGTTTGAAAGGAAGTTTGTATAAACTGCTAGCTCATTGTCTGCGTCTACAACTGCATAAAGGTCATTTCCAATAAATGTAATACCCCATAATTTAAAATCTGTAGTTATTATATTACGCAAGGTTAGGCCATTTCCATTTCTTTGGTATACAAATAACCTTCCGTCGGGTGTTGCTGCATTCTTGTCTACATCTGCATTATCAGCCACGACATAGAAATTTCCGCTAACCGCCATTTCTCTTGGACTTTCCATGTCTTTAGGGCCATCAATCTGAAGGCTAACATTTAAAATTTCTCCTAAATTTAGCCCTATGTCCGAGCTTTTAGCAGAAAAACCCTCAATTCCTTTTTGAGAACGAGAAGCTTGTAAAACAATGTTTGTTGTTCCGTCGAAATACACTCCATCTGCCGCTGTAGAGTTAGTAGCGTAACTTGTAGACTTTGCCATGCCACTACTCATATCATAAGCAGTTACATCTCCATTTGAATTATTGGTTGCATATAGAACCGTTGTGGAAGAAGCTTGCACTTCATTGTCGGACTTATCACATGAAGTAAACAAAACTAGTCCTGATAATAGTATTCCGAATGTACTTTTGATCTTTTTCATAATTTCAAGTTTTAAATTTCAAGCACATACGCAACACACTTATTGGTGGATTATTACATATCAAAAAAGTTATTTTACGGTAAAGCGAGTTGAGCGAAAGAGCTCAATAAGAAGACATTGGAGATAATAGAAGATAATTTCAAAAAGCGACAGGAATCACTTTATGCGGGAAAATGGGTCAAAAAATACCCTCGACAAAAAAATGAAATTTGATTTATACTTGAGAAGTTACTCTAATTCAAATTAGCATTGACATTTCTATTACTGATATGTAAGGTTTTGGAAGAGAATACTAATGCCTGCAAGAACAGCAGTAAGATGATAGCAATTGCAAAGGCAAAGTTGGAAAGTAACTTACTCAGTTGGTATTCTTGTTCCGACTTTTCTACAATAAGCTTTGAAACTTCTAGCTGAAGGTCTGATAATCCTTCTAAGCCATCTAAAGCAACCCCTGTGCGTGCCAAAGCTGTTTCCCTATCAGTATTGATCTCTTTACTTAGTTGAGAAACTGTGTTTTCAAAAGCGATAAACTTCGCTTCTTCATTTTCCGTCAGTTTGGTTTTTTTGTATGAACTATTGGTTGAGGCTATTTTAGCTAAAATGCTTTCTATTTTTAGCGAATTCCCTGGCGATTTTTCGGAAGTCGCAAGCTCTCTCAGCTTGTATATACTCACAGTTAATGTGAAAATATACTCCTCTGCAATGAGACGATCTTGGTAAAGCGTACTGATCATGTCTTTCACTTGCTTAGTGTGTTGACGATCATTGTAATTACTCAAAAGTACCAAGGCACCTAAGAAAAACAGTACAGCTGCAGCAGTGAGTTTGTTTTGAATGCTATAAGTCCACCTCATATTTCTAATGAATTTAATTGAGAAGCATATTCTACCATTACTTAAGCTTCCAGCTCTAGCTTCTTGAATGAAATTAATAAATAATCCTTGTTTGTGCTTTTGAAATTAATGGAATAATAAAAATATATACTTTATCATGTACACGGTTAAGACTATATGAAATTTTAAGCAAAAACTAAAGTGAATTCCTAGACCACTTTCGTCATTTTTGTCTTACTTGGGGTTCCAAATAACGATAGTTAATTTTTATAGCCATTCTATTTGCAGCGGCCTTGAAGATGCAAAAAATCTAAAATTAGATTTCAAATAAAAGCTAGTAACATCGATCGTTAATCAATTAAGAGTGCACGTAACCCCTTCTGCACCCAAATTTCAACAAGCAATATTCACCTTTTATGATAAAAAAAGTAATTGTAACACCATTCCAAAAATTTGTCTCTATAGAAAGTTTAGGTGGTATTTTACTCTTAGTCGCCACTATTGTCGCACTAGTTTGGGCAAACTCCCCATTTGCATCAACGTATACAGCTCTATGGGATTATAAACTAGGCATTACAACAGAAGGATTTGAGCTTTATAAACCTTTAATGCTATGGATAAATGACGGCCTCATGGCTATCTTTTTCTTTCTAATTGGGCTCGAGATTAAGCGAGAGCTGCTTATTGGTGAGCTAAATACTTTTAAGAAAACGGCCTTTCCCCTAGTAGGAGCATTGGGAGGAATGCTCGCACCTATCCTGTTTTATTTAGTCCTGAATAAAAACCCAACAGCCTCCAACGGGTGGGGAATACCAATGGCAACAGATATTGCCTTTTCGCTTGCAGTTCTACAGGTTTTAGGAAAACGTGTGCCCCTTAGTCTAAAAGTGTTTTTAACTGCATTTGCTATTGTAGATGACATAGGAGCTGTACTTGTAATTGCAGTTTTTTATAGCGGAGATATTGCAATGAACTATCTTCTTCTCGGTGTTGGCTTACTTGCTCTCTTATACTTTATGTCTTATCAAGGTTATTACTCTCGATTTGTGCTCGTTTCTTTAGGTGCATTGATATGGACTTTCTTCCTCAAATCAGGAATCCACCCAACAGTAGCTGGAATTTTATTAGCATTTGCAGTGCCTATCAGACAAAAAATAGATACTCCAAAGTTTCTAGAAACCCTAAACGAAATCACAGATAAAATAAAAGCAGCTACTAGGCTAAAAGACCCAATATTGTCCAATTCTCAAATCTATCAGGTTGATGACCTACAAGAATGGGTTAGTAAGTATCAATCACCACTTCAGCACCTAGAACATGCATTACACGGATGGGTTGCATATTTGATCATTCCAATCTTCGCACTTGCCAATGCTGGAGTTCAAATCTTTAGTGATGTACCACTTGATATGGATTTGATAGGTATAATGATCATTTGTCTTATTGCTGGTAACAGTATTGGAGTAACCTCATTGGTTTTACTATTTAATAAATTTAAGCTAATCGAAATCCCCAGTGACATATCCTTTAAGCAAATTGTTGGAGTTGCTTTTTTGGCTGGAGTAGGTTTCACTATGGCCATTTTCATAGCTAGTCTAGCCTTTGAAGATAGTCCAGAGCTCATAGACTCGGCCAAGGTGGGTATATTGATAGGCTCTCTTCTTTCAGCTGCTGTAGGCTACACAATATTAAGGTTTGGTTCTGAAAAAGCAGATTAAACCTTAATGCCAAAAAGAAAGCCACTCTGCATCATGCAAAGTGGCTTTCTCATATATTAACGAGTAGATATTAACCTTTATCAATACTCACTACTAGGTCGTCTTGTTCTACTACTGCACCTTCGGCAAGTACAACACTCATAACCGTCCCTTCGCTTGGAGAAGAAACGATAGACTCCATTTTCATGGCCTCTATTACGAAAAGTGGTGTGTTTTTGATTACGGCATCACCTTTCTTCACCATAATTCTAGAAATACGTCCTTGTAGTGGTGCACCGATATCACCAGCACCACTAATTTTTGCATTCTTAGGTCGTACCACTTTTTCGTCGTTATCGCGAACCTTGATCCTACGAGTTTGACCATTTAGCTCAAAACTAACTGTACGATTTCCTTCTTCATCAGCTTCGGTAGAGTAAAGATACCTCACAAGAATGGTTTTTCCATCCTCTATTTCAATCATTATCTCTTCGTTAGGCTCTAAACCATACCAAAAAGCATTAGTAGGAATAATGCTCACATCTCCATACTCATCACGAGCTTTGTAGAAGTCCTCATAAACCTTGTTGTATAACTTATAAGCTAAGTAATCTAGGAAGCCTTCATTGTTAGGAAACTTCTTATCAAATATCTTAAAGTCTTTATCAAAGTCGATTGGTTCTAAGTGAGCATTTGGACGATCCGTGTAAGGTTTAATGTCTCTTAAAATAATGCTCTGAAGTTCTTTTGGAAACCCTCCTGGAGGTTGACCAAGGTCACCTCTAAAGAAGCCTTTCACACTCTCTGGGAAGGAAATAGAATCTCCTCTTTTGAAAATATCTTCTTCATTGAGGTCATTAGATGTCATGAATAGAGCCATATCACCAACAATCTTAGATGATGGCGTCACTTTCACTATATCGCCAAACATTTTATTGACCAAAGCGTAATTCTTCTTCAAGTCATCGAAACGATCTCCTAAACCTAGAGAAATTGCCTGAGACTTTAAGTTCGAATATTGGCCTCCTGGCATTTCGTGGTCGTAAACTTCCGCACTTCCAGACTTAAGTCCAGACTCAAACGGATAATACATTGTACGTACATCTTCCCAGTAGGTAGAATACACATTAAGTTTTTCGATATCCAATTCACTTTCACGCTCATGACCTTTTAGCATGCTCGCTACAGAGTTAAAGTTTGGCTGAGAAGTAAGTCCAGACAAACCACCTAAAGCACAGTCTATTACATCTACACCAGACTCAATAGCCTTGAGATAAGTAGAAGACTGAATACTTGATGTATCATGCGTATGAAGATGAATAGGTACATCCACAGCTTTTTTCAATTCTCTTACCAATACCTCTGCAGTATATGGTTTAAGTAAACCAGCCATGTCTTTTATGGCAATCATATGTACACCTAAATCCTCAAGCTGACGTGCCATATCTAGGTAATAATCCAAATTGTATTTCTTCTGGTTTGGATCAAGCATTTCACCAGTGTAACATATCGCAGCTTCTGCTATTGCTCCAGTACGTTCTGTTACAGTTTTAATGCTCACTTTCATGTTTTCGATCCAGTTTAACGAATCAAAAATTCTGAAAACATCTATTCCATTATCCCAAGATTTTTCAATAAAGCTTTCTACCAAATTATCAGGATATGCAGTGTAACCAACGGCGTTAGAACCACGTAGCAACATTTGAAGCAACATGTTAGGCATTGCTTCTCTAAACTCCTGTAGCCTATGCCATGGGCTTTCGTACAAGAATCTCATTGCAACATCAAAAGTCGCTCCTCCCCATACTTCCATAGAGAATAGTTGAGGGAAGCTTTTTGCAAACCCCTCTGCTACAGCCATCATATCTTTGCTACGAACTCTCGTCGCAAGCAAGGACTGGTGACCATCTCTAAAAGTAGTATCAGTGTAAAGTACTTGTTTTTGGTCTTTTACCCACTGCGTAAACTTAGCAGGACCCATTTCGGTCAGCTTTTGTTTGTTACCATCAGGATAAGCAGCATATGGATCAAACAAAGGAACTTTAGGAATTATTAAGCTCTTTTTGTCTGTCTTTCCTAGGGTTGGGTTTCCATTTACAATAACGTCAGCCAAATATTTCATAGCTCTTGTAGAGCGATCTTTTGGCTTACGAAGTTTTAGTAATTCTGGGTGATTTTCAATGAAAGAAACCCTTGCCTTACCTTGTTGGAATTCTTTGTTTTTAATTACATTCACTAAGAAAGGCATATTGCTTTTTACCCCTCTAATCCTAAATTCGACTAAAGCCCTTGAAAGTCTTTGACAAGCACCTTTCATGGTACGACCACGAGCAGTTACTTTCACTATCAAGCTATCGAAATAAGGCGAAATTTTCATTCCGGCATATGCACTTCCTTCGTCAAGTCTGATTCCAAAACCAGCCGCATTTCTATAGGCGATGATTGTTCCAAAGTCAGGCTTAAACCCATTTGCAGGATCCTCTGTAGTTACTCTACATTGAATTGCATATCCTTTCATTGGCACTTCATCCTGATTGTGGATGTAAATTCCACTGTCAGAAAGCTTATAACCCATTGCTATTAAAATCTGACTTCTAACAATATCAATTCCTGTTATTTCCTCAGTAATTGTATGTTCAACCTGGATTCTTGGATTTACTTCAATGAAGTAAACATTTTCTTGTTTGTCGACCAAGAACTCAACAGTACCGGCATTGCTATATCCTACCTCTTTACCAATTTTAAGAGCATATTCGTATAGCTTATTTCTTGTTTCTTGTTTTAAACCAAAAGATGGAGCAACCTCCACTACTTTTTGAAACCTCCTCTGTACCGAACAATCTCTTTCGTAAAGGTGAATTAGGTTTCCGTGCTTATCTCCTAACAACTGAACTTCAATATGCTTAGGATCAACAACAAACTTTTCTAAGAAAATAGTATCGTTTCCAAAAGCTGTTTTAGCTTCATTCTTTGCTTCGTTAAATGCTTTTGTAAAGTCTTCTTCAGCGTTTACAATACGCATTCCTCTTCCTCCACCACCGGCAACGGCTTTGATCATCATTGGGAACCCGATCTCTTTCGCTTTTTCGAGAGCAAACTCAATACTAGGAATGTCTCCTCTATAATCTGGAATAAGAGGCACTTTAGCCGCCATTGCAAGGTTTTTTGCAGCAACCTTATCTCCTAGGCGGTCCATAGCTTCTGGCTCTGGACCTACGAAAATGATACCTTCAGCTTGACATCTTCTTACCAAGGTTACGTTTTCGGATAAGAAACCATAACCAGGATGTATCCCATCTATTTTTTTATTTTTGGCCAATTGGATAATACCTTCAATATCCAAATATGGTTTTAATGGGTCGTTGTCGCTACCTATTTGATATGCTTCATCTGCTTTATAGCGGTGAAGTGAATACCTATCTTCGTAGGTATATAATGCCACGGTAGTAATCCCCAATTCCGTTGCAGCACGCATAATACGTATGGCAATTTCTCCGCGGTTAGCAATAAGTAATCGTTTAATTGGTTTGACGTAATCTTTCATTCTCCGATCTAGGTTTCAGTCGTACTTTTATTAAAATCTTGTAAAAATAGTATTTTTAACGTGATCCCATGCCGATTCATAAATAATCCGCCGTCAATCACGATAAAGTTCAAATATCTTTGAGTTTTAACCCTTTTTTAGAGCTTTTTGGCTGGGTTTCCAAAAACTGTAGTGTTTTCAGTAACGTTCTCAATTACCACAGATCCCGCACCAATTCTTGAATTTTTTCCTACAGTTATTCCAGAAACAATGGTGACACCTGCACCTATAAATACACCTTCTTCAATCGTGACGCCAGAAGAAATATTTGCACCTGTGCCAATTTCAACAAAGTCTCCTATAGTAGAGTTTGGCTCAATTTTGACTCCCATTTGTAAAATATTATGGCTGCCTAGCGAACAGAAAGGTCCTATAATAACACCTGCATTTAAAAGGTTTCCATGCCCAATGCTTGAATCTTCAGACATTATTGAGTTTCGATGAATGGCATTCACGGGCATCACTTTACGCCTTTCGTTTAGCATGCCAACAATACGTTTTCTATCCTCTCTGTTTTTGATAGCCACAAAAGCTTCTGTCTTTCCTCCTATATATTTCAAGAAACCATCGTCATCTGTATTTCCCATGATCGTGACAGTTCCAATCTCTTTGTTGTGCAAATCGGTCTTGTCATCTAAAAATCCATAGATGAGCACTTCGTTTTGATTAAAAATTTCGGCAGCAGTTTTTCCTAAGCTGCCAGCTCCAAAAATGAGTACTGGGTTTTTCATTCGTTTTATTTCAAAGATTTATAATAATTCCTTCTTTTGATCTGGAATTTATCAAGGGCATAGTTATGCAAAATTTGCAATGCAATAAGGATTCTATCACTTACAATCCCTCCATAAATGGCTCCATCAATTTCTTTTAATGCTTCTCCAAGCCGCTCATCACCAGACTGCTTAGTGATTTCACTTGTGGACAATGTGGTATATGGTCTATCATCTAGCCACTCCATATGCTTTTTCCAAAGGTCCAATGAAGCAGGCAACTCCTCAGCTGTTTTCATTGCTTTTCTAAATTGCTGAGTAAAGCGGTAATGTTTTTGTCTAAAACGCCATTTCAGTAGAAGTCTCTCTAGGGGTCTTTTCAAAAAAAGAAAAAAGAAAGCCACAAAGGAAAACAGACCTATCAACCACCTCAACAGCAGTGGGTAATTTAATTTTGATTTTGTGGGAATGTAACTACTTCTTGTCTTAAAATCTGCTGTCGCCAAAAGGCTGTCTGGGATTAAAAATTTCAAAAGAAGTGTATCTAAATTGGACATTATTCTTGAGCTATCGCCATCTATAATTTGCCAAATCGGTAATTGCAATGTTTGAATAGGATTTACCTCAAATGTTTTAACTGAATATATGACGCTATCCGTACTTTGCCCACCAGTTGTTTTCGTTTCCAAGGCTTCCACCCCAACGAGTTCAAATGGTTTAAACAGATCTGGACTTTGAGCAAAAAAAACATCCAAATCAGCTCCATGTGTGTAAGTCATAGAAACCAAAGCAACCTTACCCAAACCAATGCTATCTTGAAGGAAAGTCAACTTCGGTTTTTGAGCAAAAGCTATTTGTGTACAAATGCTTAATACAAGTAGGCAATATTTTGTTTTCGATAGTAGCATTAACGTCTTACCCTAAACAATTCTATGAGCCGTGGAACAAAATTCTCGGTTGATGAAATTGAAATGTAGCTTGCATTATATTGCTTACAAAGCGTTTCCAAAGCCTTTTGGTTTTCCAAATGAGCCGAATTCATTTTGTCTTTGAAAGAACGGGAAGAAGTATTAAGCCACACAGTACGCTGAGTTTCATTATCATAAACAGGCAAAATACCCATACTTGGAAGGTCTACTTCTCTTTGATCATAAATATGTACAACTACTAAATCGTGCTTTTTTGCTAAAGCTTTAAGATTATGTTCATATCCAGTATCTCTAAAATCAGAAATCAGAATTGTTACGCTTTTTCTCTTTAAAATATTAAGTGCAAATAAAATTGCTGTGGCCAAGGAGGTATTTCTCGACAATGGCTTGAGCTGAAACATTTTGGTAATAAAGGTATAGGCATGTTTCATTCCTACATCTGGCTTGAGATAGAATTCCTTTTGATCCGAAAAACAAAAAAGTCCTACATGGCCGCCTTCTTTTATGGCCGAAATAGCCAATACACCACAAATTTCTTTTGCTCGATCAAGTTTCAATTGACCTTTTTTACCAACTTCTTGAGAAGCACTTACATCCAGTAAAAAGAATACATTTTGTTCTTTCTCTTCTTTAAATATCTTAACGAACGCACCGTGTCCTTTTGCAGTAGTAATCCAATCAATAGTACGGACATCATCACCATATTGATAGGTTCTAAGGTCACTAAATTCTAGTCCAGTTCCTTTAAAAATAGAGCTGAAATTGCCCTTGTGATGGGAATTCACCGCCTTTCGAATTTTAATTTCGAACTTATTCAGCCTTGAAAAAATGTCACGCAAAACAGGTATTTAAGATATTTTACAATTATGACTAAAGAGATAGCCCAATCCTTGTTGTACATTTGTTGGGTAAAGGTACAACGAACAATTTGAAAAAAACGCTCGCACTATTTGGTTTGGTATTATTCTTTTCGGCTTGCAACGCTTTAAAGGGTGGTGCCCCTACGGATTTAATACCCGCAGATAAAATGGCTCTAATTTTGTATGAAGTCCATAAAACAGAGACTATGACAAGCAGAATGAGCTTTAATACATTCGATTCTGCTAAAGTCGCCTTTGATTATTTGCAGTTAAAAATCTTTGAAGACTTTGAGGTTGATTCCTCGCAATACAGAAAGAGTTATGAATATTATGCATCAAACCCTGATCAATTCGCAATGATATACGAACAGGTAGAAGGCATGCTTGAAAAAGAAGTAGATGAAGAATAAAGAAAACCTCGTTATAATTCCCACATATAATGAGATTGAAAACATTGAAGCAATTCTGAGAGCGGTTATGTCTCTTCCAGAAATGTTTGAAGTGTTAGTTGTAGATGATGGATCTCCAGATGGCACTGGCGACAAAGTAAAAGAATTGGCTCTGGAATTTCCTGAAAGAATTTTTATAGAAGAAAGAGCAGGAAAGCAAGGTTTAGGTACAGCATATATTCATGGCTTTAAATGGGCTTTGAATAAGAATTACCAATTCATTTTCGAAATGGATGCTGATTTTAGCCACAACCCTAAAGATCTTTCTAGGTTGTATCATGCTTGTAAAGTTGAAGGACACGATGTTGCTATAGGCTCTAGGTATATTACTGGAGTTAATGTAGTAAATTGGCCAATTGGCAGAGTTTTGATGTCTTATGGAGCCGGAATTTATGTCAGATTCATCACTCGTATGCCCTTTATGGATCCAACTGGAGGTTTCATTTGCTACACGAACAAAGTACTTAGCACGATACCTTTAGACAAAATCACTTTTGTAGGCTATGCATTTCAAATCGAAATGAAATTCAATGCTTTTCTTTATAAGTTTAAAATAGTGGAAGTACCCATCATTTTTACTGATCGCACAAAAGGTGTGTCAAAAATGTCTACTAAAATTTTTAGAGAAGCATTTTTCGGCGTAATTGCTATGAAAATTTGGAGCTGGTTCAAAAAATTTAAGTGATAAGCTTTTTAACATTATCACACTTTACAAAAAGTAAACCATTTCAGTAAGCAACTTTGCTTGTGTAACTAAAAATTAAAGAGTTTGCTTTGTGGGCTTGGTGTGGTTCGCTTTAGATGGCGTCTCTAATGGCAATGCGAAATTTACAATTTTTAGCGAACCTCTTCGTTGCTAGCCAAATGTCGCGAAATTCAATACTTGGAAGGCGTTTTGCCAAACCGCTCCTTAAAAGCCTTTATAAAGTGGGAAACACTATCGAATCCAATTTCTTCACTTACTTCAGCTACAGATTTCGACTGGTTTTTTAGTAAAAAAGCCGCTTGGTCTAATCTTTTATTCCGTATCCAGGTAGCAGGTGATGTACTGAATTGCTCCTTAAAATCTCTTTTGAAAGTTGATAAACTCCTACCCGAAAGCTTTGCAAGCTCATCCATACTTAAGGGCTTTAAATAATAATTGTTCATTAAATATTTAAGGTCCTCTTTTTCTCCCAAGTATATGGTTTTTAGCACATTAAGTAAATGCTTGCTGTTGTCAAAAGCTAAAAGATGAAGTAATAACTCTTGAAGTTTCAACTTCAAAAAGTGATTAAGAAACTTAGTTTTGCTTTTAAAATAAGGGAAAATAGAGGCAATGAACTTCCCAAAAGTTTCATCACCATGGAGAACAAGAAGTGTAGACGCTTGCTCCTTTCTTGCCTTTTCAAATAATTCGAGATGTTGATTTACAAAATCCTTAATCAGCTTTTCATCAAAAAAGAAAACAAGGCTTTTGTAGGACTCATCTATCGATTCAGACATGAGATAAAAGCCCCGACGTATAAAAACTACATCCCCTTTAGAAACATTTACCTCCTCTAGTGGATTGCTAAAGCGTTTTTTCCCCTCAAGAACATAAATGACCGCATTTTCCTCAAAAAATACCTCGTTTCGAGATGGGTAAAAGTCACTACGGTATGCAACAAAAGTAAGCTCCTGAATTTTTAATGATTCAAATTGATTGGGCTCTATTTCTGATGGGACCCGAAGCATTTATACTTTCTTTTCTATCACTTCGTCAATTATAAAAAATGGCCTCCGTTTTACCTCTATATAAATACGACCAATATACTCTCCAAGTATACCAAGAATAATCAAAGTTATTCCCCCCAAAAAGTACATCCCCACAGTTAGAGTGGTTGTTCCTGGTACTTGGTCCGGACTATATCCTAATACTTTAAATCCTACGAAACGGTTTATTACAAAGAAGAAACCGACAAGAAATGAAGGTATTGCAATAATAAATCCTAGATAAGTAGCCATACGCAGCGGGAATGTTGAAAACCCAAAAAGGCCATCAAGTGCCAATTGCATTAGCTTTTTGAAAGTATATTTTACTTCACCTGCAGCTCTTTCTGCACGTTCATATTCTACACCTATTTGTTTGAAACCAACAAAGGCCCTCATACCTCTTACAAATCGGATTTGTTCTGGCATTTGCTTAACTATTGCATCCACCACTTTACGATCCATCACACAAAAATCTCCAGAGTCTAATGGAATATCGACTTCTGAAATCCAAGCCAACATCCTGTAAAAAGACGAATAGGCAAGCTTTTTGAAAAAACCTTCTTTTCTCTTTGTACGTACAGCATAAACCACCTCATAACCCTCTCTCCATTTATCCAAAAAACGGTGAAGTTCTTCAGGCGGATCTTGCAAATCGCCATCCATGATTATTACACAATCACCTTTTGCTTCTTGAATTCCAGCAGAAATAGCCGGTTGATGTCCAAAGTTTCTAGAAAGCTTTACCACTTTTACTCGATCATCGTTTGCTGCCAGCTCTCGCATCATTTTGAGAGAACTATCTTGCGAACCATCGTCTACTAGGAGTAATTCGAAGCTTTCGTTCCAAGATGGTGCAGATGAAACAATTCGACTGTAAAGGTTATCGAGGTTTTCCTCCTCGTTATAAATGGGAATAACAATGGAAATCATTGAGTGAGTTTTCGTTTCGACAAAGTTAGAACTATCATCACACAATTCTACTACTTCTTCACAAATCCACCTTTGTTTATCACTTCCATTTTAACTGTGCTCGACCTGATTGTACTTTTGGATCAACAAATTTTAAAAGAAACTATTACTAGAACAATTAAAAAAGCAAATTATGAAAAAGCAATTTTTAACAATTATCACAGGTTTTATAGCATTTGTTTTCACCTCTTGCGAGCGTTCAGAAATTCAACCAACTAATTCGGGAGATGTACCCAAAAAAATTGAAGTCATTGAAATAGGGCCTAAAGAGTTTGAAAATACAAATGATCTTGAACCGTTAAAAAAAGTGTTAGAACCTGAAATAGCACCAACACCTATCATAAGTTTTAAGGTAGAAGAATAAAACTGTTTAATGAATTATGAGGCTGTCTCATTATAAACGTGGGTCAGCCTTCTTTTTTGAATAAAAGTGTAATTCTTGTGACAATCTCTTCTGGTTTTGGTGCGGGGAGTTTAAAATGAGGCCGAAATAGCCCTTATGAAGCCATTTTTTGGATATTGTGTGCAAGGGCGAGCAAGCCCGTTTCGATGAGGACTTTTTCTTTTCCTCTTAACATAAATCTTCTGAAGTTTTTGTTTTGCTTGATGTTTCCAAAGACTGCTTCCACATCTGCTGGCCTTTGGGAGCGATGTTTTATTCCCTCTGGACTTAGTAGCTTTTGTCGTGCTTTGTCTTTTAATCTTTTTGCATTGTGATTGACTTGGACAAGTCGATTTCCTTTGGCTTTGTGGCAGGCTCCTTTCAATGGGCAATTGTCACAGTTTTTTGCTTGATAAAAGCTTATTTGTTGTTGGTATCCAGATTTTCTTTTCTCTGTTTTTTCATAGACTTTCTCCATTTTTTGACCCATCGGACAGATAAAAAAGTCGTTCTCCGAATCGTAATACAGGTTCTCTGACTTGAAGGCATCTTCAGGCTTTATCTTCCCTTTGGCTTTTTGCTCTTTATGGAAGTAATTGTATTTCACATAGCCCTCAAGTTCATTGTTCTCTAAATATTGATAGTTTTCTTCCGAGCCATAGCCGGCATCGGCCACCACTTCTTCTGGTAATTTTTTATAGAGCTCTTTGAAGGTTTCTAGGTGGAGTGGTAAGGTATATACATCGTTGGCATATTGGTAGATGTCGTAGTTTAGAATACATTGATTACAAGTACTTATCTGCCAGTTGTAGCCCGCTTTTAGCTGACCATTGAGCATGTGGTCGTCTTTCATTCGCATAAAAGTGGCATCTGGATCTGTCTTGGAATAGGAGTTTCGATCACCCATCAGCTTTTGCTGAACTTCGTATTTCTTTAGATTCTTTGGCCAATTGTTCTTTGCATAATTCAGCTTTTGCTTCACTTTCGGATCTACTTCTTTGCCTTTTAAGGCTTGATTGATTTGCCCGATAGTCTGTTCTACTTTTTGAGAATCTATCTTTTCAAAAATAGTGGGCGAGTTATCTTTCATCTCCTCGGAGGCTACCTTTTCGGCATAGTTCCAAAGGTCTTTAAGCTGTTCTTTTATCCTTTCTGTATTCCGCTTTATAGACTTGCCCCATACAAAAGTGTATTTATTGGCATTGGCCTCTATTTTGGTTCCATCCACATAAACCGTCTTTAAATCTACCAGTCCTTGATCTGCCATCAGTAAAACGACTTGACCAAAAACCTCTTTCAATACCGACTTCAATCTATCCGTTCTAAATCGGTTTATTGTATTATGGTCTGGTCGCTGCATGCCAGCAAGCCACATGAAGTGAATGTTTGAACTGACGGCTTCTTCTATTTTTCGAGAGGAATAAATATTGCTGATATAGCCGTAAATAATAATTTTTAACATCATTCGTGGATGAAATGATGAACTTCCGCCTCCAGAATACTTCTGCAATAATGAATCAATATCTATCTCATCTATGATTCTTTGTACCAATCGAACCACGTGATTTTCGGGAATTAATTCATTTAACGATGGAGGAAGAAGGGATAGCTGATAAGGATCATAATCCTTAAATACAGGCTTCTTTTTGACTCCTTTTTTCATAACTGAAGTTACAAAAAAATCTATAAAAAAGAGACTGCCCTTTTGAGACAGCCTCTTTTTTTGCTATACGCAGCAAAAGATAGTACTTTTCCAAAAAATGAATCAATGAAAGACGACCTTATATTCCAGAAAAAAAAAGGGATGACCATAAGTAAAGCTTGGATACTTTTTCTTTCCATGCTCATTGCACAATTGATCACAGGTGGAATTGTTGGTTACAAAATTGCGAAAGCTAGAGGTGAAGGTGCTGTAATTGAAAACCCATATGGAATGACAATGTATTACACCTTGGGAGCATACATTATACTATGCGTCATTGCATTCTACATTAATAAGAAAGAACTACCTCGCTTCAATATTCCCTCATTTCAAAGAGTAGGTTTTGCGATTATCATTGCCATATTTATTCGCATATTGTCTTCAGTACTTGAAGACCTTCCATTTAGCTTTATTACTCAAGAGTCCATTGAACAAATGGGCCAATTCAATTATACTTTCATTGTACTTCAATCACTAGTAATTATTTTTTTCCAAGTTGGATTCATTGGACATGGCTTATTGCGGAACTACGAATTTATAACTGCCGCAATCACCACAACTTTGGTTTCCATTGTTCATTTTGAGCCAAAGTCAATCTTATCTATGATTGTTTTAGTTGGTATTATGCTTTACATATACTACAAAACTTCATCATTTTGGTTGGTAATCATTATTGGGTTGGTTTATATGTATATAGACGTTGTAATGGCTCTGTTTTACGATATGAATATTTTCCATAACAATAATTGGAGAAATGTAATAATTGGAAACGACGCCAGCTATTACTCACTGGTTGCTTTTTGTGTATTGGGAACAGCAGGGTTATTATATATAATTTCAAGAATAGACCCTTTAGAATGGCAGAGGTCTGACGAACTTCCCGAATTCTAAATCCCAAGTTTCCCATGCTTTGTCACATCAGTAGCTCTATTGGTAACTTCTATTTTACTAACCTAAAACAAGACCCTAGTTTTAAAGTATCAAACAAAATAAAACAACAATGAGATACTTAACACTTAACATTAACGAGAACACTAGCATTACAATTGATAACGACTTTTCTGGTAAAGAATCAGTATTTTACAATGGCGAATTAATGTCTTCTCATAGAAGCTTTTTAGGAAGCAAGCATGAATTTTCTGTCAAAGAACTAGGTAGTGAAGTAAGGTACAAGGTTGATATATCATTAAATGGTTTCACTGGTATTGGATTTGAAATAAAACGAAATGATAGCATAGTTATGTCAAACAAGGCGACATGTAGTTCTTCCACTGAGCATAAGAGTTGGAAAATGATTACCAAAATCATTATACTTTTTATTGCTGGAGGTCTTGTGGGATTTGGATTTCAATCAGAAAATTACGGAGTTATGTTTGCTGGAGTTTTCTTAGCAGCAGGAAGTCAAGTTTATAATTATTTTAAATCCTATTTTACAAAACCTGAATCAAAGGCTTGAAAAGTTTCCCACTATATTTTAAAAGATACTGGATTCCATTACTTGTAATTATTACTGTAGCATGTGTATCACACGTGCTATGGTACCTTCATAATGTCCAATCTGTACTTACTTTTTATGAGGGACAAAAAGATCTTCTTCCAGAG
Source organism: Spirosomataceae bacterium TFI 002 (assembly GCA_900230115.1). Taxonomy (NCBI): domain Bacteria; kingdom Pseudomonadati; phylum Bacteroidota; class Cytophagia; order Cytophagales; family Spirosomataceae; species Spirosomataceae bacterium TFI 002. The sequence continues at coordinate 2,552,206 of LT907983.1, read as the reverse complement.
GCTACCGAATTAAGTGGCCCATATAGGAAAGGCATTGAAGTAGGGAAGCTAATTGCCATTTTTTTCAAAGTCAAACTCCTTGTTCCAGCAATTCTGGGTTTCACAATACTTTTTGGTGAATTCAAGTATCAAACTATTTTTAAGCATTTGTTTATTGCAGCAGGCGGATGGGGAAAGTTTTTCTATGGTATCGTTTCACTTCTCCTTTGGGTCTTTTTATTTTTTATTATTAGACTCCTGCTTCCCCAAGCTGATCAAGCCACAAGTGCTGACATCAACACCGCTTCGTTTATAATAATAGGAGGTTTTATTTACTGTGTTGCAAAGTATGGAACTGAAAGTTTCAGACAGCTAAGAGAACTTAATTACGAAAAAACAAAAGCAGAGCTAACAGCATTAAAAGCACAAATAAACCCACACTTCCTTTTTAACATTTTGAACAATTTGTACGGAACAGCAATTGTTGAAGATAGTCCCAAAACCGCAGATGGAATCCAACAACTATCTAGAATAATGCGACATGTGGTAGAAGAAACCAAAACAAAAAGAAGCCCTGTTGAGAAAGAAATAGACTTTCTAAAGGACTATTTGAACTTACAAAAAATGAGGATTCCAGATAGGCCAAATATCGAAATCAAGTCAGAAATAAACTGGGATGGAGTCAACTATGAAATTGCCCCTCTCTTATTTGTCCCATATATAGAAAATGCATTCAAATATGGAATAAGTGTGAATGATCCATGTTTTATCAACATAAAGATCAATATCAAAGATGGCATTTTTGACTTTGAGGTTAAAAATAGTATCATCAAACTCAAAGATAACCTAGAAGAAGGTACAGGAACAGGACTCGAAAACACTGCTCGCCGACTGGCTCTTTATTATCCTAATAGACATTCCCTAATTGTGGACAACACAGATGGAGTTTTTTCCGTAAAATCAACAATAAAAATTACTTGAAATGCTAAAAGCAATTGCGATAGACGATGAGCCACTTGCTCTAGAAGTAGTAAAAGCACATGCCCAAAAGGTAAGCTTTCTTTCTCTTCAAGAAACCTTTGTAAGTGCAAAAGAGGCATTGGAATACTTAAAAGAAAACCCCGTCAACCTTTTGTTTTTGGATATCAATATGCCTGATATTTCGGGATTAGATTTTTCTCAATTGCTACCCGAAAGTACGGGAGTAATATTTACAACGGCCTACTCCGAATATGCCGTGGATGCATTCTCACTAAATGCCATAGATTACTTGGTAAAACCATTCAACTTCGAACGCTTCATAAAAGCTTGCCAAAAGGCTCAAAACCAATTGACAGATAATAAAGAAACCTCTCCCTACCTTTTTATAAAAGACAGTTACGATTTAGTTAGAATTACTCTTGAAAACTTACTTTTTGTTCAATCGGAAGGAAACTACCTTACGTTTTTTGAAAAAGACAAAAAGACAGTAACCCGAATGACTATGACTGAAGCATTGAACACGCTTCCAAGCGATAGCTTTTTTAGAGTTCACAAGTCCAATATTGTCAACCTCCATCATGTACAAAAAATAGAACGTCACCAACTGCAAGTCGATGACGACACCTTTGTTCCCATTGCCGGAAATTATCACTCAGGATTAATGGAAGAACTGAAGAAACTATGGACTGTTAAATAGTGATTTCCTTTCCTCCCATAGCCGCCGACCTATAAATAGCCTCCACTACTCTAATATCCCTTAGACCCTCTTCTCCAGGAACAAGCATTGGTTTATTGTTGATGATAGATAAAGCATCATCATCCATTTGGTGGGGTTGCTGCATTCCAATATCCATTCCAATCTTAGTGCCATCGCTCATTTCTCCTTTATTTCCTTTATAGCCAGATTGCGGCTCCATACGCACCCAGCCTTTTTCATATTGAATTTGTAAGTGATTCATACTAATTCCAAAACTAGCCTGACAAGCAGCCAGTGCTCCACTTGGAAATTCCAATTGATACATCATTGTTTCTTCCACTTCATGATAAATATTGGGTCTTGTAGTGGAAGATTTCGCCATCACTTTTATTGGTTCTTCACCAGTGGCAAGACGTGCTCCTTGCAAAGAGTAAACACCCATGTCACCCATTACACCTCCGCCCATTGCTTTCTTCTGTTTCCAATGGTCAGTACGACCATCTACATAACCTGCAGCAGAGTTTATCATTTTAACCTTACCAAACTTTCCCGAACGCGTAGCTTCCATATATGCCTGAATATTTGGATCATGTTGACAGCGATATCCTATTGAAAGCTTTACTTTGCTTTTATTACAAGCATCAATCATTGCTTGACAGTCCGCTACAGAAGGAGCCATAGGCTTTTCACACCACATATGCTTTCCTGCATTTGCTCCTCTTACAGTAAACTCCCTATGCATTGATGGTGGAAGAACCACATATATAATGTCAATATCAGGGTTGTTTGCAATTTGCTCTATGTTGCCATAGTTGTAGACATTCTTATCTGAGATGTCATACTTTTCTTGCCATACAGGAATTTTTTCTGGCGAGCCAGTTACAATTCCCTTGAGTTCGCAATGACTTGTTTTTAACAAACCTGGAGCCAATAAATCAGTACTATAGTAGCCTAGACCAACTAATGCCACACCTAGTTTACGTTTAGGGGCTCGCGTTGCTGCAAGTAGTACGTTTGGAGAAAATGCAACAGCCGAAGCTAAGGTTGCCTTTTGAATAAATGATCTTCTTGAAAAATTCATCGTATGTTTTTAGGGTTGAGCTTACAATTTAATATTTCTATGCTTTGAGAAACAGTTTTTGGAAGTAATAAATATTAAAATCCAAATAATTACTTTTACCCAAATCATTTTTAAAAATAAAGAATGCAAATAATAGGTCGAAAGGAAATAGTAGAATTACCACAGCTTCAACTCGGTGAAATAGTTGCTAAAATTGATACTGGAGCATACACATCAAGTATTCATTGTGTGGAGTCAAAAGTTGAAGAAGGTGTGTTAAAGTGTCTATTTGTTGACGAAAACGACCAAAAAACAAGTTTAAGTTTCGATCATTTTAAAATTCGGTTGGTTAAAAGCTCAAATGGTATTTCTGAAAGTAGGTATAGCATTCACACAAATATTAGAATTGGTAGCGAGCTGCTTGATATAGAACTTACCTTGAGTGATAGAAGTGAAATGAGACACCCCATTCTACTCGGAAGAAAGTTTTTAAGGAAAAGGTTTTTAGTTGATGTTTCCCAGAAAAACAAACTACTATTGTAGCTTTCGGTCAGTGTACGCTAGTAAATTTTAACCAGTATTAATTTCAAGAAAAAACCTTGCCATGTTTCGATTAACATTTTTAAGTTTTATTCTCTTAGTTTCTACAAATTCATTTTCTCAAAAATCATTTGAAAGTAAATGGAAAGAATTGCCAAACATGACCTGGACAGGAGAAGAGCTCTGGGCTAATAGGCTTCAAGATTGGAGTATAAATGATGGAAAACTTGAATGCATAATCTCAGGAAAAAATAGGTCCGTTTCTTTACTAACTCACGAAATAAGTGATGATTCAAAGGGTTTTGAGATGAAAGCAAACTTTACAATTCAAAATTTCAAGGTCGATGGTTTAGTTGGCTTCCGTTTAGCATCCAAAGGCCCAAATGAAGACTATAGATCAGCTGCTGTCTACGGAAAAGGCATAAACATAGGACTAAGTAATAAAGGTGAGTTGATCATTCACGACCAAAAATCCTTGCCATTAATTTCGAAAGAAAAGATGCAAAATGGATTAACAATAAAAATAACTAGCAGCTCTTTAGGTACGGATCAATTAGGATTAACACTTGCAATTTTAGACAAAGAAGAAAACCAACTTATGGAAGTGAGAAGGGCATTCCCAATTGGTTTCTTGAACGGAAATGTTGCCGTACTCTCGGACTTTAAAACGAAGGATCAACAAGATTTTGAAAAAAGTGTAAGTATTGCCAATTGGTCTCTTTCTGGAAACGGAGTAACCGAAGATTTGAATAGAGTTTATGGGCCAATTTACTTTGTGAAATATACACTCTGCGATGGGTCTTTAAAAATAGCAGCACAATGTGCCCCAACTGATCAACTAAATGACAAAGCTGAACTTTGGCTGAAACAGCTAGATGGATGGCAAAAAGTGGAGGAAAGCCCTGTTGAAAGTTTAAGTAGAACAGCACTTTTCCGTATAGAAAACTGGAATAACCCAAATAAGGTTGAATACATGGTGGTATATCAACTTAACGATAAAAGGTCGTATTCCTATAAGGGTACAATTCGACCAGAACCACAAACTGACGAAAAAATCAAACTTGGCTTATTCAGTTGTAATCAAGATCATGGCTTTCCAGATGTTGATTTGAGAAAAAATATTTTAGAACATAAAATTGACGCTGCTCTATTCCTAGGTGATCAATTTTACGAAGGCTTTGGTGGTTTTGGAGTTGAAAAAACTAATCTTGAACGTTCAACCCTAGACTACCTCCGCAAGTGGTATATGTTTGGCTGGTCGTATAGAGATGTTTTTCGCGATGTACCTATGATTTCTATTCCAGATGACCACGATATGTACCACGGAAATATATGGGGAGAGGGAGGAATCGCTACGCCTTCTGGACTTACGGGCTATCAAGAACAAGATGCAGGTGGTTACAAGATGCCTGCAGAATGGGTAAAAATGGTTCAAGATACCCAAACAGGTCACCTTCCAGATCCATATGACCCTACGCCTGTTAAACAAAACATACCTGTCTATTATACTAGTTGGAACTGGGGGCCCATGAGTTTTGCTATTCTTGAAGATCGTAAATTTAAGTCGGCACCACAGAATATCTTCCCAGCAGAAGCTGGAATTGCAAATGGCTTTATAACCAACAAAGACTTTGTCCTTGGAGAATATAATAACCCCCAAACGGACAGCTATACGGGGAACGTCAAGAAGAGTTTTTAGAAAAGTGGACCTCGAATTGGTCTGGTAAAACGCAATTCAAAGTTGTACTTAGCCAAACAAACTTGGCAACCTTGGCTACTTTACCCGCAGGAGAAACAAGCGATAAAATAGTTCCTAAGCTCCCCTCTCCGCTCCCAGGAATTTATCCTAGCGGAGATGAGCCTACTCGAGACATGGATTCAAACGGCTGGCCTCACAACAAAAGAAACAAGGCTGCTAGTTTAATTAGAAAAGGCTTTGCACTACAGCTTGCAGGAGATCAACATTTGGCATCTGTGATGCAATATGGGATTGATGAATATGAAGAAGGTTCGTATGCTTTCTCTGGGCCAGCCTTGAACAATACTTGGCCAAGAAGATGGTGGCCAACCTTAGCATCAGACCACAAACCTCTTTATGGCAAACCAACTTACACAGGTAATTTCGAAGATGGGTTTTCTAATAAAGTAACCGTTCACGCTGTTGCAAACCCAACTAAGACAGGACTACAACCTGAAGTTATTTTTGACAGAGCAACTGGTTATGGAATGGTAATATTTGATCCCAAAACTCAAGAAATAAAAATGGAGTGTTGGCCTAGATATACAGATATGAGTCAAAGCACCAAGGAACAGTATCCTGGATGGCCAGTTAAAATAAAGCTGGAAGACAATTACGGTAAAAAGGCTCTTGGCTATCTACCCACCATTATATCAGACATCTCAAACCCAGTGGTTCAGCTTATTGACAAAAAGTCAAAAGAAGTGATCTATACGCGTAGGTTCTTAGGAAATGAAATTAGCTTGAAAGTGTTTTCCGAAGGAAAGTACGTTGTTAAAATCGGAGAGTCTTCAAATACTTTTAATAAAGGAAAGGTCTATAAGTTCAAGTTAGACAAGTAGAGAACTGATAGCTTTTATTTGAAGCTCAATTATGTTTGTGCCTATCGGCCAAATAAAAGGTTCTATCGCAATGTGGGCAATGTACTTTTTGAGAATCATGTCGGGTTCCTCGAATTTGTTCTGCAAAACCACTGGCCAAAATACCTGTAGGTAAAGCAAAAATAGAAACACCCAAAATTGCCATTATTCCCCAAGAACTTTTCCAAAAGGCGTGATTGGGTGCATATCACCATACCCCACTGTAGTCATTGCATTTACACCCCACCATAGCGACTCAGGAATAGAAGAAAATGCCTGCGGCTGTGCATCATGTTCAATATAAAAAACAAGACTTGATGATATGAGCAAAAGAAAGATTATAAAGGACATGCTTAGTAATAGCTCTTCTTTTTTGGCTTTAATTACGTTTTGAATTACCCTCAAAGCATGAAAGTACCTACTCACCCTAAATAGGCGTAAAATTCTTAGCAGCCTGAGTATTCGCACAAACCCCAGATCCGTACTGAAAAGCGAAAAGTAAAATGGGAAAATTGCCAAAAAATCTATAACACCCCAAGGCGAAAAGATAAACTTAAGTCTACCCACAATTGGATGTTTGTACTCTGCTCTTTCCACACATGACCACACCCTCAAAGCAAACTCGATGGAGAAAACGGTAACCGAAAACACTTCAAAATCGAGAAAAAACCTATCAAAACGTTTTCCTATACTAGGAACAGTATGCAAAATTATGGCAACAGTGTTTAGAAAAATGAGAATCGATAATGCAATATTTACGACGAAGCTTATTCCACGTTTTCGTTGAAACTTTATCTCAAGAATTTCGTGTATTTTCTTTCTAAGGGTCAATTAGTCAATAGGTTAAATTTCGACTACAAGTATAGCCATTTTTATGGTGAATTAGATTAGCATAAATGACTTTAGTGAATCCTCCCTTCTGTTTCTATCCATTTAATGCGAATAAATCACATATACAGTATAGAACAGTTGCAAAGCATAGTCTTACTCTTTTTTACTAGCTTTAAGGTAATTATTCAACTCTAAGAAACATTTTTTGTGATTTCAGAAACTCTCCTTGCCGCTAGCAATCATTTGCTTTTGGAGTCTAATTCCATTTGGATACTGCAATTTTTAGGGAGATTACACCCTCTATTTGTCCATTTCCCTGTAAGCCTTCTTGTTATTGCCGGGTTTTTAAAGCTCTTCCAACGTAAAATCAACAATGGCGAACAGATCATCAATTTCTTAATAATTGTTGGTACGAGCAGTGCAATTCTTTCTGTTGGCTTAGGACTAATTTTAGCTTGGCAAGATGAATACAGTGGCGAACTACTAGATTTTCACCGTTATTCTGGGATTTTCTTAGCCGTAGTTTCTCTTGTTCTGCTTTATTTGACAATCAACAAACAAGGCCTTGATTCTGCAAAAAACCTATTATTGGGTATTGCAACCATTGGAACAATAGTCACTGGTCATTGGGGAGCAATGCTAACACATGGAGATACTTATTTGACAGAAGTTTTTCCCTGGAATAAGAGTGAAGATACAAGTAGTTTAGCTCTAACAACACCAGATACAGACCAAGTAAAACTTGCCAGTCAGGTACGGACTATTTTTGCACATAATTGTTACAAATGTCACGGTGAGGCAAAACAAAAGGGAGATCTTAGGCTTGACGAAAAGGAGTTTATTTTTGCTGGTGGGAAAAATGGTAAAATCATTATACCCGGAAATGCAAAGCAAAGCGAAATATATAGGAGAATAACTCTCCCTGTCGACCATAAAGAATCCATGCCTTCAAAAGGCAAGTCACTATCCAAATCTGAAATTGAAATTATTGAATATTGGATTGCCAACGGTGCTTTTTGGCCTGACGACTTTGGCAAAGAATCCCTATTTCCAAGGGCAGAACTTGCTCCACGTAACCCTTCTTTACCAAAAGGCTCATTCGAAAACCCAATTGACCTATGGGTTAATGACTACTTTACAAAAAACGAAATTACGTGGAAAAAGAAAGTTGATGACAAAACATACTTGCGTCGTGTATACCTAGACATTCATGGTTTAACTCCTTCATTTCAAGAAATCAAAGATTTTGAAAATGACTCTAACCCTGATAAAAGAAAAAGAATTGTAGATAAACTTCTTTCCCAAAATGACCCCTATGCACAACATTGGCTATCTTTTTGGAACGATGCTCTACGCAATGACTATACAGGTACTGGCTACATTACCAAGGGAAGGTTTAACATTAACCATTGGCTTTATACATCATTGCAAAAGAATAAACCTTACAATCAGTTTGTAAAGGAGCTTTTGAATCCAAATGAAGAATCTAAGGGCTTTATTGAAGGTATAAAGTGGCGAGGAACAGTAAATGCAAGTCAAAGAACAGAAATGCAAGCTGCACAAAATGTGGGGCAGGTTCTATTGGGTTTGAACCTAAAGTGTGCTTCCTGTCACGATAGTTTTGTAAGTGATTGGAAACTTGAAGATGCCTATGCTTTTGCCAATATATTTGCAGAAGAAAGGTTAGAAATTGCCCGATGTGAAAAACCAATTGGCAAATTCGCAGATACCAGACTTCTTTGGCCAAGCCTAGGCAATATTGACAGTACTGGAACAAAAAGTGAAAAATTAAGCCAACTCGCAGAAGCACTTGTTCAGCCTTCAAATGGCAGAATGTACCGAACCATTGTTAACAGGGTGTGGGCTCAAGTAATGGGACGAGGAATAGTAGGAACTGTTGATGAAATGGACAATAAGCCATGGAGTCAGGACTTATTAGATTGGTTGGCTGTGAATTTTGTTGAGAATGATTACGACCTCAAAAAGTTACTTTTTCTCATCACAACCTCAGATACGTATCAAATGGAAAGTGTAAATTCTTCAGAACCAGCACTGGTTTTAAAAGATAGCTATCAATTCAATGGTATGTTAAGAAGGAGGCTTTCTGCCGAACAGTTATCAGATGTAGTAAGCAAGGTAATTTTTCCAATTTTCAATGCTAGCGATTATTCATATGACCCTATTGCACTTGCTGGTTATCAACCCACTGGAAGCTACATTACAAGGGCTTCATTGGTATCAAATAACTCATTTTTAACTGCCCTGGGAAGACCAAATCGAGAGATTGTTACCACATCAAGACCAACAGAGTCAAGTTTATTGCAAGCACTAGAATTTACAAATGGTGCAAGGTTAGATAGTACCTTAAAAATAGGTGCTCAAAAGTGGAAAACCATACAACCAAATACCGAACAACTAATAAAAACATTATATCAAGAGGCACTAGGGAGGAACCCAAGCCCACAAGAAGTAAAAATTGCTCTTTCTACTTTAGGGAAAAACCCTTCGGAGTCTCAAATTCAAGACTTGTTTTGGGCAGTTATAATGTTACCCGAATTTCAAATCATTTATTAAAATGAAAAAATACTGGACTAGACGCGACTTTTTACAAAAAAATGCCGCAGCCATCGCAACAATGGGTATGGCTTCCCCACTTAGTAGTTTGTTACAATCTTGCTCTAATAGTTCTTCAAGAGTTGCTTCTGCCGATTCCGTTATTCTACTATTTATGGCTGGAGGAATGGCACACACGGAGACTTTTGATCCCAAAAAGTTTACCCCTTTTAGTTCTGGAATGCAGGCAGATTCAGTCCTAAGTACATTCAAGTCTGTACCTACGGTATTGGATGGTATTAACTTTTCCGAAGGACTAGAAAAAATTGGGCAGGTCATGGATAAGGGAAGCTTGATTAGGTCATATGTAGCCGCAGACTTGGGACATATTCTTCATACCAGACACCAATACCACTGGCACACTTGTTATGAACCTCCGCAATCGGTGACCGTTCCTCATATAGGTTCATGGATTTCAAAAGAGCTCGGTCCCTTAAAAGAAGTTATTCCATCCTTTATAAATATTGGTCAGCGATTTGAAGTTGGAGAGGGTGAAGAACTTAAGGCTTTTCATAGTGCTGGCTTTTTAGGAAGCGAGCACGGACCATTTTTGATACCAGATCCAAGTAAGGGTCTAGACAGTGTGAGACCCCCTGTAGGAATGACGACCAAAAGATTCGAAGGTCGCAATCAACTATATAATCAGTTGATAAAGGAAAGCGAAATGGGAGAGTTTGGTAGCGACTATCAAAAAGAATCTCTTAAACGCTCTATGGAACAAGCATACCGTTTGTTAAACTCTCCCGAGGCCAAAGCATTTGACATTACTCAAGAACCTCAGGAAAAGTATGACATCTACAATACCGGTAAATTTGGTCTTGGTTGTCTCATGGCAAAAAGGTTAGTTAACGAAGGTGCAAGGTTTATCACCGTTACTTCCGAATACGAGCCATTTATGAATTGGGATACACACGATAATGGTCACACTAGGTTGAAGGAAATGAAACAGCGTATAGATGCTCCAATAGCTCAACTAATCAAAGACTTGGAAGAAAGTGGAAAACTGGACAGCACCATAGTTATTGTGGCCAGCGAGTTCAGCAGAGATATGCTTACCGAAGGAAGACCCGACCTGAAAGTAAAAGACCAAGTGAAAGTACCGGATATAATTACAGATATGAAAAATTATGGGATGCACCGTCATTTCACCGATGGTTGTTCTATACTAATGTTTGGCGGAGGGATAAAAGAAGGCAATGTATTTGGTAAAACCGCAGATGAAAGACCCTGCAAAACAATTGAAAACCCTATCAAAATAGATAGTATACACCAAACAATTTATCACGCTTTGGGAATTGACCCAGAAACTAATTACGAGATTGAGAAAAGACCTTTTTATACCACACCGGATGGTAAAGGGCTACCGGAGCAAGGGCTCTTAAAAGCCAAAGTTGCTAAAGCATAAAAACTGCTGAAAGAAATTTGATCTAAAAGTGTTCAATGTTGTAAAAATTCTGAAATTGTTCAAAACGGTATGCTTGCATACTATTTTAAAGCTGCTTAATTTTGAATAACAAAAATGAAAACGCAATTATGGCTTCATCAACAATTCAAGGAATGGACTTTAATCTTACAGAAGAGCACTTGGCTGTACAGCAGGCAGCCAGAGACTTCGCTCAAACTGAGCTTTTACACGACGCTATAGAGCGAGATACACATTCAAAATTCCCCGATGCCCAAGTTAAAATGATGGGTGAATATGGTTTTTTAGGAATGATGACAAGCGAAAAATATGGTGGAGGAGGAATGGATACACTCAGTTACGTGCTTGCGATTGAAGAAATTTCAAAAATAGATGCATCTGCTTCTGTAATAATGTCAGTGAACAATTCCCTTGTTTGTTGGGGTTTGGAGACTTACGGAACCGAAGAGCAAAAACAAAAATATTTAACACCATTGGCCAAGGGAGAAAAACTTGGTGCATTTTGTCTTTCGGAACCAGAAGCAGGATCTGATGCTACATCTCAAAAGACAACCGCCAAAGATATGGGCGACCACTACCTCGTAAACGGGACAAAAAATTGGATAACGAATGGTGGCAAGTCCGACATTTGCCTAGTTATTGCACAAACAGACGCAGAAAAAGGCCACAAAGGTATCAACGCACTAATAATTGAAAAAGGTCTAGATGGCTTTGTTGTAGGTAAAAAAGAAGACAAAATGGGAATTCGTTCATCCGACACACATTCTCTCATGTTTACCGACGTAAAGGTGCCAAAAGAAAACAGAATTGGAGAAGATGGATTCGGTTTTAAGTTTGCAATGGGTACGCTAAATGGCGGGAGAATAGGAATTGCAGCCCAAGCCCTTGGTATTGCTGCTGGAGCTTATGAAATGGCCCTCGCCTACTCCAAAGAACGCAAAGCTTTTGGAAAGTCCATTTCGCAGCACCAAGCTATACAATTTAAATTAGCGGACATGCACACAAGAATAGAAGCTGCACGCTTATTAGTTTATAAAGCCGCAAGAGTAAAAGATCAAGGGAAAAACTACGTGGAAGCAGCCGCAATGGCAAAACTATATGCTTCAGAAGTTGCAATGTGGGCAACTACAGAAGCTGTACAAATCCATGGAGGATACGGTTATGTGAAAGAATACCATGTAGAAAGACTCATGAGAGATGCCAAAATCACCCAAATTTACGAAGGCACATCAGAAATTCAGAAATTAGTTATTGCTCGTGAAATATTAAAATAGTTTTATTTTCAAACTAAATTGAAAAGACTCCTTGTGAGTCTTTTTTTGTAATCAATACCTTCGTTTTCTAGGTTTATTACTAGCTGGGCACGCATTTTGTAGTGTTTTCAACCATACCCAAATTATATTTTTCCTAGAAAACCATTCGAAATAAGGGGTAATTATGGTATAAATCAAACATACAAATTTATAACACTGTTTGAACTGAAATAATAAATTATTAGTTTTGTACAAGAACGTCACTAAATAGACACTAACAGAAGTTGTTGATACATCAGATTCACCACAATGGAAGATTACAATAAAATAATAGAGTCACTAGGTGTAAAGTTTGGAAAAGCTAGACACATTAATATTCTACAACCCATCACGATTAAAAATTTCTACGATGTAGAAAACAGCCTTCTTATACTATATGATGGGGAAGTTAAGCTTGAGGGAATAGATGAGCAGATAGAAGCCGGCGACATGGTTTTCATTCCTGGAGGAAAGGCGACAACCATAACCTATGGCGTAGGTGAAGCTAAGAAAATCACCTACGAAGAGTTTATGACTCGTCGTGAATTGTATTTCGACGCTATGACTGTTCCTAATGAAATAGGAATGGTAAGAAACTCCTTTGGACTTATCGCTTTTGAAGCTAAAGTATTTGACTCCGTAAACTTTTTTACTAGCCTTGATATACCGCCGTTTTTTATAAAGAAAAACAGTAACCTTGCTGTTCTGATTAAAGCCATTTTAATAGAAGACTTTACAGATGAGCCCGGTAGAGGTCGTGTAATTAAAAATAAAACGGAAGAAGTAGTAATCGAAATCATTCGATATATTCTTAGAGAGCAGATGTTTGTGGAGCAATTGGCCACAAATAGTACTTATTTCAAAGACCCAAGGTTGATTGATATTTTCGCATATATCCGCGAAAACTTGGAAGGTGACCTTTCTAACAAACAACTAGCAAATGTGGCAAACGTTTCTGAAGACTACGTTGGTCAGTATTTCAAAATGCTTACTGGTATTAACCCTCAAGATTACATCGAATATCAAAGAATGGAGGCTGCAGTAACTTTGCTTAGAACTTCTAAGAAGAGCATTAGAGCAATTGGTGCCGAAGTAGGCTATAAAGACACCGCATACTTCTGTAGAAGGTTCAAAATGATGTTTGGTATACCAGCAGGTAAAATGCGTCGTAGAGAGTCTCTAATGATTGGCTAGTCTTCGACTAACCAAATGAAATTATAAAACTATCAAATTTAAGCCACTAATAGGCGATTAATGATTAGCACGGGATTTATCTCGTGCTATTTCTATATTAACCAAAGTCGTTTTGTAAGTAAGGAGCAAGAACAATCAAAAGTGACCCAACGCTTACTCAAGGTCCACTAAAAGCTATCAAATGGTTGATAGCAAAATCTAATTAATGAATATGTAAATTAAAATTAAGGCTTTTTGAAGATGCCTTTAGGATCACTCTTGTGCTCCAGTAGTTCAGCTAACAATTCTACACTTACTCCATTGGGGTCAACTTCATAAGCTTTGTGAAAATTAAGCCAAGCCTGATCAATATTATCATTAACTAAAGACGCTAATGATAGTTGCATGTAGGCATTTGTGAACGAAGGGTCCAAAACCAATGCTTTTTCAAGCAGTTCGTTTGCCTTTTCCATTTCAGCGGCCTCTTTATGCTCAGTAAAACATTTGATATAAACAGTGGCTAGGTCTACCAACAAAGTAGGACTCTGGCCTTTATTTAATACCAATCCCTGATCCATTAACTCAATGGCGGAATGATAGTCACCTTGCTGATAAGCCACAACTCCCAAGCCCCAATATGCCTCAACGTTTTCTTTATTAAGCGTCCAAGCAAGGTTAAACCTATGAGTTGCTAAATCCTTCCCACCTTCAGACAGGTAATCCCACCCTGATTTAGAAAAAAACTGACTTGCCTCTACTCTCGAAGGAAAATTCTTATCACAGTCTTTAAGAAAAGCTTCTTCTTCCTCTTGCTGTTCTGCAGTTTTTATGAAGCCTCCATATAACGCTACAAAGTTCACATTAACGTTCGCAGGGGAAGCTGTACCCACAATAACAACTTCAGCGTCTGCCGAAACGGCCTCACCTAAAGTTTTAATATCTTGCTTTAACTCGCCAACCTTGTTTTTTTGTTTGTCATCTACCTTTAATACAGTAGTGCTATTACTGGTACTACCAGAACTCAACGAGTTTGACTTAAGAACTTGCTGCTGACCAGCCAATCCTAAAGGCAAAATACTTAGTAAAATATAATAACAGGATGCTTTCAAACTAATCGTTTTTGGTGTTTTTGGATAAGCACTTTAATAACGCTGAAGCGTTTTTATTATTATGCTAATCAAAATTTCATGCCAATTATCTCCTTCGTTTCAATTTGTCTTTCTTTTTATAGGGTGAATGCACATTTTTAGCCTTCTTTTCGTGGAAAGCTCCTTTAAAAGTAGGATCCTCTCTTCTCTTTTGATCGTCTATTTCTCTTAGATACTCTTGCTGTTCTTCAAACGGTGTTTCTTCTATTTTAACACCAACGGGCACGAGGTTGATTGGGATCTTTGTTCTTATAATGCTTTCGATTTTATCAATATGGTATGCCTCTGCTTCAGTCACAAAAGTAATAGCATGACCCTTTTTGAATGCTCTACCTGTTCGACCTATTCTATGAACATAATCTTCATAAATAACAGGAACATCAAAATTGATTACATGGCTTACCTCCTCTATATCAATACCTCTTGCAGCTACATCTGTTGCTACAAGCACACGAATATCTCCAGTACGAAAAGCATTTATTGAATTCATTCTCGTATTTTGACCTTTGTTCGCATGTATTACTCTCACATGGTCTGGACCAAGAACTTTCCTTTCGAGAAACTTAAAAACGTTATCCGCAACATGCTTTGTCCTTGTAAAAACTATTGCCCTTTTGATATCTTCACTTTGGTTAAAAAGATGCTCTAACAGGTTTATTTTCGTTTTGAAGTTCGGAACAAAATAGAGCTCCTGAGTTACCGTTTCTGCTGTCGTTGCTTGAGGAGTTGCTTCGAGTCTTACTGGTGCTTCTAAAAACTCAAAAGAAAACTTCTCTACCTTCTCTGGAAATGTCGCCGAAAACAATAAGTTCTTCCTCTTTCGTGGAATAACCTCTAGAATTTTTCGGATCTGAGGCATAAAGCCCATATCCATCATTTTATCCGCTTCGTCTAACACCATGAATTTGATATCTTTCGTGGCAATCTCTCCTCGTAAATAAAGGTCCATAAACCTTCCACAGGTTGCTACTAAAATATCAATCCCCTTCTGAAGGGTTTCTATCTGTGTTTTGGGGCCTAGGCCACCATAAATTGCGGTATGTCTAATATCCGTATATTTTCCTAGCTCAGAGATTGCTTCATCTATTTGAATTGCAAGTTCTCTTGTTGGGGCGAGAATAAGACAACGAATATTGTCTCCTTGGGCATACTTTATTTGCATCAAAATAGGTAACAAAAAAGCTGCGGTTTTCCCTGTTCCTGTTTGTGCAATTCCTAATACATCCTGACCGTTTAAGATCAATGGAATCGCCTTTTGCTGAATTTCGGTAGGCTGGGTGTAACCCGCATCTTCTACCGCATTTAGCAATTGCTTGTTTAATTTAAAGTCGCTGAATTCCATTGGGTTTATTTAATTTGTTCGAAAGTATATTCGAAAGACTCTTTGAATCCCCAACCATTTGCGGACCAAAGTTTTAAAGATACAATATTTTGCGTTTTTACTCCCTTAAAGAGCTGATATGCAACAAACTCTTCTTGAGTTGTTACTTTTTTGTTTACTAATATTCCCCCTTCTAAAATTGGGGGCGGTAACCTAAAATCCTCCGATTTTCCATTTTCATAGCTCACAGTTGCCATCAAATAAGGTGGTTGAAAGAACAGCCGAGCCAGCTTTCCCTTCCAATTGTAATTCACTTTTGCTTTTAGATAAAGTGGCTCCGCTATGTTTTGGGGTATTTCAATTTTTTTCAAAAGCTCTGTATTACTTTCTGAAAGTATTTTGGAAGTAATATTAGAGGCCAAACTGTTTTTTTGAAAAAGATACTTCACATCGTATTTGTCATCAAGGGTGTCAGTTAAGCTATAGTTCTTAAAAAGAGCCAAATAAGCCCCCTTGTCCATCCAATATGGGTTTTGTGACCGAAAATCTCCTATTGTAGCCAAAACAAAATCTGGGGCTTTTGACGAGAAATAAAAGGATTCGTTTTGACTAGCCAGCCAATCACTATTCGCCTGATAACTCTGTATAATTGGCCTATGGGTATATTTTAGTTTATTAAAAAAAGCATACGATGATTCCCATGGCAAAACATCAAAACCATTTTGTCCAATTTTTTCAATTATATCACTTGGAAGCTTTCTTTGGCTATTTATTAACTCGTTGTTAAAGTTTCTTTCATAGTCATACGTGTAAAGGGCTTTAATATAATTAACCGGGTTTTTGTACTTTACCACTTTAAGAAACTGATATAGTTGACCTTTCAATTCGTATTCTTTTACAACTGCATCTGGAAAAGCAAAATTGACGTAACTTTTCAAATTATAACCCGTATAAGACACCCGAATGAACTGAGTCGCAACTAATTGTAAAACCAAAACTGCTATGAAAACTTTTGCAGGTAGCCCCTTTAAATTATGTTTCAAAAATAAATAGACTAAAAGGACCAGCGGTGGAGTAAATAAGAAAAATCCAAAAATGTTATAATGTCCCGTTGCCGTAAATGCTTGCCTGAAGTTGAGGAAACAAGCCAATGCAACAACAAAATACAAGTAAAAATTACTTTTGAAAAAGCTTAAGTTTCTAACAACCAAAAACAATACAATACCCAAGATTAGAAAGAAAAAGCCCAAAAGGACGCTTAACTCCCAACCATCCACAAGCTTAACAGCCATAGCATCTTGATAAGCATCTATTATTTTTAAGCTAGCTCCTAAGTAGGCAGGTATATCAACTCGGAGTAAAAACGAAAAACTAAATGTTACCAGCAATAAAAGAGCTATAGCTATAGCTGATGTTCTTGTTGTTAGTGTTTTCGCCAAAGCAAAAAACACAAACGAGCCAATGAACAGTCCATAAGCTATAAGTGAGAGGTTAACTTTGATGTAGAATATGAGTACCGCAATGATCACACAAAGGAGCAACGGTACTGGATTTCTTGTTTTAAAAATGAAAAGTAACCAGAAAAGAAGTAGGTAAAATAAGGTAAAAGTGGCGTCGGCAATAAACCCCCATGGTAACAAGATAAAAATGGCAAAAATGCCAACCCAAAGCCAATTTTTCTCCGGCTTTGCAAATGCCACTCCGATGATAAAAAGAAAATTGACGAGAATAAAAACTTGGAATACAAATGGAAAAAGCGGGCTAAGTCCTTCGGGTAATAACCCCGTGTTTAGAAACCCTAATGGCCCGTAATTGAAAATGAAATCTCTCCCAAATACCTCTCCTTGCTCAATCGCCATTACAAGAGATGTCCACCAAGAAGGATCAATTCCTGCTTCGGCGTAAGTGTAAGGTAGGTTAGTAGAAAAGAAAAGAAGGCTAAAAGCTATATAGAATAAGCCTTTTCCTATACGTTCATTCATCATATAAAAGCTAAAAAAACCCTGAACTTTATCAATTCAGGGTTAAATATAAGATCTTAAAATCTAATTAAAGGTGTATTACCTCGTCGTATGCAGCTGCGGCAGCTTCCATGATTGCCTCAGACATGGTAGGGTGTGGGTGTACAGATTTTACAATCTCCATTCCAGTTGTTTCCAGTTTTCTGGCTACAACTGCCTCTGCTATCATCTCTGTAACATTGGCTCCAATCATGTGACAGCCAAGCCACTCTCCATATTTTGCATCAAAAATAACTTTGACAAAACCTTCTGGAACACCTGCTGCTTTCGCTTTTCCAGATGCTGTGAATGGAAACTTACCAACTTTGATTTCATAACCAGCCTCTTTTGCTTGAGCTTCTGTATATCCTACAGATGCAATCTCTGGTGAGCAATACGTACAACCCGGAATGTTATTGTAGTCTAATGGTTGTGGGTGATGACCCGCAATTTTTTCTACACAAATAATACCTTCGGCAGATGCTACGTGAGCAAGTGCTTGACCTGGAGTCACATCACCAATCGCAAAATAGCCAGGCATATTTGTCTCGTAAAAGTCATTTACTAAGATTTTACCACGGTCAGTAGCGATACCAACGTCTTCTAATCCAATATTCTCAATATTTGCAGCGATTCCAGCAGCAGAAAGTACAATGTCACTTTCAATGACAACCTCACCGTCTTTTGTTTTCACTGTGCTTTTGCAACCTTTTCCTGAGATATCAACTTTCTCAACACTCGAGTTGGTTAAAATATCGATTCCCATTTTCTTGTATTGCTTTGCAAGTTCTTTAGAAATGTCCTCATCTTCTACAGGAACAATTCTTGGCATAAACTCTACGATGGTTACTTTGGTACCCATGCTAGCATATACATAAGCAAACTCAACTCCTATCGCTCCAGAACCAATCACCAAAAGAGATTTTGGCTGCTTCTCTAGGCTCATTGCTTTTCTGTACTCGATTACTTTTTCGCCATCAATAGGAACATTTGCCAATTGTCTAGCTCTTGCTCCAGTAGCGATAATGATTTGATCTCCTTCTACAGTTGATAAAGTACCATCGGCAGCAGTAACCTCTACTTTTTTTCCCGGTTTAACTTTTCCGTATCCGTTAATGACATCAATTTTATTCTTTTTCATCAAGAACTGAACACCTTTGCTCATTCCGTCTGCAACACCACGAGACCTTTTTATTACTGCTTCAAAGTCTGCTTCTGACTTGCCAACTTTGATTCCGTAATCCTCAGCATGCTGAATATATTGGAAAACTTGAGCAGATTTAAGCAATGCCTTGGTTGGGATACAGCCCCAATTGAGACAAATTCCTCCTAAGTTTTCCTTTTCTATAATCGCTACTTTCTTTCCTAGCTGCGAAGCTCGAATTGCGGTAACATATCCACCAGGTCCACTTCCAAGAATTACTATATCGTATTTTGCCATGTTTTTTCTTTTTAATATCTCTAAATCGTGCCGCAAAAATAAGGAAATTTAAGCAGATAAATAAACTAGGATTTTGTGATTAGTCCAACGTACAAAGTATATATGATCTTTTTATCCTTTTTTTAAACTTTAGACTATTCTGTTTTCTTAACGCTTTTATAAAACTTAGCATCCTAATAAATGAAAATTAGGTACTTATCATAAATAAAATACGCAAGGGCAATTTTTTAGTATTTCAATCTAAAATTTTTAATCCATAAATGGATTCATCGTATTTTGCATATAATTCAACCTTATCTCAATGAATAAACTATATCCTTTTCTTCTGATTATACTGATCATTTCCTGCTCTAAACCAGACTCGGGCTACGATAAATGGGAGACTTTTGGAGGGACAAAAGATGGTGCACGTTACAGTGAAGCCACAGAAATAAATGCTTCCAATGTTAAGCAACTCAAGATAGCTTGGGAATATAGCACTGGCGATGCAACTGAAAAGTCGCAAATACAATGTCAACCCATCGTTGTGGATGGTATTTTATATGCCACTTCTCCTCAAGTGAAGGCTTTTGCCTTGGATGCGGTGACAGGTAAAGAGCTTTGGTCTTTTAACCCATATGAATTATTAGGCGGACAAAATTCTTGGGCAGGAACCAATAGAGGAGTAAGCTACTGGAGTGAAGGTGAAGACAAAAGAATCCTCTATACTGCTGGAAACTGGCTTTTTTGTCTGGATGCCCTAACGGGTAAACCAATAGAAAGCTTTGGAGAAGGAGGAAAAAGAAACTTGCAAAAAGACCTAGATTACGATAAAGAGGAGTTTTTCATCGTCTCCAATACACCTGGGATTATTTACAAAGACAAGATCATCATGGGTATGCGTCTATCGGAAGGGTTAGATGCCGCCCCAGGTCATGTACGAGCTTTTAATGTGAAATCAGGCAAGCGAGACTGGATCTTCCATACCATTCCTCAACCAGGAGAAGAAGGCTACGAAACATGGGAAAAGGATTCATACAAGAACGTAGGTGCAGCAAATAACTGGGCAGGTATGGCACTAGACGAAGAAAGGGAAATTGTATATGTCCCCACAGGGACCGCTTCCTATGATTTTTGGGGAGGCTACCGACATGGACAAAACCTATATGCCAATAATATCTTAGCCCTCAATGCCAATACGGGAGAACGAATCTGGAATTTTCAAGCGGTTCACCATGATATTTGGGACCGTGATTTTCCCTCAAATCCTACGCTTGCAACGGTTACAAAAGATGGAAAAAAGGTCGATGTCATTGCCCAAACCAGTAAGCAGGGTTATGTTTATTTACTCAACAGAGTAACGGGAGAACCAATATTTCCTATTGAAGAAGTAGAAGTGCCACAATCTACATTGGCAGGAGAACAAAGCTGGCCTACTCAGCCAAAACCTAGCCTGCCAGAGCCATTTATGAGGCAAATGTTTGACGAGAGTCAAGTGAATGATATAAGTCCTGAGCACAAGGCAGATATTTTGGCCCAAATAAAAGACAAGAGCTATGGAAATATGTGGTTGCCGCCAAGTGAAAAAGGGCATGTGCTTTTTCCTGGAATGGACGGTGGTGCTGAGTGGGGAGGAGCGTCTTATGACCAAGAAACAGGCAACTTGATTGTAAATGCCAATATTATGCCTTGGATTATTGACATGGCGGCAAATCCAAAATACGAAAATGCTGGTCAAACAGTGTATGCCAATAATTGTGCGAATTGCCATGGAATGAACCTCAAAGGAAATCCTCCTTCTTTCCCAAGCTTGATTTCATTAAAGGAGAAATATAAGTTCGATGAGGTTTACAATATCATCACGAATGGAAAAGGTGCTATGCCTGCTTTCAAACACGTAAAAGAGGCTGATCGAAAGCTCTTGGTAAACTTCTTATTGGGCATTGAAAATGAATCAAGCGACAAACAGGAAGTAATGGGAGAAGGTCCCAAAACTGCACAATTCCTCATGCAAGGCTATAAAAGATTACTTACAAAAGACGGTTACCCGGGCATAAAACCACCATGGGGAACATTAACAGCGATAAACTTGGCATCAGGTAAAATTGCTTGGCAATCTGTGCTTGGTGAGTTCAAAGAATTAAGCGAAAAAGGTATTCCGCCAACAGGAACAGAAAACTACGGTGGACCTGTGACAACAGCTGGAGGACTTATTTTTATCGCTGCCACAAAAGATGAAAAGATCCGTGCATTTGATAAATACAAGGGAAAACTGCTTTGGGAGGCTGACCTGCCTGCTAGTGGGCATGCAACACCTGCAGTCTACGAAATCAACGGAAAACAGTTTATAGTGATTGCCTGTGGTGGTGGAAAAGGGACAAAATCAGGGGATAAGTACGTGGCTTTTTCGCTTTGATTTTCACAGCCAAGCTTTTATCCTGTTATTCGAAGAAAGGAACACAGATTGGGCGAATCCAACTGATTTTCACTGATTTTTAAATTTTACTCCAAAAGAGTGTAATGCCCATGAATACAGAGCCAATGATTATTTTCTTTGATAAAAATGCGGGTTGATTTTCCTGTTGTGGCGAATGGTTCTCCGTTAGTTGTGCCTTGGTCTTTCCAGTAGTAGGTGATCCAAGCAACATCTCCTTTTATAGTTACTTTGGGCTCTTCCATTTCAGTATGAATATTTTCAGAAGTCGCAACCCAATCAGTTATTCCAGCTATTTCTGCTTGTTTTCCAACTCTTAAAACTGGGTCTGTTTCACCAAATTGAGTAAAGTCTGGATGGATGAAAGTTCCGTACTTTTCCATGTCTTCTTGTTCTATGGCATCCCACATTTGAGTGATGGTTGATTTGATTTCTTCTTCTTGATTTAAATCTTGGCCGTTTTGGGGTTTGGATTTACAAGATTGAAGCAATAGAAGTGACAAACATGCGAGATAAATAGTTTTCATATTATGGGACTTGTTTACAAGGTCAAAATAAGTCAATCACTTAGGATTAACAATTTTTAAAGGGTTCTTCTCATGCATAAGCCCTAATTTCGCATTACACAAAAAAGGAGCCTTTTTTGAAGCACAAATACCTGTTTTTCATTCTCTTCCTCTGTTCTATTGCACAAGGGCAAAACTTCCACATGCTTCGTGGATATGTTTACTCTATAGATAACGAGCCGCTCATTGGTGCAAATATTCGAGTTTTTGACATGCAATTGGGCACCCAAACTAACGAAAAAGGCCAGTTTGAGCTCCGTCTAGAAGAAGGCTTGCATCGAGTTTCTTTTTCATACCTGGGTCTTGAAACTCAAACCATAGAGTTTGTTGTAGACAAAGACTTAGTGCAAAACATTTTCTTAAGCCCAGACTCCAAAGCTTTAGACGAGGTGGTCGTAAGAGTTAAAAAGCGAGATTACAGTTATGAAGTCATTCAAAAAGTAATTGAAAACAAGGATAAAATCTTGAATCAATACGAAAACTATGCTTGTAAAACTTATGTAAAAGCCACAGAAGAACCTTCTCTCAAAAAACCACCCAAAAAGGACGAAGACGAAGACCCATACAAATCTGATAGCCTTCCAACACTTAACTTTTTTGAGGCAACAATCAATCGGTTTGAGTCGAAACCTGATCGTTTAAAAGAAGAAAGAACTGCGGTAAAGAAGATAGGTAATCAAGACGGCCTGTTCTTTACAAGTATCACTCATGGGGAATTCGACCTTTATCAGAATCTCCAAAAAATTGAACGCCTTAGCGAAAACTCGTTTATCTCACCTATTTCCCAACTAGGGTATATCAGCTATCGATACGAATTGCTTGAAACTTATTATGAAGGTACACAGGCAGTATATCGCATAAAAGTTAAACCAAAAGAGCTAGGAAATGCCTTGTACGAGGGAGAGATAGAGGTTTATGATGGTATTTGGGTACTCAAAAAGGTTTCACTTTCTCTATCTCCAAAGGCCCTTATTATTTATGACAAATTTGATTTTTCTCAAAATTTCGAAAAGGTTGATGATCGGTGGATAATCACCAAAGAAGCTTTCAATTGGCAAGTAAAAGAAGGAAACACAATATATAAAGGAACTACCCTCGTAGAACAATCCGAATTCGTTTTTGATAGTGTTTATGCCAAAAAGTTCTTTGGTCCAGAAGTCGCCAAAACCACAGCAGAAGCCTACAAAAAAGACAGTACCTTTTGGGAAAACATTAGACCCATTCCATTAAGCAGCGAAGAAAGGGAAAACATTCGCAAAAAGGAGCTACTTGACCTTAAATTGAACTCCAAAGAATACCTTGACTCTATTGATGCGGTTTATAACAAAATCACATTTATGAAAATCGCGTGGAGCGGTATTGGTAAAATAAATAGAGTTAAAAAAAATGAATGGTATTTTAACTCCTTGCCCACTCTAATCAACCCTTTAGCCTTGGGCGGGTTTAGAATGAACTATGGCATGTTTTACCGGAAACGAACCGAGAACAGAAAAGAGTTTTTTGTGAGACCATACCTCAACTATGGTTTTAGAAACAAAGACTTGTTGGGTAGTTTAGACCTACAATACCTATATAACCCGATTAAAAGATCTAGAATATCTGCTTCTTTTGGCAAAGGGTTCGATGTAATTAATGGTGCAGCAACTATTTCCGACATTGCAAGGCGAAGCAACTTTTACATCAATACGGGTTTGAATATAAACCATAGAACAGAGTTGTTTAATGGCTTTTACCTAAATACGGGAGTTAGCCTGAATGAAAGAAAAGATTTTACTGGTTTTGAGTTTACAAAAAGCGGGGACAACCTATTTAATGGGAATAACGAGCCTACTTACTTTCCAACAAATAATAAGTTTGCAACTAGTATAGGCTTTGAATACACTCCACAACAGCAATACATCTCCGAACCAAATGAAAAAATAATTTTAGGTTCTAGTTTTCCTACTTTTCGACTTGATGTGAATAAGGCTTGGGGAGCACATGGAACACGGAATAGCAACTTTACCCAACTAGAAATGAGCTTGTATCAATATTTCAATGTTGGTATACTTGGCACGTCAGAGTATCGAATTTCTGCAGGAAAATTCCTTGACACAACCTTACTTGCTCCTATGGATTACCGCTATCAACGAGGTGGTGACCCTATATGGTTTTCGCCTTCTATGTATACTTTTCAGCTCATTCCACAGACATTCGCAACACTCGATTGGTATTTTGAGTCTCACTACGAACATCAATTTAATGGTTTTTTGACCAGTAAAATTCCGCTGATAAATAAAACGGGAATTCGGGCAGTTGCTGGTGCTGGCTTGCTATATGTTCCAGAAAGTAAATACCAATACAGCGAATTGTATTTTGGAATCAATCGAGTATTCAAACTTGGTCGAAATCGATTTAGACTCGGAGTTTATAATGTAACAGCACAATCCAATACTTTTGGTGTAAGAAATGGCTTCAAGTTTTCCTTTGAGCCTTATAATCGCGACAAGAATACTTGGAGCTTCTAGGCTCGCATCAACCCAAGCGACAAGAAATAATAAAATCTGCAAGTCTAGCGGCCAAAATGCTAGTAGCATTGTCCACATCAAACAGTGGGTTTAACTCTGCAATGTCACATGATACCACCTTCTTGCTTTCCATTATTAATCGAATTAAATCAAATGCAAACATTGGTGAAAAACCCAAAGGTGATGGAGCACTAACCCCTGGAGCATAAGCTGAAGAGAAGCCGTCTAGGTCGATAGATAAATAGATATAGTCGTTTCTTTCAATAAATTGTAAAAGAGTGCTTTTCACAACTTCAATATTTGAAAACACGCAATCAAAGTTTTCTATATACTGTACATTGTTCGTTTTAGCAATGTTGAAAAGCTCCTTGGTATTAGACTGTTTCTGCAATCCAACTACCAAGTAATCTACATCATTAGACTCACTTAATATCTGATTAAAAGGTGTTCCAGAATTGGATTTTTCATCAACGGGTCTCAAGTCAAAATGTGCGTCAAAGTTGATTATTCCTATCTTGCTTTTTCCTGTAGAACGAACGGCATTCTTAATTCCTCCAAAATGAGCATAAGCTAGGTCATGACCACCTCCGATGACAATAGGAAAAATCGAACTTGAAATCAATTGCTTAACAACATTACTGAGTACATTTTGAGAATTTTCCATGTCTTGATCACTACAAAGAATATCTCCAAAGTCACCTACACTTATTGCCCCATGATGAAATGGAAGGCTTGCGATTTTTTTTCTAAAAGAAACTGGTCCTTCTTTCGCCCCCACTCTACCCATATTTCTTCTGACGCCCTCATCACAGGCATATCCTAACAATGCTACATCTGGTAGTTTGATTCTCTCACCACCTTTTGCCAAGTTATTTGCTTTAAAAAACTGAATTTCTTGATACCAATACTGGTTTCCAATTGAGGGGTTGGTTTTGCGTCCTGTCCACAACTCCTTTTGGGGTGCCTTATAATTTATTCCCTCTACAATGTCTTTTTCGCTAGGCATTTTAGTAATTGATAGGTAAACCGTTTATAAATACTTGCTCAATACAGCTATTTCCAAAGGAATACGGAATTACATTATAAGAATTAATGGGTTTTGTAAGAATCAAATTTGCTCTTTTTCCTATAGAGATTGAGCCCACTTCTTTTTCTAGACCCATAGCATAAGCACCATTTATAGTTGCCGCATTAAATGCTTCTTCTGGCGTCATTTTCATTTTGATACATGCGGCAGAAACAACTTGATTCATATTTCCTGAAGGTGAGGATCCTGGGTTGTAGTCGCTTGCTAGGGCCAAAGGAAGACCGTTATCAATAATATCTCTAGCGGGTGTATAAGGAATTCCCAAAAAATATGAGCAGTTAGGTAAAGCAACGGGTATTGTATTGGAGCCTTTTAAAACAGAAATGTCCTTGTCCGTCATAATTTCTAAATGGTCAACAGATAAGGCCTTGTTTTTGACTGCCATTTCTACCCCACCAATTGATGTAAATTGGTTTACATGAATTTTGGGAATTAGTCCATATTTCTCTGCTGCTTCTATAATTTGTTCAGTGTCACTGACCGAAAAATACCCCGTTTCACAGAAAACATCCACATATTCAGCCAGGCCCTCAGTTGCAATAATGGGAAGTAATTCATCTATCATCATTTGAAGATATTCGTCCTTTCGAGTTTTAAATTCTAAGGGCAAGGCATGAGCAATCAGGCACGTTGATTTTATTGGGAGAGGATACTCATTTTTTAGTCTTTTAATAACCCTAAGCATTTTGAGTTCAGCCTCTGGATTAAGTCCATAGCCTGATTTAACCTCAATAGCACCTGTTCCCATTGAGATTACCTCTTCCAGTCTTCTTTTGCTTTGGTTGTACAAATGATCCTCGCTTGTTTCTTGTAATTGTTTCGCCGAGTTAAGAATACCTCCACCCTTTTCTGCGATTTCATTGTAGCTTAAGCCTTTGATCCTATCAATAAACTCCGTCTCTCGGTTTCCTGCAAAAACCAAATGAGTATGTGAATCACAATAGGTAGGCAGAATCATTTTTCCACTTGCATCAATTGTTTCATCCAGTTCAATCTTGGGACATACTTTCATTTCTCCAAAATCCACAATAACACCATCGTCAACCAATAAGTACGCATCTTTGATCGTAGGCAAAGTATTCATAGCACTTCCTGCCAAAAATGTAACTTCTTCAGTACATACTTGGATGAGTTCTTTAATATTTACAAAAAGTGTTTTCATTCAAAAAGACCATTTAAAAGTGCTTCATCTACTAAGTTGGGCATGGTAACATTTAGTTCTGTGTTTCTTTCCATCTCTCTTTTTACTGCAAACATTGCCTCCTTATTTCTCGCCCAACTTCTCCTAGCAATACCATTATTTACATCATAAAAAAGCATATTTCTCAGCTTCTTCTCTGCTTCTTTTGTGCCATCTAAAAATAAACCAAACCCTCCATTGATAACCTCTCCCCAACCAACGCCACCACCATTGTGAATAGAGACCCAAGTTGCCCCTCTAAAGCTATCACCAATTACATTTTGAATAGCCATATCTGCTGTAAAGCGACTACCATCGTAAATATTGGAGGTTTCTCGAAAAGGGGAATCCGTTCCGCTGACATCATGGTGATCCCTTCCAATTGCGATAGGACCTATTTCACCATTTGAAATGGCATTATTAAAGGCATTGGCAATTTTAATTCGTCCTTCTGCATCGGCATAAAGAATTCTCGCTTTCGAACCTACGACCATTTGGTTCTTTTTGGCGTCTTTAATCCATTTGATATTGTCTTTCAATTGCAATTGAATTTCCTCAGGGGCATTTTTTAAAATATCTTCCAAAACCTTTCTTGCTATTTCGTCTGTTTTGTCCAAATCAACCTTGTTTCCAGATGTACATACCCATCTAAAAGGGCCAAAACCATAGTCGAAACACTGAGGACCTAGGATGTCTTGAACATATGAAGGGTATTTAAAATCAATATTATTTGCAGCCATTATATCTGCTCCTGCACGTGACGATTCCAATAAGAAAGCATTTCCATAGTCAAAAAAGTAGGTGCCTCGTGCGGTATGTTTATTAATAGCAGCAACATGTCTTCTTAATGATTCTTGAACTTTCACTTTGAATAATTCTGGCTCGTTCCTCAGAAGCACGTTTGACTCTTCAAAAGTAAGTCCAACAGGATAATATCCACCAGTCCATGGAATGTGAAGAGAAGTTTGATCAGATCCAAGGTGGATAAAAATGTTTTCCTCTTCAAATGCTTCCCAAATATCAACCACATTGCCTATAAACGCGATAGATACTACCTCTTTTGCTGCCTTTGCCTGTTTAACACGTACAATCAATTCCGTTAGGTCTGTAATTAAAACATCCACCCATCCTTGGTCAAATCGTTTTCTAGCTGCCAAGGGATTCACCTCCGCACATACAGAAACACATCCGGCTATATTGCCTGCCTTCGGTTGTGCTCCACTCATACCACCCAAACCTGCGGTTAAGAATACTTTTCCTTCTGAAGATTCCCCTTCCTTCAAAACCTTCCTAAATGCATTCATGACTGTTATAGTTGTTCCATGCACTATTCCTTGTGGTCCAATATACATAAAAGAGCCTGCGGTCATTTGCCCATATTGTGTAACTCCTAGTGCATTGTACTTTTCCCAATCATCAGGTTTAGAATAGTTGGGAATCATCATCCCGTTCGTTACAACAACTCTTGGAGCATCTTGAGAAGAAGGAAACAAACCCATAGGGTGACCTGAATAAATGTGTAAGGTTTGTTTATCATTCATTGTTGCCAAATATTGCATTGTAAGTAAATATTGGGCCCAATTTTGGAAAACTGATCCATTCCCGCCGTAAGTAATTAACTCTTCGGGGTGTTGTGCAACTCTTGGGTCTAGGTTGTTTTGAATCATTAGCATGATTGCAGCTGCTTGTTTCGTTTTGCAGGGATATGCATCAATAGGTCTTGCATGCATTTCATAATCTGGTTTGAACCGAAACATATAAATACGTCCAAACTCTGACAACTCGCTAGCAAATTCTTCGGCAAGTATAGCATGCCAAGCCATTGGAAAATACCTTAGTGCGTTTCGAATCGCCAATTGTTTTTCTTCTAAAGTTAAAATGTCTTTTCTCCTTGGTGCTCGATTAACATCTAGACCATAAGGTTTTTTAGTAGGCAATATTGAAGGTATCCCGGCTAGAATTTTTTCCTGAAAAGTACTCATTTTTGTAAATTTAAAATTGTTCAAAAAGCTGCTTATTCGATTATAAACTTTCTTGTTTTGACCATTGAAATCATTGCTTGAATATCATCTTTGAGCAGTCTATCATTTTCAAGTTTAGGAACCATGCTCCTCACAATTGAGAAGTTTTTTTCAAGTACTTCTGAAAAAGTAAATGGCCTGCGAAATTCCATTGCTTGAGTTGCATACATAATTTCGATTCCTAATATTTTGTCTATGTTTCCCAAAATTTGATTGAACTTTCTGCCCGAAATACTTCCCATAGAAACGTGGTCTTCTTGACCAAGAGAAGTAGGGACACTATCGGCAGAGGGAGGAAAACACAATGATTTGTTTTCAGTAACAAGTGCGGCTGTTGTGTATTGAGGTATCATATAACCCGAGTTTAATCCACCGTGGGATGTCAACAATCTTGGCAAACCATATTTCCCTTCTAAAAGCAAGTAGCACCTACGATCAGATATATTTCCTAACTCAGAAGCAGCAATTGAACAATAATCAATCGCCATTGCCAGCGTTTGTCCGTGAAAATTGCCTCCAGATATTGCCTCCGTTTCGCTGAGAATAATTGGATTATCTGTAACTGAGTTTATTTCAATTTCGACCAACTCATTAAGGTGCTCATGAGCATTTCGAGAAGCACCATGAACTTGAGGAATACACCTAACAGAGTATGGGTCCTGAACTCGCACGCAATTAGAGTGGGAAACCATATTTTGGGAATCTTTCAGTAGTTCCCTCATTCGTTTTGCTACTAAAATTGATCCTTTAAAAGGTCTGATTTCATGAAGTTCAGCTCTATATGGAGAAGCACTCCCTTGAAAGCCCTCTAAAGTCATGGCTCCTGCTAAATCAGCTAAGTCCAATAAATAACTCATTTTTGACAAGCCAATAATAGCATGTGCCAATATGAACTGTGTACCATTGATTAGTGCCAAGCCCTCTTTGGATTCTAATCGTATTGGTTCGACATTAAACTTTTTAAGCACCGTTTCTGCTCTTACAATCTTATTTTTATACCAAAACTCTCCCTCGCCCAATAGCGGTAAAAAAAGATGGGATAGGGGTGCCAAGTCTCCAGAAGCACCAACTGAGCCTTGTTCTGGAACAACTGGGAGAAGGTCATTCTCGATAAAAAATATTATTCGTTTAATTACCGAAAGTCGAATTCCTGAATACCCCTGACAAAGAGCATGTACCTTACAAATCATCATTATTTTTGACAACTCGGGACTTATAGGCTCACCTACTCCTACCGCATGAGATAGTAGTAAGTTGTTTTGAAGTGTACTGGTTTGCTCAGGTGATATTTGCGTATCACAAAGAGGCCCAAAGCCAGTATTGATTCCATATACGGCTCTGTTTGAGTTGGCCAATTTTTCAACATAAGTTCGACAAGTTTTTACTTTCTCAATCGCTTGTATTGACAATACTCCTTTCGTTTTACCAGAAGCAATGTCTAGTACAACTTTTACACTAAGGTGATCTAAACCATATCTAAAATCCATAGTGACTAATGTTTTTGTAAAGGTACCCTTGTATTTGATGTCGAAAAAGACCAATTTGTTTACTATTTAATAATCATGGGTTATCAATTAGAGTTAAGACACATCCGCTATTTCCTTGCTGTCGCCGAAGAACTTCATTTTAGAAAAGCGGCAGAACGGCTTTACATCTCACAACCTGGCTTGAGTCGCCAAATCAAGGAAATGGAAGAAAGCTTGGGTTTCGTCTTATTTGAAAGGCACAATCGAAAAGTTGAACTGACAAAGGCTGGTTCGTATCTTAAAGAGGCTTTACAATTGCAACTAAAGACTTTAGAAAACAGTATACATCACGCCAAATTGATTGATTCGGGTATTGAAGGGGAGATTGCACTTGCTTATGTTGGCTCCGCAATGCAAGCAATCATTCCAAAACTGTTGCTCGATTTTGAAGAAAAGCACTCAAACATCATTTTTAACCTTAAAGAAATGGATAACCAAAGTCAAGTCGAAGGGTTACTTTCGCTTGATTTAGACATTGGGTTTGTTAGGGTAGAAAAAGTACCCAAAGGCCTTTCTTTATATCCTGTTCTAAATGAGTCTTTTTGTTTGGCTTTGCCTATATCACACCATCTCAACACAGATAATTTCAAAGATATGAGTCAACTAAAAAACGAATCTTTCATTTTATTTGATTCTAAATACAGCCCTTCGTATTATGAAAAAGTTATGCAAATTTTTGATGGATACGGCTTTATTCCAAACGTTACTCATAATACAATTCACGCAGATTCCATCTATAAATTAGTCGAAAACAACTTTGGAGTTTCTATCGTACCCAAATCTCTTAGGCTAAGCCACATGTCTGGAATAAAGTTTATTGAACTCAATGATGTGCCTCAGAAAACAACACTATCGGCAGTTTGGAATATTGAAAATAAAAATCCAGCAATTCAACATTTTATAACGGTGGTTAAGGGCTTAAATTAAATGGGGTTTTAGAAGCGTATAAAGTATATTTGGTCTAACAAATTCAATCAGAAGCAAAATGCCAATCATTAAGTATTTATTCATTTGTGTTTTATTTATTGCTTGTACCAATGAAGTCAAAACACCTTTAGAAGTCACTCCCAAAGGAATCACAGAACCTAGAGGTGGAGAAGACCTAAGCCCAGTTAAAGGTGTATCTGAATATGGTCAACTGAGCGTAGATGGGAATAAAATCGTGGATAAAAATGGAAAAGCTGTTCAATTGAGAGGAATGTCACTTTTTTGGAGTCAGTGGATTGGTAAGTATTACAATGCCGAAACAGTAAAATGGTTAAAAGATGACTGGCAATGTAACGTTGTGAGAGCAGCCATGGCTGTAGAAAATGGTGGTTATTTAGAAAACCCTGAATCTGAAAAGGCTAAAGTATATGCAGTTGTAGACGCCGCCATAAAAGAAGATATTTATGTAATAGTTGATTGGCACGACCATCATAGTGAAAATCACACAGAAGAAGCTAAAGTCTTTTTTGGAGAACTAGCACAGAAGTACGGAAACGTCCCCAATATCATTTATGAAACATACAATGAACCACTGAATGTTTCTTGGACAAATGTTCTTAAGCCCTATCACGAAACTATTATTGCAGAAATAAGGAAGCACGACCCAGACAATTTAGTGATATGTGGTACACGAAACTGGTCTCAAAACGTAGACGACGTCATTGGCAATAAAATAGCCGACGCAAATGTGGCCTACACGCTTCACTATTATGCCGCAACACATAAGCAAAGCCTCAGAGATTTAGCAAAAAAAGCTATAACAGCCGATGTGCCACTTTTTGTGACTGAATATGGTATTTCCGAAGCATCAGGAAATGGCTCCTTAAACCATGAAGAAGCTATAAAGTGGTGGGGTTTTTTAGATGAAAATTCGATTTCACATTGCAATTGGTCCATCGCCGATAAAGAAGAGTTGTCCGCTGCACTAAATCCAAAAGCTAGCTCAACTGGTGGTTGGGCTCAAAAAGACCTTACTATTTCTGGCCATTTGGTCAGATTAGAAATAAGAGAGAAAAATTAACTCGCCCTTTAGCTCTTACTCAAATTATCAATCGAACGTTTCTTTGTTTTAAACATGGGTATGGCTAAACTACTCCATGAAAAGTTGCACACCGCTTAAAGCAGGAATTTTAAATTTCAAATGACTTTTATTAACCTCAATCCTTTTGAAGCTTCTCTTTATGCCATCCTTATTTACAGTATAGAGTTGAGCTTTACTAGCAAGACCTGAAGTTGGAATTGTTAAAATAAAATTATGTGATGCGTCAATAAAAAAGCCATCTGAGGTTCTTTCAAGCAAAATATTTGAACCAGAGTTAGAGGCTTCAATTTTCCATCCCTCTTTTTCCAATAGCTCTCCATTGCCAAGAAACAAGGATTTTACCACACTCTTTGTTGTGGATATCACTCCATAAGTCCCCTTAAAGTTTCCATTACTAGTTTTGTATATACGCTTCCCTTTTGTATCATTAAAAATGTAATCTTTTTGAATACCAGATGTAGAAACATCAACTCCTATGAAATCGGAGTTTGTATCCTGAGATGAGAAATAGTTAACGTTTTCAATTTTGTAATTGTCTGTAGTATTAAAAGCATCAATAATAGTCACAAAAGGTCTTGAATGAGCCTCTCCACTTTGCCTAACAACCAAGGTTGGTGATTCTTTATGATACAGTTCTTCAGGAACAGATTTTGAATTTATGGCTCTTGAGTGTGGAGCTTTTACAGTAAATATTTCACGTCCCTTATAACCCTTCATCCATAGATTTACTTTTAGTTCTTTACCCGTAATAGAAGGCATTTCAAACATTGCAACAAAGTTTTTATTATAGCTCACACTTTGTTTGTCTTTAAAATAGTCGTAGCCAACCAAATCCCCTTTGCTAGACGCCAATTCTTCAGTAGGTAAAGTGGAAATAACTTGACCTTCCTCGTCTTGTAGTACAACATCGTTTCCTTGGCTATGAAAAAGATATTCGTGTTTTTTATCTCTGCCGTCTTCTCTTGCTGAGCGAAAAATATCCACAAAATAACCGGATGTTGAGCTTGTACGTACAGTTCCGGTAAGCCTGCGTTGAGCGGCACCGGTAGATGGCTCTGTAAAACTTACATCTGAAAACGTGTTTCCAATGCTAAAATCAGTGCTTTGATTAGGTATAGGATAAATACCATTCACTGAAAAAGCTTGCGTACCTCGCATATTTCTATAATCTGATTTACCATCCACTATGACTGTATTATGTGCAGGAAAGCGACTGTAATACTCAATATGATCAGGAGACCAGTAGCTCACACCAGCTGCCGCATCAGGGGCAATTACCATTCCTTTTGCAAACAATTCAAGGTTGATCCCATTGGTGTGTGAATGATTTCCCAATGATGCATTTTTTGAAACCATCATTCCTTCTTCTATTGAATTTCCATTTCGTTGCACAATCCAACTCACATTAGGAGAATAAAAAGTCGGTGTAACCATTTCTGCAAAAGTTTTTGCTGCAGGTATTTCCATTAAAGATTCTTGATAAAAGAATAAATCGAATAGTGATTTTATCTCTGTTCTTGTATACGCACCATTTTCTAAAAAACGCCTTAACTGTTTTGTTATCGTTTTCTCTTTCTCGATTGCTCCATATTTGTGATAGTTTGAAATAAGCAATTCAAGTGAGTTATAACGTAAAGGGGAATGTTTTGCATCTCCATATGCTGCCGTAAAGTCGTTTGGAAACAAGTATTGAAAATTTGCTAATATTGCTTTTTCAAGAATTGGAGACTGAGCCAATAAGTTATTATTCATGGTTTTGTCCAAAATGCTATATATCTCCAATAAATCATCTGAGACCATGATAGAGTAGTGTGCTACTTCTGGCCAAATTGCAGTTTCAGGGTCAAAATTGAGCAAGACATCCTTTAGTGCTTTTTGTTTAACAGAGTTCTGGTTGAGTACTTGGTCAATGTAGTATTGCTGTCCTTTTCCATCACTATAAGCAACATCATCTTCAAGAGCAATTGCTAGGTAAGTGATAAAGCGAGCCTGCATCATGTTCCAGTTATTATCGGCAACGCCGTATTTTATCTCTTGATCCGCCCACTTACGAAACACGGACTGGATCATTTGAACATCTTTTTTGTTTTTGGTCAAATAGTCGAACAAGAAATCATACGCAACAGTGTATGGTTCTACGATTCCTTCGTGAATTACTTCAAATGTCTGCAAGCCCATTAATAGGGCATTTTTATGATCTCCTATTGTTTGAGGAGCGTCTCTATGGTACATTCCTTCAGAGTATTTTATCACGATATCTGATGCAAACTTAGCATATCGCTCATCTCCGATCAGCCAATATAAAAAACTGGCATCTTCTGCCAGCTTCATTATCTTTCGATTTATGTTTTCTATGATATGTCCCGTTTCCGAAGGTGCCACCCACTCCCAAGGCTTTCCCTCTTTTTTGTCATTTTGAAGGAACATTCCACGAGGGTCATCCAGGTATGGCTTTATATCCTTTATTTCGGGCAGTAAATAGTCAGTTGCCCAATCACGAGAACCAGAAAACTTAACTGTTGGTACTGGGGCTTCTCCTTCACCATGCGAAAAGTCCATTCCATTGACATAAACTCTCTTGTATTTCGTGTTCCAATACATTTGCAGGCGAGAAACTATCCATTCTGGATCACTTACGTGCCGAGCGACATACGGCTCTAGCTCAATTTTCAATTCATCCACAAATTCACTGACCCTTTCCGATGATTCAACCCGTTTCACAAATTCGGTTTTTTGCGATTCTTTAATATAAATTTCTGG
This sequence comes from Spirosomataceae bacterium TFI 002, assembly GCA_900230115.1. Classification (NCBI taxonomy): domain Bacteria; kingdom Pseudomonadati; phylum Bacteroidota; class Cytophagia; order Cytophagales; family Spirosomataceae; species Spirosomataceae bacterium TFI 002. The sequence goes on along the minus strand of LT907983.1, from coordinate 2,517,020 downwards.
ATGGTTTTGTCCATTTGTGTCAAAGTGAAGACATAAAATGGCTAGAGGTAAAATGAGTTTATACCCTTTCATTTGGAATGATAAATTTTAAATTGATTGGTTGAATAAATTAATGAAGAGGAAGTTACGAATTTTGACTGATACAATTTAATTCGTGCCTTGAAGTGAACAATATTTTTGAATTAATTAATTTACCATTTCTACACTGAAGTCTAGAGGTTGATATGTCAATTTCTTTTAGCTTTGAGTAACCTAGGTTTCTTTTATTCAGCTGTTTTGAACGGAAAAAGATAAGGTAATTTATTACCTTTAGAAACAATTTGATCTTTATCAAAAAACGAAAATACAGCAAATGGCATTTGTAGATTATTATAAGGTCCTAGGCATTTCAAAGTCTGCAACAGAAAAGGAAATAAAAGCTGCTTATCGTAAGCTAGCACGTAAATTTCACCCCGACGTAAACCCAGACAACAAAGACGCCGAGTCTAAATTTAAGGAGATAAATGAGGCCAATGAAGTACTGAGTGACCCAGAAAAACGCAAAAAGTACGATAAGTTCGGCAAGGATTGGAAGCATGGAGAAGAGTTTGAAAGGGCTCGGCAAACACAGAGGCAGTCTAGCCAGCAAGACTTTGGCGGAGGAGATTATTCAGATTTCTTTGAGTCTATGTTTGGTGGATCTGGTGGATATTCACAAAGCAGAACCAGCCCCAGGTTCAAAGGACAAGACTTTAATGCCGAGTTACACTTAGATCTTAAAGATGTTTTCACCGCTCAGCAACAAATCCTAACAGTAAATGGAAAGAAACTACGACTCACTATTCCAGCTGGAGTAGATGATGGGCTGGTTATCAAAATAAGTGAAAAGGGGGGACCAGGAATAAACGGAGGACCGAACGGAGACTTATATCTAAAATTCGTCATAACTAATAAAACGGATTTCAAACGAGAAGGCAACAACCTTTATAAAAACATAGACCTAGACTTGTACACAGCCATTCTTGGTGGTGAAATTACTATTGATACTTTCGATGTTAAAGTAAAGCTTAAAATCAAGCCAGAAACACAAAACGATACTAAAGTAAAGTTAAAAGGGAAGGGTTTTCCTGTTTACAAAAAAGATGGTGAGTTCGGAGATTTGATAATCACTTATCGCATCCAAACACCAGTAAATCTAAGCGAAAAAGAAAAAGAATTATTCAGAGAATTACAAAACATGAGAGCTGTATGAAACAAGAACACTTAATTTCGACAGAAACAATTTGTACTCACTATAACATCGAAGTCACCTTTGTAGATTCTCTATATAACATGGGACTCATTGAAATAGAGGTCGTTGAACAAAGTAAATACATCCACAAAGATGGCATTGGTGACCTTGAAAAGATATTAAGACTCCATAACGAGCTTAATGTAAACCTTGAAGGCATCGACGTTGTGCTGCAGCTTCTCGAAAAAGAAAGAAAATTAAGAGAGGAAGTAAGTGCTTTAAAGAACCGGTTGAGGCTTTATGAGGAGGGTTGAGAGCGATGTTTTGCTTTTTCTAAACTGTTAATTGTAAAGTACTTCTTTTCCCATTCCTAAAATATCGCTATTTCTTTAATGATGTGCCTGCAAGGTTTGGTTTGACGAAACCCATTTTCCAAAAACTATTTTATCCAAGCTAAAATTAAGACCTTTGCACAAATTATTAGGCATGGAGAAAAGAAACATTGCAATATTGGGTTCTACGGGTTCTATAGGCACTCAAGCCTTGGAAGTCATTGCTGCGAATGAAGACTTATTTGCGGTAGAAGTATTGACAGCCCAAAACAATGCAGACTTACTGATAGCACAAGCAGCTCAATTCAAGCCAAATGCAGTTGTAATAAGCAATGAAAAACTTTATGATAAAGTTTTTGCCGCATTGGACCCGCTAGATATTAAGGTTTATTCGGGTGAAAAGTCGCTTTCTTCAATCGTGGAAATGGAGAGTATTCATATGGTTCTTACAGCATTGGTAGGCTATGTTGGTCTTTTGCCTACGATTAGAGCTATCAATGCCAAAAAACACATAGCTCTTGCCAACAAAGAAACATTGGTAGTTGCTGGTGAAATAATTACTCAACTAGCTCTTGAAAACAGAGTTGATATTTTACCCGTAGATAGTGAGCATTCTGCTATATTTCAGTGTTTGGTAGGTGAACATATGAACCCGATAGAGAAGATCATTCTCACGGCAAGTGGAGGGCCTTTTAGAGGAAAAGACAAACAGTTTCTTGAAACGGTAAAGAAAGAGCAAGCACTCAAGCACCCAAATTGGGAAATGGGAGCTAAAATAACCATTGACTCTGCTTCACTTATGAACAAGGGTCTTGAAGTAATAGAAGCAAAGTGGCTTTTTGATTTGAAAGCAGAGCAAATAGATGTTATTGTGCACCCACAGAGTATTGTTCATTCTATCGTACAGTTTGAAGATGGAAGCATGAAAGCACAAATGGGTTTGCCCGATATGAAGTTGCCCATTCAATATGCTTTGGGTTTTCCGCAGCGACTAAAATCTGACTTTCCAAGGTTTGATTTTGTCAATTACCCAAGTCTTACCTTCGAAAAGCCCGATATGGAAACTTTTAGGAATTTAGGTTTTGCGTTTGAGGCACTTAAGAAAGGTGGGAATTTGGCTTGTATTGTAAATGCTGCAAATGAAGTAGCAGTCGAAGCGTTTTTGAAAGATAAAGTTAGTTTCTTAGGCATGTCCGATATTATTGAAACATGTATGGCCAAAGTGGAATACGTCGCTAAGCCAACAATTGACGACTACATAGCAAGTGATAGCAGAACAAGGGAAGTAGCATTAAGCTTGGTTGAAGGTTGAACGTCAAAAGTTGAAAGTTACTTTTAACCTTGAACTTTCAACAAAAGGTATTAAGCTACCAGAAACAGATAACATTAAAGAAAGATATGAAAGCATTTGATCCAATATACGAAGACAACCACCTTATCATTGTAAATAAGCGATCTGGTGTGCTTGTGCACGGCGATAAGACAGGCGATAAGACACTAGAAGAGCATGTGAAGGAATACATCAAGGTAAAGTATGAAAAGCCAGGAGATGTTTTCCTAGGCACTATTCACCGACTAGATAGACCCGTGAGCGGTTTAGTGATATTTGCTCGTACCTCAAAAGGGCTTGAGAGAATGAATGAGATCTTTCGTAAGCGAGATATTCAAAAGACTTATTGGGCAATCACGAGAAAGAAGCCAAAGATTAAGCAAGGAAAATTAGTACATTGGCTAGTTAAAAACAGTGAAAATAATACCGTTAGAGCCTACGATGAAGAAGTAGAAGGGAGTCAAAAAGCTGAGCTTAATTATAAGTACATTGGAACAATCAATAAGTACCATTTGATTGAAGTAGAGCCTATTACAGGTAGGTCTCATCAAATTAGAGTTCAACTTGCCAGTATGGGTTGTCCGATACGAGGGGATTTGAAGTACGGATTTGACAGGCCAAACCCAGATAAGTCAATTAATCTGCATGCCAGGAGGGTATATTTCAATCACCCAATAAAAAAGGAGCCTATTTTGTGTAAGGCTCCTTTACCACAAAATCCTTTCTGGGAAGAGTTTCTTATGCTTGACACCGAAGAGGTGAAAGACAAGACACTAGGTTTCTTACATTAAACCGTTGCTTCTTCACCGTTGTTGAGAACGTCGGCGACAGCTTGGTCAAATGTTTTCTTAATTCCCTCGAAAGCACCAGTAATTATTCCTAATGGTAAAATCAATGGCATAAAGATTAGCCACTGAACGATCATAAACACATTAACTTTTTTCATTTCTGTTAGGTTTTGATTGGAAACACGTTTCGGATATAGATTCAAACAAATAACGTACCAACTCTTGCTAAAGTTATATTTTTCGCAAAATTTGTACAATCCTGAACAGAAAAAGATCTAAAATTTATTTTACGGTAAGCCCTTTCGAGAGACAATCAACCCGTTTTTGTTATCCTTTCCACCTAACGAACGCTTCCATGGCTGCATACTCTGCCAACCCAAGCTTATTATATAGCTCTGCGGTCGCTTGATTTCGCTCTTCAGCACGTTGCCAAAACTCCCTTGAGTCGGCTCCCTGAAAAACTACACCATCTTTTTGCGACTGGTGTTTGAATATACCTAGACGCTTTTGCATTACCTGATCTGGACTCATAGGTACTGCCATTTCGATCTCATGAATATCCCACTCAGCCCATGCTCCACGGTACAACCATAACCAACAATCTTTCATAAAGTTATTGTGCTCTAGTTTCCTCATTGCCGCAAAAACAGCATCGAGACATACTTTGTGTGTGCCATGTGGATCTGCAAGATCTCCAGCGGCGTATATTTGGTGGGGTTTTATCTCTTCTATAAGATCAGCAACAACGTTGACATCTTCTACTCCCAAAGGCATTTTTTGAACTTTTCCAGTCTCATAAAACGGCATATGGAGGAAATGAGCATTTTCGATAGGAATACCTACATATCTACAAGTCGCTTTTGCTTCACCCATACGGATAAGGCCTTTAACTTTACGCACATCTTCTGAGTCTAACTCGCTGTCTTTCTTATTTCTAAGGAAGTTTTTAGCATTTGCAAATATAGATTGTGCTTTAGCACTCTGTATATTGAAGCCATCGTTATAATCAACTACAAAGTCTATAAAACGTAAAGCCTCTTCATCCGATACGGCAATGTTTCCTGAAGTTTGATAGGCCACATGAACTTCATGACCTTGATCAACAAGACGTTGGAAAGTTCCTCCCATAGAGATAATATCATCATCTGGGTGTGGGCTAAATATAATACAACGTTTTTTTGCTGGTTGAGCTCTTTCTGGACGATTGGTGTCATCCGCATTGGGTTTTCCACCTGGCCAGCCAGTTATAGTGTGCTGAAGTTGGTTGAAAATGTCAATATTAAGATCATATGCTCTTCCGTGTTGAGCAAGTAAGTCACTTAATCCATTATCGTTATAATCCTCGTTGGTTAGCTTTAGTACTGGCTTACCAATTTTGAGAGCCATATTGGTTATGGCCTTTTTAACCATTTCATTGGCCCATTCAACAGCCTCTACCATCCAAGGCGTTTTCATTCTCGTTAGACCTGAAGCGGCTGCTTCGTCCACAACAAAAAGTGCATTTGGGTGAGTCTGTAGGTACGAAGAAGGATTATTTGCAGTAACATCACCCTCTACAGCATCAGAAATCATGGGAGCTTTTCTTTCCCCCCATGCTAAAAGAACAATTCTCTTCGCCTTTAAAATTTTATCTACACCGAGTGTAATTGCTTTTCTAGGTACTTTGTTAAGTTCTCCACCAAAGTCGCCTGTAGCGGCCGCCCTAGTAGTATGATCAAGCATCATTAGCCTTGTGCGAGAGTTCATTAAAGATCCTGGCTCGTTAAAACCAATGTGACCGTTCCCTCCTATTCCCAATAATTGAAAATCTAAACCTCCCAGTTTTTCAATTTTCTTTTCATATTCATTACAAAATGCCTGAATTTTTTCAGGAGCGAGTGTTCCAATAGGAATGTTGATTTGATCTTCGGGCATGTCCACATGATCAAAAAGTTGCTCACGCATAAATCTCCAATAACTCTGAACAGCATCTGGCTCCATTGGATAATATTCATCCAAATTAAATGAAACCACATTTTGAAAACTTAATCCCTCCTCTTTATGCATTCTGATAAGTTCAGCATACACTGTTTTTGGAGAAGATCCAGTGGCAAGACCTAAAACAGCTTTTTTGTTCTGTTTTGCTTTACTTTTGATTAGGTCTGCAATTTCATTTGCTACCGAAATAGAAGCATCTTTTGTATCAGAAAATATCCTAGTTGGTATTTTTTCGTAGGCGATTGGCTCTCTAATAATTTGATTATTCATGCAATTGGTATTGGATAGGTCAATTAATTTAGACAAAGGTACTGAATATACAAGGAGTTCTAATTACTTATTAAATTTTTTTAATATTGATTCTCTTAAGCCTTTTTCATATTTATTTAATCCAATATGTTACAAACTAAACATTCTTTTCGTTGGTTAAGGTATAGGTCCATACATATAGGCCGTACTTATCAATGAAAAAGCTATTAACATTAATACTATCCTTGTTAATTTATCAAGGAATGGCACAAAACTATACCCTAAGCGGAACGATAAAAGACGCGTCAAACGGCGAAGATTTAATTGGCGTGTCAATTTACATTAAAGAAGCCAATGTTGGTACCCAAACCAACGCATATGGTTTTTACTCCCTCACAATTCCCTCTGGTTCCTACACTTTGCAAATATCCTATATTGGGTTTAAAAGCTTAAATAAAAGTGTTGTTTTGGATCAAAACAAAACATTGAACCTTGAACTTGGGGAAGAAGAACTACAACTACAAGAGGTTGTTGTTACTGCTGAAAGAGCCGATGAAAATGTAAAAAGTATGGAAATGTCGGTTAATAAGGTGGAAATGAAAACCATCAAGAAAATGCCAGCATTTTTAGGTGAAGTTGATGTCATAAGGAGTATTCAATTTTTACCAGGTGTAAGCTCTGTTGGTGAAGGGGCTTCCGGATTTAATGTTCGTGGTGGTGGAGTTGACCAAAACCTTGTTCTATTAGATGAAGCACCCGTTTTTAACTCTTCTCACTTATTTGGTTTCTTTTCGGTTTTTAATCCAGACGCAATCAAAGATGTTAAGCTCATAAAAGGCGGTATTCCAGCACAATACGGTGGGCGAATTTCTTCTATTCTTGATGTAAGAATGAAAGAAGGGAATGCAAAAAAGCTAGAAGTTTCAGGCGGCTTAGGAACAATATTCTCTCGTTTTGCAGTAGAAAGTCCACTTTTCAACAAAAAAGGGTCATTTATTGTTGCTGGACGACGCTCGTATATTGACGTCTTAGCAAAGCCATTTTTGAAAGAAGACTTGAAAGACACTCGCTTTTATTTTTACGACCTCACGGCAAAAGCAAACTATAAGATAAACGACAAGAATACTATTTACCTATCTGGCTATTTCGGAAGAGATGTATTCGGAGCCGATTTTGGATTTGATTGGGGTAATAGTACTACCTCTTTCCGCTGGAACCACATTTTTAATGAAAAGCTGTTTCTGAACACTACTGTCTTTTACAGCAATTATCAATATGCCCTTGATAGCGACCTTACAGACTCTGATGACCAAGACTCATTTGAGTGGAATAGTGATATCGTGAATTACAGTATTAAACCTGATTTTAGTTACTATGCCAATCCTAAGAATACCATAAGTTTTGGCGGACAGGCGATCTATTACACTTTTAACCCAGGAGTAGCAACAGCAGTTTCTGGAGGAGAAAAAAGGACCATTGGCTTAGACCCAAAATATGCATTTGAAGGATCTCTATATGTCGCTAACGAGCAAAAAATTAACGATAAAATATCACTTCAATACGGCTTGAGGTATTCTTACTATAACTATTTGGGTAAGGGCACAGCTATTATATTAGATGAAGCAAATTCAACTGCTGGAGAGCGAAAGCCAATTAGCGAGTTTAAAGCATTCACATCAGGTCAATCAATTCAAACATATGGAAACTTTGAACCCCGCTTCTCAATGAATATAGGGGTAAATAAAAGCACGTCCGTAAAGCTCAGTTATAATCGCCTAGCTCAATACTTACATTTACTCTCAAATACAACCGCTTCATCGCCATTAGATGTTTGGACTCCAAGTAGCAACAATATAAAGCCCCAAATAGCTGATCAAGTGGCCGTAGGCCTTTTCAAAAATTTTGGCAAAAACATGTATGAAAGCTCAATTGAGCTGTATTACAAAAAGCTCCAAAACCAAGTAGATTATGTAAGAAATGCAGATTTGCTCTTAAATCCAGCAGTAGAGGCAGATTTATTATCAGGTGATGGTAGGGCTTATGGTGCCGAGTTTTATGTTAAAAAAACAAGAGGCATTTTTAATGGGTGGGTCAGTTATACCCTTGCCAGAACTGAAAGACTAGTGGAAGGAATAAATAACTCAGAATGGTTTCCTGCTAGGATTGATAAGACTCATAACCTGTCCGTAGTTTCAATATACGACAAAGGTAAAAAATGGAGCTTTTCGAGTACCTTTTCTCTCTCGAGTGGTACACCAGCAAGTTTTCCTACCAACAAGTTCATATGGCAAGGAATAGCATTACCGCATGACGTAAATGACTCCAGAAATAGCTATCGTATACCTGCATCTCATAGACTAGACCTTGCAGCAACTCGTAAAAACAAGCATGCTTTATTCAAAAAGGGAGAAAGCGAATGGGTGTTTTCTGTCTACAATGTCTATAATCGACGAAACCCCTTTTCGGTATATGTCCAACAGGACCCCGATAATGTAGCTCAAACTCAAGCTATCTCCTACTCAGTTTTTGCAGCAATACTACCTGCAGTTACATACAATTTTAAGTTTTGATCTAATATGAAAAAGTTAATAGCATATATATTCATTATTGGTTTTCCTATTTCAATTTGGAGCTGTGAAGACGTTATTGATTTAGAAATTAAGGATGGAGTTACTCAACTAGTCGTAGATGCTTGGCTAACAGACAAACCAGAGCCACAAGTAATTAAACTAACCCTCTCCCAGCCATATTTCGATAATTCTGACCCTCGGCCGGCACTTGGAGCAACTGTAACTGTTTTCGAAAGTGATAGCACAGCACACAGTTTTGTAGATGTACTAAACGATGGGAATTACGTGTTACAAGGAGAACCTTTTTTACAAGTTGATGCTATGTATGCTTTATACATCACATACGATGGACAAGAATATGTTTCAATTTCTTCACAAAAACGTGTACCAAAAATTGACTCAATCAGCTTCGAAAACTTCACTTTTCCAGTCTCGCCACCAGATGGAGGGCCTCAAAAGGGTTTTTTAGGTCAGTTTTATGCCAAGGATTTTGATGGACAAAATGACACCTATTGGATTAGAACAACTAAGAATGATACATTGATAAATAACCCTTCTAACCTTTCAATTGCCTATGATGCCAGTTTTTCTCCCGGTGCTGGTTCAGACGGTCTTTTATTTATTTTACCAATAAGACAATCCATTAACGATGGACTCTATCGTCATGGTGATAAAACAAAAGTGGAGCTTTGGTCTATTACAAATGAAGCCTACTACTACCTCTTTCAGATCCGTCAAGAGTCTGCAAATGGAGGTATTTTTGCCACTCCACCAGCTAATATTCCTACCAATATTGTGAATAGAGATGAAAATTCTAAAGTAAAGGCTGTTGGCTTTTTTGGTATATCTAGTGTTAGCAGTATTGAGGCTGTAGTGGATAGTGTCAAGGCAAAACCAGAGCGTTGACTTCCCTCCTTCTGTTCAAACTCAGCGTTTTCGTTTAGTAAGAAGTCTACATTCAAATAAACAGAACTCGACAGGTTTTACAGACAAGATAGAAGTGCACTAGCCATGTTACTTATTTGATCAAACAATTCACATTAGTTTTATAGTCTGAAAACTAGGGCTTAATTTCGCATACAAACTAAAAACTATGAAACCCAACTGGATTACCGCAAAGACTTACGAAGATATCACTTACAAAAAAGCAGATGGAGTTGCACGCATAGCATTTAATAGGCCTGATGTTCGTAATGCTTTTAGACCTAAAACTGTTTTTGAGCTCATTGATGCTTTTGAAGATGCTCGTAATGATGGAGACATTGGTGTTGTCCTATTTTCGGGAGAGGGTCCTTCTTCAAAAGACGGGAAATGGGCTTTTTGTAGTGGAGGAGACCAAAACGCAAGAGGAAATGACGGATACAAAGACGAAGTTGGGGTCGGAAGATTGAATATCTTAGATGTCCAACGTCAAATTCGTTTTATGACCAAGCCAGTAATAGCCGTGGTACCGGGTTGGGCAGTTGGTGGCGGACATAGTTTACATGTTGTGTGTGATATGACAATTGCAAGTAAAGAACACGCCATATTCAAGCAAACTGACGCAAATGTAGCCTCCTACGACGCTGGATATGGTTCAGCATACCTTGCAAGGCAAGTCGGCCAAAAACGTGCACGAGAGATCTTCTTTTTAGGCTTAGATTATTCTGCTCAAGAAGCCTTCGAAATGGGAATGGTAAACGCAGTTGTTCCACATGAAACATTGGAGCAAACAGCTTATGAATGGGCACAAAAAATCCTAGAAAAGAGCCCAATGGCAATCAGAATGCTCAAATTTGCTTTCAACATGATAGATGATGGGCTCGTGGGTCAACAAATTTTTGCTGGTGAAGCTACCAGGTTAGGCTACATGACAGAAGAAGCCAAAGAAGGAAGAGATGCTTTTTTGGAAAAGAGAAAGCCAGGTTTTGACAAGTTTAAAAAGTACTCTTAAACTTGTTTGACAACTCCAATGGGAGTTAGTTTCTTAGCTCAAGAACCCTATTCCAGGAGGTTGATACAAAAACCAACCTGTAAGGCTGTATCTACTTGTATGAGTTTTTAAAACTTCGTGGGGTACATCTGCACTTTTGAATAAAACACAACGATTTTTAAGCGGAGCAATCAGTTTTTCATTTTCTTGATAAACCTTTAGTTCTCCGCCATTCCCTTCTTTCCAGTCCTCATTGAGATAAATAATGAGCGTAATCATTCGGTTTGATCGAAAATTAAACTGGTCTAAATGCCTCTTATAAAAAGATCCCACAGGGTAATGGGCAAGATGAAATTCATGCCCAGAAAGACTCAAATAGCAATACCTATTAAGCATTGTTTTAAGTTCATGAATAAGACCAAAGAATCGCTCTAGTTCTGTATCTCTGGTTTCTTCAATCCAAAAAGTATAATCACCTCTAATTTCTTCAATTATCTGCTTGTTACCACCTGTTCCCAAGGCAGCTTTTTTTAAGTCATTCTCGTTGTCTTTTTGTACCAAAAAGTCTCTAAGCGTTTGCCAAAGTTCAGTGGGTAGAAAGTTGTCAATTGTAACAATATCGTTATCGGAGAGTTCGTCTATCCAAGCAAGCCATTGTTCGTCTGTAAAAAGCTGATTCATTGAGAGTTTATAAAAGCCCGCAAATGTAGTTCTAGTATGTTGCTTTAATAGGTAATGGCAGAAAATATATGTGGATTATTTTTCGCACATTAAATTACCTATGTCTTAAAAATCCTCCATTTTTATGCTTATTCACATGTCCACAGACTTATACACAAAACAATTCCGTTGGTTGAAAGTAACTTTTAGGGATAAAACTATCGCGTTTTGCTTCAATTAGTACTTAATTTTTGCGAAAATAAGAGTATATATCTAAGTAAGAATTAGTTGGTGTACAAGCGAGGCTAGAAATATGGATTATTTTTATTCCAATAGTTTATGCACAAATTTACCACCCAGTGAGTTTCATTGAAGGTAAAAAACAATTAGAAAACGAAGATAACTATCGTTTATAAATGATAGAGAGTATGCTCGTAAGCTTATCTTTCAAGTCTTTTCTATCTACTATAAAGTCCAGAAAACCGTGTTCTTTTACAAACTCTGCAGTTTGAAAATCCTTAGGTAGATCTTTTCCAATCGTTTCTTTGATCACTCGCGGTCCAGCGAATCCAATCAATGCTTTTGGCTCTGAAATATTGAAATCTCCTAACATAGCATAAGATGCTGTAACTCCACCAGTTGTTGGATCAGTTAGTAGGGAAATATATGGTATTTTTTGCTCGCTCAAAAGTGCTAATTTCGCTGAGGTTTTTGCCATTTGCATTAAAGAATACCCTGCTTCCATCATTCTTGCTCCGCCAGATTTTGAGATCATTAAAAATGGCATCTTTTTGTCAATAGAATTTTGAATTCCCCTGGCAATTTTTTCGCCTACTACTGAACCCATTGAACCGCCAATGAAACCGAAGTCCATACAAGAAATAGTGATAGGGTGACCATTCATCAATCCTTCAGCAGTTCTACAGGCATCTTTTAAACCTGATTTTGCTATTGTAGCTTTGATTCTATCTGGATAAGCTTTTGTATCCACAAACTCTAGTGGGTCTGCAGAAAGCATATTTTCGTCTAACTCTGTATACTTTCCATCATCAAATAAGATGTTGAAGTACACTTCACTACCCACTTTGTCGTGATAGCTACAGTGAATACAAGTATAAGCATTAGACTTATGCTCACGGGTGTGCATTACCTGCTTACACTCGGGACATTGATGCCACAGTCCATCTGGAGCCTCACGCTTATCTTGCGTGCGAGTTTGGATACCTTTATCTGTTCTTTTAAACCAAGACATAGTACTTTAAAATTGGGACGACAAATATAGAAATAAAGATTACCGTACCCGAATTTAGTGTTGGTAAAAGCAAAGAAATTATAAATCTACCTCATTGTCGTCCCTAAAGTAAACCGTTTTTTCAACACCGCTGTAGAATATTTTTTTCGCCTTTCCTTCCTTTTTTCCATTGACATAACGAACAAATAAGCGGTCACCATTTCTATAGTAGAATATGCTGTTATCATCGTGTGGTGCTCCTTTTTTAAAGTTACCAACAACCTTATCCCCATTGGTGTAAAAGTAAGTCCCAAAACCGTGAAACGCACTACCTGAGAAGTTTCCCTCGTATTTCTTTAGTCCATCTGCGTAGTATTCTATGCCGTATCCCGATCTACGACCATTGTTCCAGTTACCCTCATATCGCTCGTAAGTACGTGTGTTAACTGCAATACCAAAGCCATTTTTACATGAACCATCAATACAACCCGTTCTTACGGTTGGAGCTGGACTTGGGATTTTTTTTGGTGTAACTTCCGGCTCTTCAAAAACGATAACTTCTCTTGGTTGCTGTAATACAGGTCTTTCTACTTCTCTAGGTTGCTCTGCTACAGTCTCTTCTTGAATCGTATCCACTGAATTATCGCTAGGATTAATTCTAGGATAAAGGTCCGTAGCTGCATTGTAACCTTTTGCAATAGCTGCTAACCGCTTTCTTCTCGGTGGGTGTGTTCCGTAATCTTGATCAGTAGTAAGCATAAAGATTGCTGATTGAGCTTCCTTTAAGCTTGCTCCCATTTGGTACATCACAAAACCAGAAAACTCATCTGCTTCTAGCTCTTTTTGTGGATCTGAGCCACTTTGTTTTAAAGTATGTCCTTGCAAATGGTGTCCAATTTCATGAGCCAAAACACTCATTGCTCCCCAATCGGTTTTGGTTATTCCATTTACACGCTTCATAAAACCAGCATCATAAACGATTAGTCGCTCACCGTTTCTCGTCGCTGCAAAGCAATTATCTATGTTTGGGCATTCCATCACATAAAAGTTTTGCTTCAAACCGCTTCTTCTAACTATGTTTTCAACGGCTTTTTGAGCCTCTGGACGAGTTTGAAAGCCCAGCATGTCACAAATTGCCTTTTCATTGATGGCATTGGAGGTATAGTTACAGGCAAAAAAGACTTCATTCTTCTCTTTTTGACCAAAAACAGCTATTGAACTTGTTAGAAAAAATATAATTAAAAATCTCACGGTTTTGCTAAACGGCATGTGTGCTAATGTTGTTGCGAGTATAGAACGCCAAAAATGTTTTTTTTAGTGTAAATCAATACACAAAATCGCCTCTAAGGTCTCTAAACCTCTTACGAGCATCAGCTGCATATATGCTTCCTGGAAAGTCCTTGAGCAGTAATCTATATAGCTCCATGGCCTTTTCTTTATCTTGAACTTTGTCATCAGTTATTTTTGCAATTGCAAAAAGTGCGTCATCAGCCAAAATATCAAATTTATAGTTGTCAAAAATGGATTGAAGATCCAATACAGCCTCTTCAGTGCGATCAAGTTTTATCAATGTGTTTGCTCTTAACCAAAGGATTTCATCTGCTAAAGAATGACTTTTATATGTTTTGAACAGGTTATTGAGTTCCACTAATGCAACTTCGTTTTTATTCTGATACAACATTAATTCCACTGCAGCGTATGCTTTTAGAGCTGCGTCTGTGGTATCTAAACCTAGGTTATCTTGAATCAAAAGGCTTAGTTTCATCGCATCATTAGCAATCTCCCTTGTGGTCGCTTTTTTAAGTATATCTAAGATATCTTTTGCTAACTCAAATTCTCCTGTGAAATAATAAAGTCTGGCATTTTTCAGCTTCGCTTCCTCTCCTAACCGCTCTTCTTTTTGAGATTTTTCTACCTGCATGTAGATAAGTGTCGCTTCCCATGGTTCTTCCTTAAGAATATAAATATCTCCCATGTCTAACTTACACTCATCTTTAAATCTCGTGTTGGAACCAGCCGTTTCAATGGCCATATTCAGTATTTCAATAGCCTTTTGATGATTTTCTAAGTAAAAACCATGTAAAAGAGCCATATTCCTGATCGCATCAATTGTTTTAGGCGTTCTACCAAGTTCCGTCAACATCGTCTCATATTGGCTTATAAGATCGAGAATATCCTCTCTCTCTATTGGATAGGTTGTTTTTACGACCTCTTCTTTCGATTGAATGTACCAACGCCTACAAAACGGATACAAGTCGCCATTTGGGTACTCTTCCATGATGTATTGATACATTTTACTAGCTGATCTGAAGTCTCTATTTTGAAACGTAAGACCCGCCAATTCAAAAACCTTAGAACCCCCAGCATTCATTCTTTTATCCAAAGCTTTCGCTTGGGTAAATGCCCTCATAAATTGCTTCTGCTGGACGTAATTCCATATGAGAAGGTTATTGTAGTACGGTTGGTTTGGATCCGCCTGAATACGTTTTAATAGTGTTCTTTGAAGCATGATGATCTCATCTTCTTCACGAATATTATCTTCTATAGTTTTTTGTACATAATCCCCTCTTTGGTTTTTTACTCCATAGTTCAGCAGCTCTTCGAGCATTTCTTGTTTTTTGCCTGCAAACAAATACGCTCTAGCTAAATGTATATCATGTTTATCCGGATCTTTTCCCTTTTCTCTTGATAACAGAAACAGGTCAATTAAAAGATTTATCTTATTCGTTTGATAAAAGAAGTTTTGAAGCTGGTAAACGTAGGTATCTTGTTTAGCTGCTGTTTCAATCAATTCTTTATAGGCACTTTCTGCTTCACTACTTTTCCCTGAAAGTTCTAGTAAGTATGCATAATCGGCCTGATAGGTAATTATATTATCGTAGGTTTTTATTTGACGTTTTACAAAGTCTTCTGCCTCATCATATTTCTTGAGTTTTAGCAACGAGTTATAGTAGTTTGTGTGAATCAATCTACTTTGTCCCTTCTTTTTAGCTATTGACTCGTACATATCCGCAGCCTTTTGATATTCCCCATTTTTAAAATACTCATTAGCCAATTCAATATTAACGTCCTGAGCCGCGAGCTCCCCGAAAGAGAAAATTATTAATACTATTAGCGTAAGCAAGTGTTTCATAAATATTAAAATAAGTATTTAGTATTCTTATTGTATTAAGTTATTAGGGCTGTGGATTTGTTGATACCTTTTATTCTGTTTTTACTTTTTATTTTCGTTTGTTTTTAAACTCTCATTGGATTGTGTGTAACTCAAAACTTATTCCACATTTAGTTATTTGATTATATGATGTTTAATGAAGTTACGAACATTATTTGTTTTCTATTTTAATCTAATTGAGCGAGTTTATTTTTTGTATTTTATGTGTATATATCTGTTGTGTAAAATGATTACAAGTCGACTTTATGTGGAGTAGTCTACATGATTTTCGTTCGAGATTGGTTAAGTGTTTTCTTATCCTCATTTATTTCTATGATTTCCACGTCTTCAGGTTGGTTATTAACAGTCTTATCCACACTAGTTAATAACGATGTCTCTTAATTCAAAATTCTCTTTCAATCTAAGAAGTTCGGGATAGATAGTTATCTCTTCTGGTTGTTGTTGTTGTTCAAAATATCCCGTGTCCCATCTATGATTGTTGTTAGCGTCTTTTATTATTCTAAGGTAGTAGTTTCCAGCAATGACTTTTTTGAACGAGAATATTGAGTTAGTTTCTTGAAAATCAATAACTTGTGTAGTTTTAGAGTCAATAAGTTGAATAATGTAGTTGCTGCTATCTTTGTTAATTGTTCCTTCAATTAATCCGTAACTCTCCTGTGGATAAAGGGTGTTGATAAGTGTATAAGTGCTATTAGTATCTGACTTATAGTTAGTTATAGCACCAGATTGAAAGTTCAACTGTAGATCTCTCTTGGCTATTGGGTTCGTTTTTATCGATATTTTTGTATGTGATGGATCTAGCCATTCGAATGTATATTTCTCTAAGTAGGTTGTATCTCCAAGTATTTTAAACTTAGATGTATCGAAGTCTATAATTGGGTATTCAAAATCGAAGATGTATTCGATTGGTTTTTTTAGTTTGATATTTGGTTTTATTTCTGAGCGTATTGATAGTGCTTCTATTTTTGTTTTTGTTTCTGGATCTTCTTGGAAATATATTTTTGTATTAATTTCCAGTTTTTGTCCTAAAGAGTCTTGAACTATTATTTTAGTTAATGTTGTATCACTAGTATTTGGGTGCTTAAAGAAAAGCAGTTCTTCACGTCGAAATTGGTAAGTTAAGCTATCATCTGTGGGAAAGTTTACTTCAATTTTTTCATAGTCTTTATTAAAGGCTATTGAGTAATTATTTCTTCGAGCAAGAGATCTTTTAACTTTGAGTTCAGTTCTATCATTGGGATAGAGAGAAAGTGTAAGGTTGCTAATGTTGCTGTCAAGTTTAATGGTATCAGGATGGAAAGAAAATAATTCTTTACTCTGATCAAAGATGAGATTTGAGTTTTTATCTTGAAAAGCAATAAGTTGATATTTGCCTGATTTAATGTTTTCAAAAGAGTAATTCCCAGAAGTATCAGTTTTGATAAAGTAGTTTGGTTTCCTTAGGAGTACCGGAATTGTGTCCTCCTTGTTGATAGTATATAGTCCTACCAAAACCTCATCTGCTATTTGTCCACTCCATAAGTAATTTGCCTTTCCTGATATTGATAGTGAGTCAATTTCATTACCAGTGCTAAATACTAGTTTAAGATTTTTAGCTGGAGTTCTTTCGTTTAGATCTTTTATGCCTTGTCTAAAGTTGAAGGTATATGTTGTGCTATCTAAGAATGGTTTGTCGTATTGGAGTAATAATTCGTTAGATTTTACTTTCACTTCAAATGCTGATTCAGGTTGAGGTGTTATTATGAGTTCTTGTCTTAAACTACTTGCATCAATTAGTTCATCGAAAACCAGTCGTATTGTTTTCTGTTTATAATTTAAGGTTTCATTTTTAGGAAAACTCTCAGTTAGATTAGGTGGAGTAATGTCTTTTGGGCCACCGGTGGGTGGTACAAATTGGGCACAACTCGAAATAATGATGTAAAGTGATATAGTTAGTAATATCGAATAATTCTTAAACATGATGATTATCTACCTAAATGAACCATAAGAACAGAAATGTCTGCTGGGGAAACTCCACTGACACGAGATGCTTGCCCCAGTGTTTCAGGTTTTATTTTCTTTAATTTCAGTCGAGCTTCTATACTTATTGATTTTAGTTTTTCGTAATCAAATTCAGGATTGATTTTTAGGTCTTCTAGTTTGGCCATTTTATTAGCCATCATTAATTCCTTTTCAATATATCTTTCATACTTGATTTCTATCTCGGCTTGCTGAATAACTTCTTTGGAATATGTTGTGGATATATGTTCTCCCTCTGTGGATAGTTTTGAAATGTCACTCATGTTAATCTCTGGTCTTTTAAGAAGATTATAGAGTGTACCTCTTTCTTTCAACTGAGATGATCCTATTTCGCTTAAATAGTTGTTAACATCTGTGGGTTCAACTTTTGATGTTTTTAGGATGTTACATACTTCTGCAGATTCTGCAAGTTTTTTATTTACGTTTGCTAATCTTTCATCACTTGCTAAACCTATTTCATGACCTTTTGCTGTAAGCCTAATATCGGCATTGTCTTGTCGAAGTAATGTTCTAAACTCTGCTCGTGAGGTAAACATTCTATATGGTTCGTCGGTACCTTTGTTTATTAAGTCATCAATAAGAACACCTATATATGCTTCATTTCTTTTAACATGAAATGGATTTAGGTTTTGCACTTTTCTATGAGCGTTTATTCCGGCCATTAGTCCTTGAGATGCAGCTTCTTCGTAACCTGTGGTTCCATTTATTTGACCTGCGAAATAGAGGTTTTGAATTAAATGAGTTTCTAAAGAAAGTTGAAGTTGAGTTGGTGGGAAGAAGTCATACTCAATTGCGTATCCTGGTCTGAGCATTTTGACATTTTCGAAACCTGGTATTTTTCTTAAGGCATTGTATTGAATATCTTCTGGAAGTGAGGTTGAGAATCCATTGACATACATTTCTATTGTGTTCCAACCTTCGGGTTCAAGAAATATTTGATGACTATCCTTGTCTGCAAATCTATTTATTTTGTCCTCAACGGATGGGCAGTATCTAGGACCTAAACCTTGAATTCTACCATTGAACATCGGTGACTTATCGAAGCCTTTACGAAGTTCATTATGTACATCTAGATTTGTATATGTGATCCAACAGCTTCGTTGTTTCGGTAGGGCATGTGTATCTGTGTAAGAGAATTTTTCTGGAATTTCATCTCCGAGTTGTTCCGTCATTTTGGTAAAGTCAATTGATCTTTGGTCAACTCTAGGAGGAGTTCCTGTTTTCATTCTTCCACTTTCAAAACCAAGTTCTATCAATTGTTCTGTTATACCAATAGATGAACGTTCGCCTACTCTCCCTCCACCGAAGTTTTTTTCTCCAATGTGAATAAGACCATTTAAAAAAGTACCATTTGTGAGCACTACTGATTTAGATTTAATTTCTAAACCTAGTGTTGTTTTCACACCGACTGCTCTCCCATCTTCTATCAGTAATCCAGTAACCATTTCTTGCCAAAAGTCTACATTAGGATTTGCTTCTAATGTATCCCTCCATTCTTGAGCAAAAAGCATTCTATCGCTTTGACATCTTGGACTCCACATGGCAGGTCCTTTTGATCTATTAAGCATGCGGAATTGTATCATTGTTTTATCGCTGATAATACCTGACATACCACCAAGGGCATCAATCTCTCTTACAATTTGACCCTTTGCTACACCTCCCATTGCTGGGTTGCATGACATCTGTGCAATGGTTTGAAGATTCATTGTAACGAGCAATACTTTAGAACCCATTGTTGCTGCTGCGTGTGCGGCTTCGCAACCTGCGTGTCCTGCTCCTACTACTATAACATCGTATTCTGTAAACATACTTTTGAATGGTGTTCCACGTGAAACTTTAAAATGTATTCGTATAAAGTGAAGTTTTGTTCCACGTGAAACAGAACGTATTTTGTTTCTTATTGACTTTAATAAAAGCTTCTTATTTTATTCTTTGAAAGTACTTATCGGTTTCACTCTTGTAAAATGGGGTGAAATTTGGAGGTGTTGTTCTTATCAACTCTAGCTGTTTTTGTTTGGCTTTAAAGAACTCTTCTAACGCTGGAGGAGAACTTCGGTTTATTTCTACCGCAGTTTTCGACTTTCTTTTGGGGTCAAGTTCTTGTTCTTTAATTGCCTTTTCTGCCTCCAGTAATCTGGTTTCGATCATCTGTTGACGCTTCATAAGTTGAGGAGTGATACGCTTATTTACTAAATCGTTTTCCGTCTTATCCATTTCTTTTTGGATTTCGCTAAGCTGATCACCCATCTTTTTACCCATCTCTGTGCCATTCATCTCCTCCTTCATTTCTTGGATTCTTTTACGCAGCTTAGCTTGTTCATTAGCTAGTTTAGCAAGTTCTTGGCTCATTTCTTTACCTCCTTTACCACTACTTCCTAGTCCTTTCATTCGTTCATTTATTTCCTTTTGCTGCTCCCCTATTCCAGGCATTGGCATGTTTCCCTTCTTCTTTCCTTTGCCTCCACCTGGCATTGAACTTGCCATCATTTCCTGCATTTGCTTGAAAGTATCACTAAGCATAAGGGCAAGGTTATTCATTGATGTCATAGAGAATTGTTGCATTGCACTTGCCTTATTTACATCCCTATCTCTTAGCGATTGGATAGACTTATCCATGCTATTATTCATTTTAGTAACCTCTTTTGTAACAAATGCTTCCATCTGCATAACTCTAGTAGATAGAGAATACAGGCTATCTTCTATCATTTTGGCATCATCTACTAGCTTGAGTTGCTGCTGTGATAAGTCAACATATCTGGGGTCACTTTTGGATAAACCTCTCAGGTCTTTCATTACTTTTTCTTGGTCGAACGAAAGCTTTACAAGGTTCTCTAGAATTTTTCTTAGTGCATCTAAGTCCATATCTAGCTGTTCCATTTCGGCTGATTGCATTGCTGCTGCCATTTCTTCAGCAAGTTTTTGCATTGCTTTACCTGCTTTCTTTTGACTTTTACTAGCACCACTTTTGTCATTTTGCTCCATTTTTTCTTGAGCTTTTTCCTGATCTTCGCTAATTTCCTCCTGTGCTGCCTTGTCTGTATCTAGTTCTTTTCGAAGTTCTTTACTTAGTTTTTCGACGTCTTTGAGTTTTTCTTTCTTTTCATCGAACTCTTTATTGAGCTTTTCTTGCTCCTTTTTAAGCTCTTCACTCAGCTTTTCTCCTTTACTTTCTTCAGTCTTTTCGCCTAATTCTTCTTGTTTTTTTGCTAATTCTTCAAGTTCTTTTATGGCTTGTTCAAGCTTTTGCTTGAGTTGAAGGTTTTTAAATAACTTCAAGGCTCTGTCAATATCCTTGTCGAGGTTACGTTCGTTTTCCTTCATTTTCTGAAGTTGATCCATGATTTTTTCATCTTCAGTTTTCTCATCCATGAGCTTTTCCAGTTCTTTGAATAATTCTTCATTCTTCATTAATTCATTCATGAGTTTTTGAAGCTGATTCATTTTGTCTTTGAGCTCTGGACTTTGCTCTTGAAAACGATTTTGTTTTTCCTGGAGTTTGTTAAATTCCTTTTGAAGTTCTTGAAGTTCTTTCTTAAGCTCTTCTCTCTTCTTTAGTAAATCTTCAAGTTGTTTCTTCTCTTGAAAATCAATTTTTTTCTTATTCTTAAGTTGTTTGTCAAGTTTATCAAGGTCTTTTTGGAGGTCTTTAGATTGTCTCAAAACCTTCTCCATCCTCTTTTCAGTATTCTCAACTTGTTTTTCGACCTCTTTGTCAAACTGAGCTGAGTTCGGTAGTGCAAACTTTAAGGGCAGTGTTTTGGTAGATTTTCTTCCATTTACGCCGTCATTGTCCCAAACTTCGAGGTAATATTCTATTTCATCGTCCTGTTCCAATTTAAGTGAGAAAAGATCAAATTGGTAGAAAAATGTTTGAGCTACTTGAGAGGGGCTATAATTAATAGGTAGTTCAGTATAAGCTTTATCTTCTTTCTTTTTATACTTTAGTTTGAAATCACTAAAACCGTAATCATCGCTAATACTACCACCTAAAACAATGTAATTGTAATTGACAGTATCTTTAATTTGTTCTAATTGTATTTTCGGGAACTGATCTTTTATAACATTTACGTAATACGAGATATTGTCAATGCTTTCAAGCTCAGAATTAGACATAATAATCTGATATTCAGCAGATTGTTTGAATTGCTTGCGAAAGTTATATCCGTTTATCAGAGAATTATCGATATTAAACACTTTGGTTTTATCGAAAGCAATTTTCATTGAATCTGTGTATTCAGCATTGAATCTCCAGTCTATTACTGTTCCCTCTGGTACTATGATGTTACCAACATTTTCAAGTTTTTCTGATTTTTTGCTGAGATATGCGGGATAGATAACATTTGCATCAAAAGATAGCAATGCTGGCCTATTTACAAGGTCAATTTCATAGGCATCACTGTTGAATCCAGCGGCAACAAAATTGAAATTTATGGGATTTTGAACTTTAGAAAAAGTGAAGCTATAGTCCTTACTATCGTTTATTGGCTCCATTTTAAACCTCCTACCATTGAAAAGAAGAAAGACTTCTTCTGGAAGAGCATCTCCCTCAATCTCTAGGTTTAGTACATAATCCTCATTTTTTACTGCTTTTAGGTTGTCATTTTTAACCTTGAATATAAAAGGAGCTTCTTGTGCAAAGTCTTTACGAAACTTAATAATACGTTCGCTACTCTTGAAAAATGAAGGAACTATAGCCGAAATAAAAATTAAGAGTGCTATAGGAGGAAGGACATATTTGAGGTACTTCTTATTTTCGGATAAGTTAATAGCATCAGCAAATTTGACGAGTTTGAAATTTTCACTCTTTTGCTCAATACTAGCTAGAAGTAATTGGTTATCGGAATTAGAACTTTCAGATGCCAATTGAATTGTATTCAGTAGTCGATCGGAAATATTTGGAAAGAATTTTCCAATATCCTGAGCAGCTTGTTCATTACTTAAGGGTTTCTTTATTTTGAGGAAAAATAATAGTGGTCGACCTATATAGTTGACAAGGGTGTAAATTACGAGAGCAAGGAAAGAGAAAAAGAGGACTCCTCGAAATGTTCCATTGAGCCTACCAAAGTATTCTATAAAATTGACAACTAAGAAAACCGATAGCACCAAGCCAAGGGAAATGAGCAGCCCTTTGATGAGTTGATTTTTATAGTACTTGGATTTGTACTCTTCAAGTTTGTCGAATAAGATGTTTATAGAATTGCTCATGGAGTTTATTTATACTTTAAGTTCTAACGAAATTGGGCAATGGTCCGACATAATAACATCGGGGTGAATTTCGGCAGCTGCGATTTTTTCTAACAAAGATTTTGAAGTGAAGAAGTAATCGATACGCCAACCTAAGTTTTTACCCCTTGCCCCTGCCCTATACGACCACCAAGTGTAATTATGAGGCTCATTATTGAGGTGCCTAAAAGTATCGACATAACCACTACCTAAAAACTTAGTTACCCATTCTCTTTCCTCTGGAAGGAAGCCAGAACTGTTTTTATTACTTTTTGGATTGTGAATGTCGATTGCTTCGTGACAAATATTGACATCGCCACATATTACTAGCTTTTCTCCTTCGTTTGCCAATTTTTCGATATACTGGTAAAATGAATCAAGATACTGCATTTTAATATCTTGTCTTATATCACCGGTTGTTCCGGAAGGAAAGTAAGCACATATTAATCTGAAAGAATCAAATACAGCGGAAATTACTCTTCCTTCGTTATCAAATAACTCAATACCTAATCCATACTCAACATTATTTGGTTTAACCTTGGTTAATATTGCTACACCACTGTATCCTTTTTTTTGAGCGGGCATCCAATAGCAATGAAATCCTAACTCGGTAAAAAGATCTTCTACCAATTCTGTTTCAAAAAGTTTAATCTCCTGAAGGCAAATAATAGTAGCGTCTGTTTCTATTATCCACTCTAACAGTCCTTTTTTGAGTGCTGCACGGATGCCGTTAACGTTAAAGCTTATTATTTTCATTTATTAAATATGTAATCCGATACTTTGACGAAAGTATTCTATGACGTAATGTTTTAACAAGTTTTCTTGGTTAAAAAGATCAAAAGGAGGTAATTTTTTCACCAATTCCCAGTGTGGCCAGCCTTCTTCATCTTGACCCATTAACTCATAGTAACCACCTATACTCAGTACTTTACAAGTTGCAATATGAATAAGATCCTGTTTCTGTTCTTTCGAAAAAGATTGAGCCCCTTTTCCAAGTTCCTGTACCCCAATCATGAAAAGAACTCCTTTTAAGTCTGAGGGTTTTTTGCCCAATGTTTGTTGGAGAAAATACATGATTTTACTCCATTTTTCTGCCAAATCTTGATTATCACCTATTCCGTTCATAAATTCAAATATGCAATTGTTAAAAGGGGTTTTAGACTTACTTTATCCACGCTTATGTGGTTCATGTGGAACAACACTGAAGCCGACAGAAGGTCAACTTTGTATATCTTGCATGGTTAAGCTTCCAAAAACCAATAGTCACACTCAAAACATTGATTTATTAAACAATAAATTTTGGGGTAAACTAAATGTCAAAAATACCTATTCCTTTCTAAAGTTTAGCAAAAAAGGGCTCGTTCAAGAGCTTTTACACAATTTAAAGTATAGAAATAAACCTGAATTAGCCCATTTCATGGGATTGTGGTATGCCACTGATTTAAAAGAAATTAGTTTGGACACTTCAATAGACCTAATTATAGGCGTACCATTGCACGCAAGCCGATTAAAAGAAAGAGGTTACAATCAGGCAGATGAGTTTGCAAAGGGCTTATCTGAAGGCTTAGGAGTGGCTTTTCTTCCTGATGTTTTACTTAGAAATATTAGTACTCAAACGCAGACAAAAAAGTCTCGATTTAAGAGGTTTTTGAATACTCAATATGTATTTGAAGTAAGTGATAATTCTATTATTAAAGGGAAGAATATTGCCTTAGTGGATGACGTACTTACTACTGGAAGTACCCTTAGTTCTTGTGGAGAAATATTGCTACAAAATGGATGTAACGAATTGACTATAATAACAATAGCCTCGGCTTTCTAAGAAAACCGAGGCTATTAGTCTCTGAAAATATGTTTGAATTATTTACCTTGACTACCTACTGCAATCATTGCACATCGGAAACCGATTGTAGCAGTAGATGAATCTTGGTCTAAATATCTACGAGTACCAGGAGCTAACCAATAAGCGATATCACTCCAAGAACCTCCTTTGTAAACTCTTAGGTTATTATCAATAACCGAGTTATAGTTGTCTGCGTCATACAATCCTTTTTCATCTTGAAAATCGTTTCTACGAATAGGATTCAAGTCATTAAAGTCTTGGTAAGAATTTGGACGGTAAAGGTCATAAACCCACTCGTTAACGTTACCAGCCATGTTATAAAGGCCGAAATCGTTTGGTGGAAAGTCATAAACTTCCGCAGTAATAATGTTTTTATCATTCTGACGGCCAGCAATACCTGCATAGTCACCACGACCTCTTTTAAAGTTTGCAAGCATCATACCCTTGTTTTTACCACGGTCTTTTCTAAGTGTAGAACCATCCCAAGGATAAATACGCTGATTTGATTGGTTTTCGTCTATGTACTGTGTTCCAATCATCGCTTTGGCTGCATACTCCCACTCAGCCTCAGTTGGAAGCCTGAAAGCAGGTAAAACCTTACCAGACTCAATCGCTACTCTGTTTCCGTCGTATTGCTTTGCTTCTACGCCTTCAGCACCACCGTCAGCATTCTTTTTCTTGCCGAAAGGAAGCTTTACACCACCACCTTTGGTATCACCAGTTGCCATATCATTATTAACAACAGCTGTACGCCATAAGCAATAATCAGAAGCTTGTACCCAAGATACACCAACTACTGGGTAGTATCTAAAACCTGGGTATCTCAAATACTGATCTACGTATTGATCATTAAATGACATTGGATTTGCCCATACAGTTGTATCTGGCAAAGCAGAGTCGTAAAACTCTCTTGTGGAATCTTGCTGAATATCGTAAAGGTATTCTAACCAGTTAATGTTTGCGATTTCAGTTTTATCCATGTAGAACGATGCTACAGTAACTGTTCGCTCAAGGTTGTCTCTCGTGTAAGTAATATCTTCTTCTGATGTTCCCATCGTGAATCTACCACCCTCGATAAATACCATGTTGGGTCCAGCTGGTTGACCAGCGAAAGGTTTTACAGAAAAGCCTTCTTCTTTGTCTTTCGTTGCGAAGTCTAAGCCGGTTGTGTTACTATTTTTACCAGGCTTAAGACTAGTTTTAGTGTCTTTTTTACAAGACGTAAAAACCATTAGCGACATAGTCAGCACTGAAACTCCTAAAATAAGTCTCTTCATTTTTAATCAATTTAAATGCGTTCTCACGCAAAATTCAATTTAATTTTCAACAATATAACGGCATTAAACCGCAATTTCTTTCTTTAAATGTGCATTTAATTTGTCAAAGAACTGCTCAACAGTATCAATGGAGCTTACATTTTCCACTTTCAAGATGAGTTTATCTTTAACTTGCTTTAAACTACACAGTCTTGGATTCTTTTTTACATAATCAAGAATTCTGCCAAACTTATCCGTTTGATAATATTCTTCGTGCTTTGATGAAACGAAATAGCATTTGAGGATATTACTTTTGAGGGTTACTTTCTCAAAACCGAGCTTTTCCGCTTTCCATCTGATTTTCACAACTTCAAATAACTGAACTACCTCTTCTGGCAATTTGCCAAATCGATCAATAAGTGATTCTCGGAAAGATTCCAGCTCCTCCTCTTCTTTGATATTATCGATTGTATTATAGACCGAAAGTCGTTCTGAAATACCTCCAATGTATGTCTCCGGAATTAAGATTTGCTGATCGGTTTCTATCTGACAATCCTCAACTTTGAAATCCTTCGCTTTCAGTTCTTTCTCAAAAAGAGATTTGAATTCATTTTCCTTTAGCTCACTAACTGCTTCATCGAGGATTTTGTGATAAAGTTCGTAACCAAGGTCATTTACAAAACCACTTTGCTCTGCACCCAACAAGTTTCCAGCACCTCGAATGTCAAGATCACGCATGGCAACTTTAAAACCATCTCCCAAGTCAGAAAATTCTTCTAAAGTTTGAAGTCTCTTACGAGCGTCTTTACTCAGTAGAGTGATTGGTGGTGTAAGTAAATAACAATAAGCTTTCTTATTTGATCGCCCTACCCTACCCCTCATTTGGTGCAAGTCACTCATCCCAAACATGTGTGCTTGGTTGATAATTATGGTGTTTGCATTTGGAATATCAAGTCCAGATTCAATGATATTCGTCGAAATAAGTACGTCAATTTCTCCATCAATGAATCGCATCATTACCTTTTCCAGCTTATCACCTTCCATTTGTCCATGAGCAACACCTATTTTGGCATCGGGTACTAAGCGATAAATGATATTTGCGATAGAGTCGATATCATTGACCCTGTTGTGTACAAAAAACACCTGTCCTCCTCTCTGCAATTCATTTGAAATAGCATCTCGGATAACTTCTTCTTGAAATACTTTAACTTCAGTTGTAACAGGTTGTCTATTTGGTGGCGGAGTTGCAATTACGGAAAGGTCTCTGGCACCCATTAAGCTAAAGTGCAGGGTACGTGGAATCGGTGTGGCTGTAAGTGTAAGTACATCCACATTCGTTTTAATCTCTTTAATTCTATCTTTTGCCTTTACGCCAAACTTTTGTTCTTCATCTATAATTAGCAACCCTAGGTCTTTGAACGCTATTTTTTTGTTCAATAGCATGTGCGTACCTATGATGATATCTACCTTCCCTTCTTTTAGCTTTTTTAATGTTTCTGTGGTTGATTTTGCGGTTTTAAATCTATTCACATAGTCTACCGTGACAGGCATTTTCTCCAATCGCTCACTAAAAGTCTTATGGTGCTGCATAGCAAGTATTGTGGTAGGAACCAGTACTGCCACTTGTTTTCCGTCTGTAGCAGCTTTGAAAGCCGCACGAATCGCAATTTCTGTTTTACCAAAACCAACATCACCGCACACAAGTCTATCCATTGGGTAAGGCTTTTCCATGTCTTCTTTTACTTTTTCGGTGGCACTACCTTGGTCTGGAGTGTCTTCGTAAATAAATGAAGATTCTAGTTCTATTTGGAAATAACTATCAGGACTAAAAGCAAACCCAGGGGCAGACCTACGCTTAGCATAAAGCTGAATAAGCTCTTTTGCAATGTCTTTAACCTGTTTTTTAACCTTCTTTTTCTTGTTTTCCCAGTCGCCAGTTCCAAGTTTACTCATGTTCGGAGGAGCTCCTTCCTTTCCTGAGTATTTGGCGATCTTGTGAAGACTATGAATATTAATATAAAGGAGGTCGTTGTCTCTATAAACTAGGCGAATGGCTTCTTGCATTTTGCCTTTGACATCTACCTTTTCCATCCCTGCAAAGCGACCAATACCGTAATCAATGTGAGTTACGTAGTCGCCTGGTTGTAGAGATTTTAGTTCTTTTATCGTAAGTGCTTTCGATTTAGAAAACTTCTCTTTGACATTATACCTATGATACCTTTCAAAGATCTGATGATCGGTATAACATACAATTTTTGACTGTAGGTCAATAAAACCCTCTCTTAGTGAAACATTGGCTTGTTGAAACTCATTTTGAGGGTCTATTTCTTCAAAAATTACCTTGAGGCGATTTAGTTGTCGCTTCTGATCTGAAGAGATAAAAGTTCTAAAGCCTTCTGCTTGTCGTTGGTTGATGTCTTCAATTAAGATATTAAACTCCTTATTAAAAGACGGTTGGGCTTTGGAATGATACTGAATCCTTTCCGATTTATTGTAGAAGAACCTTTTTCCGAACTCTACAATGTTATATTTTTCAATTATTGATTTAAGCTTTTCTGAAGAAATAAAGGTTTCGTCTGCGTCAAAGACTACTTTTATATCCCCACTTTTTTCAACAATGCTTTGAACATCTTGCTCTACCTTGGTGAAACTCTCTTTAACACGAGATAGGGTAAAGTCTACATCCCTAAACCAAATGGTAAGGTCGTCATTCAAAAACTCGAAAAACGGCTCTCTTTTTTCTGTTTTGAGTTTATGTTCAACATTAGGAATGATAGTAACTTTATCTTGCTGACCAGTTGAAAGTTGCGTTTCAGGGTCAAAAAGCCTGATATTATCAATTTCTTCTCCCCAGAGTTCAATTCTAGCTGGAGTGTCTGATGCGTATGAGAAAATATCCACAATTCCTCCTCGTATGGAGAATTGTCCAGGCTCATAAACGAACTCAGTTTTTTCGAAATCGTAAGAAACGAGCAGCTCAGTAATGAATGAAAGGTCAAGTTGTTCCCCTTTTTTCAACACAAGCGTGTTGGCGACCAAGCTTTGTTTATTAATTACTTTTTCTGCCAAAGCCTCGCTGTAAGTAACCACGAGCATGTTGTCTACTCCTTGGTTTAACTTATTTATTAGCTCCGCACGTAGAAGTACGTTGGCATTTTCTATATCATGAAAGTCAAAAAGTCGCTTGTAGGAAGCGGGTAAATATGCTGTATTTTCTTCGCCAAGAAGATTCTTTAGATCGTTGTAAAAATAAGCTGCGTCTTCTTTCTCTGGAAGTACAAATAGGCCATTAAAAGGCTTTAATTTATAAAACGAAGCAGCTAGAATAGCATCTAAACTACCAACTATTCCTTCGAGCTGAATGTGAGGTTTGCCTATAACTTTTCCGTGAATAGCCTGCACAAGGCTATCTGTGGTATATAGTTTTAGAAAATCTTCAGCCGTCACTAAATCCTTATTATTTACTGGAAAGCATACAAGAGAATGATACTCTTTGTTTACTGCGGGGCAAAAATAGAACTAAAAAGTTGAATTTGAGATTATTCTTTGTCTTGATTTTGAATAGTTGAGATAAGCGATTTAAGTAATTCTTGTCTTTCGGGAGAACTTTCAGGGTAATCCATAGGAAGTTTTGACATGGTGTCGGCAATTACTTGAGCTACCATTAGCCTCATATTTTTTTTATCATCAGCAGGAATAATGTGCCAAGGTGCGTTACTACTTGAAGTATTATTTATCATTTCTTCGTAGGCATTCATGTAGTCTTTCCAGTACCCTCTTTCTTTGATATCTCCCTCTTCAAACTTCCAATTTTTGTCAAGCTCATTTATCCTATCTATGAGACGTTGACCTTGTTCTTTTTTAGATAAATTGAGGAAAAACTTGAGTACGACAATCCCATTGTTATGAAGGTATTCTTCAAATTTGGAAATATCCTTGTACCTATTTTTCCACAAAGAATCCATGTCTGACTTGAGCGGATCGGGAATTTTCTGATATTTAGTTACGATCTCAGGATGTACTTTTACAACTAAGACTTCTTCATAGTAAGATCTGTTAAAAACCTGTATTTTGCCTCTCTCTGGCAGGTTTTTGAAGCATCTCCACATGTAATCATGGTCGAGTTCTATTTCAGTTGGTCTTTTGAAAGCTTGTACAGAAGTCCCTAGTGGGTTTACATTTTTGAATACGTTTTTGATCGTGCTATCTTTTCCTGCAGCATCCATTGCTTGAAAAATCACCAACATTCCAAATTTGTTGTGAGCATACATTTTGTTCTGCAACTCATCAATGGTGTCGCTTAAAGCGTCAAGCTTTTTTTGGTAGTCTTTTTTGTTTTTATAATTTAGCTTTAACCCTGTCGGATGTTTGGCTAATTCAAACTTACCCCTACCCTTAAAAGCAAAATTTTTAGTCGAGATCTTCTTCATATTGAATGCAATTTACTGCCATTAATGTTTGGAATAAACATAGTCAAAATTTGGGGTAACTTTAGTATACCGCCTTATTTTGAAGTGAAAAGTCTAACCTACTTAATAGGATACTCGGGAAAATATCAGAGTTTAACCGCTTTAAGGTAGTGGTTTCTTCTTCCAACTTTGATGTGTAAAATGTACAATCCATGATCCCCTCTCATGTCGGCATTAAGAAAATAGGTACCAGGGCGGTATTCTTTTGGAGCCATGATCTCGCCATAAAAGTTACCCTTAATATCATATTGTTCCACACTCAGCTTGTTAGTCACAAACATCTGTGTTAAAATTTTTGCTTTGCCATCTACCACAGGGTTTTGGAAAAGCGTAAATGTATCTTGCTCAGTTGCGTTATATGGGCTATTGGGATTTTGTGGTGATTTTGGGTCGTTATTTACCACAGGCACAGATACCGGCGGCGGAAGAGTTTCGTCTTCAACAGTGGTTTTAATAAACCCTTTTTGATCAATAAGAGCGAATCTACCAGAGAGTACTTTTTCGGCATCTGCATCGGTTGTTTCAAACCAAGTGCGTAGAATTTCCCAATAAATACTTCTAAAATCGTAGCGATACGATAGGTTTTCTTCATCTCTGAAGGGAAGAAAAGCAATGTTACTACCAAATATCTCACCTTTAACTTGCTCACCAAAAGCAAACATTACATTGGATGTTCCGTGGTCTGTTCCAAAACTACCGTTTTCGTAAGGCCTTCTACCAAACTCCGAGAGCGTGATACCAATTACCTTCTTACTATGCCCTAGTTTCTCTATGTCTGCTTGAAAAGAAGCAATAGCTTCGCTCATTTCGCCAAGTAGGCGAGCGTGAAGACCATCAGTTGTACCTTGTCCTGAATGCGTATCGAAACCGTCAAGTCCAACAAAAAATACTTTGGTTTTTAGTCCCCCATCAATAAGTCTTGCAACTAGTTTCAGTTGGTTTGAAAGTCCTTTACTTGGATAGTTTTCGACGTTTTTTCCTTTGTCAAAAGCCTCTTTAATGACTTTGGAAAAATGGTTTACTTGAATACCGACCGAGTTGATGTAATCAAATTCATCGGCAAAAAAGGAATCTTGTCCCGCATCTATTTTTTCGGAAATTACTTCTTTCCCTTGTTGAAAAAGAGCCTCAGGATCTTCTACTAAAATCGCCTTTGAGGTTTTATTTCCTTGAAAAATAAGAGAAGGGTTACGTCCTACATGAACACAGTATGGGTTATCTGGTAACTTATCATCACCGTATTTATCAAAGTATCGACCTATCCAGCCTGATTTTAGTAATTCGCCGTCGTTTTGAGGAGAAATTCCACTGAACCAAATGTCTGTTGATCTGAAATGGGAGAAATTTGGAAACTCGTACCCTACCCCTTGAATAATTGAAAGCTTTCCTTGCTTATGAAGTCCTAGAATTCCTTCGTTTACACCATTTTTGAGAGAAGGGTGCATTGCTAATCCCAGTTCTTTACTAATTGGTGTAACGGTGTTTCCTGGGATATGAAGTTTTGGTCTAAGTTCATTGTAGTACCTATCCCACTCATAAGGTGTAATTGTGTTGATGCCATCATTTCCTCCAAAAAGCTGTACAACCACAAGGATGTTTTCATTCTCTTCGGCAGCATTATGTTTTGCATTATAGGCAGACAACGACATCTTGTCTAACTTTAGCTGACTTACTAGGCCTAGTCCTAACGATGATTGTTCTATGAATTTTCTTCTTTTCATTATCTCAGATAGAATTCAGGGGTTTTAATCAGCTCATTTATCAACACTTTTATTCTCAGTCCAGCATTCCCTTTATTTTGAATAAGGTTTGGCCATTCGTAATATGGAGCACCACCGAGCATTTTATTCATTAACTTTTCAAGTCGTACTTCGTCTGGAAGTCGGCCTAAAAACAGGCTAGCTACTTGCTCAGTTATCTTATAAGAATCATTGAAGCCATCAAATTGTTGTGCCCAATTACCTACGCTTTCTTCCGTTTGGTTGGATAAAAAGTCTGAAAAATATTGAATCGATAAAGGCAACGTTTTGGTAGTAATCCATGAGCGATAACCAGGCCAGCCAGCGACATTGGGTGGAGCAAAAAGCTCAATACCCAAATCTTTCATTACATTGTTTTTACGCTCATCACCAACATCAAAGTGAGAAGCAAAGTTGATTACAGACTCCACAGGAGAGACAATCTGGATACCCCTATTTTGTTTATCATAAAAGTGAGCACTTACCAAAATAGATCTCAAAAGTGGCTGAATTTCGAAATTACTCGCTTGAAACTGGTCAGCTAAGGCTTGAATTAAAGCTTTATCAGTTGGGTTTGGTTTACTATAGACAAATTGCTTGTAGAACTTATTGGCAATGAAAGTAGCCATTTCTTTTCCTTTTTTGCTGGCAATGGTATCCATTAGTGCGTTTATAGCATTTTGACGCACATTTTGTTCTGATAGCTCATACCCAACAGTAAACGTTTTACCAAAAACTAGTTTGTCTTTGGTATCATAATATCCCGAACGAAAGATTGGATCATATGCCTTTTCTTCGTTTTTGAAGTAGTTTATTTTCCAGCCAGTAAGTACTCTTGCGGCTTCTCGAATGTCTTTTTCGCTATAGTTTCCTACGCCTATTGAGAAAAGCTCTAGTAGCTCACGTGCATAGTTTTCGTTAGGTGCTTCACTTATATTTTCATTACCATTGAGATAAAGCAGCATTGCACCATCTAACGTGATATCTTTTAAAAATGAAGTGAAATTGCCTAGTTCGTTGGTTCTGAAAAGCTTGTTTTGCCTGTACATGAGCTGTGCAGGAATCAAGTTACAGATATTGTATTGCGAAGTAAAGTGTCCGTGCCAGAAGAATGCAAGTCTCTCAGATAGGCTATTACGATCAGCCATCATAAGTTTAATCCACCACAATTGTAGGTCATAGTTTTGTGACCTCCATTTACCATCATTGCTAGAAGCTCCATTGGAGTCTAACTTTGGGTCGGGGAAAACATCATTCCAAAAACTTGGAGGAGAAGGTTGGCCTTTTGACTTTGTATTATTAATGATTTCGTCAACAGCGGCTTCTGCGGTTTTACCAACAAGCGATTTAGCATAATTGTGATCTAACACAATACATGTTCTACGCAAAAGGTGGTAGGCATCGGAAAGCGTAAGAGGGTTTTGGTAAACTTCTAAACCAGCGGTAACCTTACGAGTTTTGGTCTCGAAAATACTTTCAAAAAAGTCTCTTCTACTTTTGGTTGCTTTCATTTTCACACTTTGTAAACAGTAAAATTAAATAATTATTCCACGAAAAGAGGAGAAACCTCAATTAGGAAAAGAGATTTTGCCCATAAAGAATGAACTGGTTGAAGATTTGGGTGAATTAAACCCTTTACTTCCCGCAAGTGTTTCATTCGCTATTGCGGCAAAAAGAACAGCTTCTTTTGCATCTCCTGAGATTCCTAGAACGTCCATTTTATGAATTATAGAACCTTGAAGTTGACTTTCTATTAACTTGCAAATAAGTGGATTATGCATACCACCACCACTTAAATAAACCCCCATGTTGTTTTGAAACGATAAAGGAACAGATTTTAATATTTCATTACACAAAGTATTTGCCGTGAAATGACAAAGTGTGTGAAGTATGTCTTCGATTGAAATTTTCTCTTTTCCAATAGCTCTTTTGAGGTAGTCGAGATTGAACAATTCTGGCCCTGTAGTTTTGGGTACCTTTTCTTCAAAATACTCTTCCTTACTAAGCCTATTAAGGAGCATTTTATTTAAACTACCCTTAGAAGCAATTTCGGCATCTTTATCAAAAGGAATTCCGAAGTGTTTTTGAACAAAAGCATCAATAATGGTATTTCCAGGACCAGTATCAGTAGCAAAAACAGCTTCAAAGTCATTGTTTGAAGGCAGAAATGTAAAATTGGCGATTCCTCCAATGTTGATTAAAACTCGGTTTTCTTCAGTGCTTGAGAATAGTAAATAGTCTCCATAAAGAGCAAGCGGAGCTCCTTCTCCACCCATTGCACAATGTTTTTGTCGAAAGTCGGAAATGGTTATGATTCCTGTATCTACAGCTAGGTGATCCCCATCCCCTATTTGTAGTGTTGAGTTTGGAAAGTTATCGAGTTTATGGAGCCTTCTGGGGCTGTGCATTACCGTTTGTCCGTGACTTGCAATTGCATCAATTTGATCTTTATTGATATTCCATTTTACAAGAAGCTCATTGATGATTCTTGCATGGGTTTGGGCAATCCATGGATTTAACCTACACAGGTGTGGTAGAGACACTTGGTTCTTGGCAAATACTTCTCTTATTTCATTTTTGAAAGTCTCATTGTAAGTGATAGTGTCGAATTGAATGAGTTCGACTTTTGTTTGTGCTCCAGAGCTAGTAAACTTACAAAGTGCAACATCAAGTCCGTCCAAAGACGTACCGGACATTAAACCAATAATAAGCCTTTCGGGCTTTTGAGAAATGTGGTATAAATTTTCTATTTGGGGATTCATCTACCCAAAATTAGTAACAATAGCACTTACTTTACCTCTTCCTTCCAATTGAATCTGTCAGAAGGAGAAAATTTCCATGGAGCCATGCTCGTTTCTAAATTTTGGAACATCATATTCCACGACTGAGGGGCTTTACTCTCTTCCATTACATTGTATCTACGCAACTGAATGATGATATCCAATGGGCTAATTAGGATTGGACATTCTTGTACGCATGCGTTACAAGTAGTGCAACCAAGAAGCTCTTCTTCGCTGATGTAATCTCCCATGAGGGTTTTCTCGTCACGGAAATCCAAACCATTTTTGAGCCAGCCTTGCTGTATATCTTCTAATCGGTCTCTTGTGTCCATCATGATCTTTCTTGGAGAAAGGGCCTTACCTGTTTGGTTTGCAGGACAAGCAGAAGTACATCTACCACATTCTGTGCAACTATATGCATCCATTAGGTTTTTCCACGAGAGGTCCTGAACATCTTTTGCTCCAAAACGACCTATTTCTGCAGGGTTAGGGTCTGGGTCTTCCATTCCAAGCATGATTTTTACTTCTTTAGTAACGGCTGGCATATTGGATATTTCGCCAACTGGTTTTAACCTTGCAAAATATGTGTTGGGAAATGCCAGAGCAATATGAAGGTGCTTAGAGTAAGTAACGTAAAGAGCAAATGCCATGATACCCAAAATATGGAACCACCAAGCCACTCTTTCATAAATAATAAGAGATTGCATGCTCCAGTTGTTGAAAATAGGGTCTAGCATGCTACTGATAAGAAAGCTTCCAGTACTGGCATCCACATAATGTTCCGCCCCTTGAGCCTGTAAAAGGCCATCAACAGTGTTCATGCTAATGAAAGCCCACATCAACGAAATTTCTATTACTAAGATAAGGTTGGCATCTAACTCTGGCCAGCCTTTCATTTCTCTATGAGCTTTATGACCTAGTCTTTCAACTTTGGTAATGTTTCGGCGGATAAGGAATACAACGCAAGCTAGTATTACCAATACTGCTAGTATCTCAAAAGTATTAATTAGAAATGGATATAGACTTCCAAGTGGTTGGGCAAAAATACGGTGTGTTCCCAAGAGTCCATCAATGATAATTTCGAGTACTTCTACGTTAATAATTATGAATCCAGCGTACACTGCGAAGTGTAAAAGCCCAACAATTGGCCGATCAAACATCTTTTTTTGACCAAAAGCAATTCGAAGCATAATTGCCAATCGTTTTTTTGGATGGTCAGTTAAGTCTTCACTTTTGCCTAATTGGATCGTTTTTTTAATTAACACAATTCGCTTTCCAATGAAGTAAGCGGCTGTTCCTAAGGTAATTAAGAATAATATTTGGGGTATAAAGTGCATAGCTGGATATGGTTTAAAATGGTATGCAAGCATACTAAAACAAATTTGAGAAAAAAGGTTTGAATAAAAAAATCGATAATTACGATAAATATATTTGGCAGGAAATCCTTTTTATCTATTTTTGCACTCCCAAAATATGGGAATGGTGGTGTAATCACTCTGGTGATGTAGCTCAGTTGGTAGAGCAAAGGACTGAAAATCCTTGTGTCGGCGGTTCGATTCCGTCCATCACCACTTCAAATTTTAAAGACCAATTCGAAAGAGTTGGTCTTTTTTCGTTTTGGTCTATTAAGCTCAACCTAGTGATAGATCAAGCACTATTTTTTGGGCACTATAACTCGTAAGTTCAAATATTAAAAAAGTAGAATTCAATACTTTTAACTGCCCCTAAATATTACGATTTTCACATTAAATGATTCGGCTGAAGTCTTGAAACTTTTTTTATTGAAATAGTTAAGAGTAATTCTGTATTGTTGTTTGATCGTTTGGGCAATTGAATTAAAAGATTTAAAACCGGCTAGGCTTACCATTTAAAGCCACTTACTTAATAGACCTTACCCCAATTTTTTTAAGATGTCAACATCTAATATTTCAATAATTTTTGCATCGACAAGAAGGTACAACTGTTTGATTATGAAATTTTTAAACCCCATAAATTGGCAATTTATTAACATTGATAGCATGTTATCCACACCCTAAAAAGGGATAAATACTTAATTGGTTTAGAATCAAATAATTAAAGTGATGACAGGTATTTTAGACTGCTTTTGAAAGTCAGTAGGATAGAGATAATTACCTTATTTTTACATCCTAAACTAAAAAGCCTAGGTGACTTAGACCTAGGCTTAAAGTTTCTTTTAAAAAAGCAATTATGCTAAAGAAAAGTCCCCAAAGGGGTTTAAGACTTCCGATTCTACAAGAAAGGCGGAAGATCTTTAATCGAAGAAGAAAACTACGAAAGTAGCAACTTCTGTGATCAGGAACGAGGAGTGAACCTCTCAAATCTATAGGTCATCGCACGAACGGTGACCTATTTTTTTTGCAAATATAATGGTAAGCCCTCTAGGCCTAAAGAGATTTTTAACTTTTCTACAGAAGTCTAGAATTTAAATAAATGTTTAACCATCAGTGAATAAATATTGACCCATTTGCTGGTTCAGGTGTTTTCTTGTCAATTTTCTTAAAAGCCTAGTGAAATGCATGTTAAAGTTAAACGCATTCAAGTTTCAGAAGAAATACTTAATTCGTCATTTTTAAGAATGATCTGTTTTATCTTCGTTTTTCGAAATTAAAGGTTCAATGAAAACCCGACCAAGCATTTTAATTATTCAAAACAATCACCTGCTCACCATGCGTTATAATTATGCAGGACAAGATGTATATAATTTACCAGGTGGAAACGTTGAATTTGGTGAAAAACTGAATGATACGCTCACAAGAGAACTACAAGAAGAATTAGGCATAAGGGTTGAAGTAGGAAAATTGCTTTTTGTAGGGGAAGTACACACGGAGCAGATGCAGAACATACATTTTGTTTTTAATGGTATTATTGCAGACGGGACTCCAAAACTGAATCCTAGCGAAACCAAAGCTTTGGAAATAGTATGGTTGCCCATTAAAAATATTGTTGACTACCAACTTTATCCTAACATTGTTACGTATATAAGCAGCCAACCTAATAGAACCACCTATTTAGGGGTTTTGGATCAAAAGTGGCATTGATAAAAATGACAATTGAATTAAAAGAGAGTTTTGACGAAGCACTAAAGGCTTATTTAATAGCCAACAACTTAATTTCCACTAAGGCCACGATAATAGGCTATTCCAAAGCTGGGGAAGGTAACATGAATTTCGTGATGAGGCTTATCACAAGCGAGGGAAATTTGATTTTGAAACAATCGCGAGATTATGTCAATAAGTACCCGCAGATAGCAGCACCCATAGAAAGAGTTGCTGTAGAAAAAGCTTTTTTTGATGTAGTTAACAATGACGTAACCCTTGCTGAGTTTTCACCTTCTGTATTACATTTTGATGCAGAAAACCACTTGTTGGTAATGGAAGACCTTGGTAATGGCAAGGACTTTATGAAACTATATCAAGACCAATCTACTATTTCCGCCTCAGATATAGAATCCTTAATAAGCTATTTAGTTAAATTGCATAGTCAGGAGAGTTTAGGTTTTCCTAGCAACAGTGCAATGAAAGAACTTAACCACGAACACATTTTTCATTTCCCTTATATGGAAGAAAATGGGTTCAACCTTGATGACATTCAAGAGGGTTTACAGGACTTGGCCATGGCATACAAGACCGACAATCGGCTAAAACAAGAAATAGAAAAAATAGGCGAGCGTTACTTGAGTCAAGGTAAAACATTGTTGCACGGTGATTTTTATCCCGGAAGTTGGTTAAAAGTGGATACCGAAGTAAAAGTGATAGACCCAGAGTTTGGTTTTTTGGGAGATCCAGAGTTTGACCTAGGCGTAATGATGGCTCATTTTGAAATGAGTAAAATAGACCACAACATTCTTAAAAAGTGCCTAAATCAATACGAAAGCGAAAGGGGGGTGGGCAAAAAGCTCTTGCAACAATATCAAGGAATAGAAATTATGCGAAGGTTGATTGGTATTGCTCAGTTGCCAGTCAATTTAAGTTTGAATGAAAAAAGTGAGTTATTGAAAAAAGCGAAGGCTCTCATTTTATAATTATGAAAAAATCAAATACAGTCTTTGTTCTTCTACTTTTTGTTGGTGTATCATGTCAAAGCTTAAGTGAAAAAGAGGTTGATTTTACAGATA
This sequence comes from Spirosomataceae bacterium TFI 002, assembly GCA_900230115.1. Classification (NCBI taxonomy): domain Bacteria; kingdom Pseudomonadati; phylum Bacteroidota; class Cytophagia; order Cytophagales; family Spirosomataceae; species Spirosomataceae bacterium TFI 002. The sequence goes on along the minus strand of LT907983.1, from coordinate 2,478,125 downwards.
AACCGCTAAAAGAAATCAGCTTGAACGAGGCGGAGCTGTATGATAAAATTTTGGGACAAATGGTGGGTTCAGCAATAGGGGACGCCATGGGAGCACCTACAGAAATGTGGAGTAGGGTTGCAATCAAATTGGAATACGGTGATGTGAAAGGCTTAGACTCTATGGTAAGAGAACCTTCTCCGGAGGGAACGTGGAAGTATAATTTACCAGCAGGGGGCACTACGGATGATACAAGATGGAAGGCCCTTACTTACAGTTACCTTACAAAAACAAAATCTCAAGAATTAGTCGCAAAGGACTTTATGCAAGTATTGGTTGATCAATACTTACAAGACCTCGGGAATTTCAAAAAGATAGATTCTTTTGACCCTGAGCCTTTTGAGGAAAACACAAGAAAAGTAGCTTGGCTACAAGAGTGGGCTAAGGTTGCAAAGCCATACACTGAAGGAGATTTTTTGGCTTATCACGATGCATTGAGCAGGTTTTATGGAGGAGAAATGGTTTGTGCTGGCTTACTCTACGCACCAGCAATTGGTGTTTTTTACCCCGAAAATCCTGAACGAGCTTATCAAGAAATGTATAAGATAAGCCTTTTCGACATTGGTTATGCCAGAGATATTAGTGGTCTAGCTGCTGCAATGACAGCCGTAGGAATGAAGAAAGGAGCAAGCCCTCAAGACCTATTAGCCGTATTGAGAAATATTGATCCTAATGGCTTTTTCAAAAGCAGACTTGTAGGACGGACCTCGTATCGAATTTTACAATTGGCTCTAAATATCAATCAAGAAGCGAAAAAATTACCGCTGGAAGAGCAAAGACAAAAAGCTTTTGAAATGCTAGATGGACACTTACAAGACATGCCTTTTCATGCTGGAGAGATACATCTACAAGTGATAACAGCAATGCTTTTCTCAGATTTTGACTTCACCAATACAATGACTTTTCTTGTCAACTATGGCCGAGACAATGATACCACAGCTGCGGTTGCAGGAGGTATCTTGGGGGCTTATTATGGTTTTGAAAAACTTCCCATCGATATGCGTGAAAAAGTAATGAAGGTGGGAAAAGAGGAACTTGAAATTGACATGGAGAAGTTATCTATGGATATGGCAAAGAAAGTTATTTCGTTTTACTAAGGTTTAAGCCTTACTAGCTTCCAAAACTGTGAGGTTTATCTAAGAATAACTAACTTGTAGGCCACAAAACGAACCTAACGAAATGAAAAAAATCCTTCTTAGTTTAATAGTGCTTTTGGTAAGTGTATCATTTACAAATGCACAGCAGTTTAACGTATTGCTCTTTACCAAAACCGCAGGTTTTCACCATACAAGTATTCATGAAGGCGTAAGTGGAGTAAGAGCTTTAGCAGATCGCCATAACTTTTCGGTAGATTGGCAGGAGTCGGCAGGAGTATTCACAGATAAAGGTCTGGCAAAGTATGACGCAGTGATATTTTTGAGTACCACAGGCGATATTTTAAATGACGAGCAACAAGCAGCATTTGAACGATTTATTAAATCAGGAAAGGGCTTTGTTGGTGTTCATGCCGCAGCAGATACAGAGTATGACTGGGAATGGTATACCAAAATGGTAGGAATGATGTTTAAGATTCATCCACAACAACAAACGGCCTATTTGGACGTAGTTGATAGTAATTTTCCAGGACTAGAGCGTTTTCCTAAAAGACTGCTTTGGACCGACGAGTGGTATGAGTACCAAAAACCATATAAATCCAATGACCTCAATTTTCTTATCGCTTTAGATGAGAGTTCGTACGATCCTTATGCAAAATGGGGCGAAAACGAAGGTAAAGGAATGGGTAACTTTCACCCAATTGCTTGGTATCACAATTATGATGGAGGTCGTGCTTTCTATACTGGTTTAGGACATATAGGAGCGGTATATTCTGATCAATCATTCCTTGACCACTTATATGGCGGGATTTATTGGGCTGCTACAGGAAAAGGAATTGCAAAGTAAAATGACAATATTTTAATTAAATGGAAGCCTCATTTGTCAACTAGCAAGTGAGGCTTTTATTATTATTTTCTAAATAAAGTGTATCCTGCACTCAGTCCTAACTGTGCAATTGTTTGCCCTTCTAAAAACGAAGAAAAAGAGACTCTTCCTCCGATTTTCCAATGGTTACTTACCTTCAATTCTGAGTCTAAAACTACGCTAAATCCCGGAGAAACGTATGATGAAGGAATGGGGTAATAATATTCATAAACCCTTTTTAAAGAATTTCCTATCTCAATAGTTTGAAAACCAGTAGTCTCTGGAGTTCCGTCGTTAAAATATCTTATGCTAGGACCCACACCCATTTGTATTTTCGATTTTTCGAACTGCCAAGGCGAAAAGTAAACCGTAAAATCTGTGCCTATTGAGGTTGTAGAAAACCTCGGTGAGGTATTGTCAATTGGGTTATTACTTCCAGATCCCACATGAATAGAAGGAGCCCAAGATAGGTGACCGTTAATAGGAAATATGATTTCGTTATAGTACTCAAAGCCCCTTAAATCTCCTGAGCCATAAAGGGAGTTGTTTAGACCAACTTTAAATTGAATAGGCTTTTGGGCAAATGTCGAAAAAGTCAGGAAAACCAATACAGTAATAGTGAAAGCTTTCATATAGGAAGGATTAATGTACAAAGTAAAATAAAAGGCGTGAATATTTTAATCAGTTCTTATCTCATAGTTTGTTCCAGTAAAATCGTGGGTATTGAAAGCACAAAAAACCCCCTTAGTACATTGGCACTAAGGGGGGGGGGTATTTTTAGCTTGTCAAGTTTTATCTTGGAGATCTAGAGCTACGGCTACTAGATGAGCTGCTTCTGCTGCTCGAACTCGCGGGAGAGCTACTTCTTGAGCTTGAAGAAGAACTTCTTGCAGAACTACTTCTACTAGGAGAACTAGTTCTCGCTGGTCTGCTAACCGAGCTGCTTCTGCTGCTCGATGGCTTGCTTACTGAGCTACTTCTTCTTGAAGTTGAAGACGATGTTCTCGCCGAACTACTTCTAGATGGAGCTGTTGAGCGACTCACTTCTCTACTACTTTTGCTCGATGGCTTTGCGTAGGTTGAGGTTCTGCTTCCAGAGCTTGTTCTTACCGAACGTTCTCTGCTGCTTGTACTTGGTCTGCTGTAAGTTCCACTAGAACTTCTACTAGACCTACTAGACTCAATGCTTCTGCTTCTTTCGTTGCCGAAGTCTCTGCTTGATCCTACTCTAGAGGAAGCGGGAGCAGTTCTGCTTGTACTTCTCGAAGTACGTGCATTTGTGCTGTTGCTAGCACCATTGGCTCTTGTGTTTCCGTATCTAGAGTTACTATTTACAGTTGTTCTATCTCTACGAGTGTTGCTATTGGCAAGTGCTCTTGAACGAGCTTGCTGTGTATTGTACACATTCTTGTTGATCACAACAGTATTGTTTCTCACAATCACTTGATTACGTGGCACGAAATAACATGCATTGTAACCGTATCTGTAGCTTCCAAACCCTAAGGCATCATACCTGTAGAAGTTAAAACCATTGCCATAGAAGCGATTGTACCAGAATGGGTAGCTGTTGTAAGAGAGAAATACTCTATTAAAACCGTAATACCTTCTATCAAAGTCATAAAGCTCTATACCTATTCTTCTGTTTAACCATCTCACATCATCCCAGATGTCGTCCTGCTCCCAGATAGTGAAGTTTCCATCCGCCATGTAGCGGTATTCCTTCTCTTCTACTCTTTCAAGTTTGTTGTATAGTCGGTTTGATTCCCAGTTGGTTATCAAGCCACTTCTCACTCCGTCAGAGATTCTCACTCTCACGTCCCAGTGCCAGTCAAACTCATCATCGTAAAAGTTAAGGTCTCTATCGTTATATTGAGCGGTTGCACCTAAACTTGTTAGTGCTACCATTATAAGTGCTATTATCTTTTTCATTGTCGTATTCTTTTGGTGTTCTCTTATTAGATGCAAATAGTTGCTCGCAGGTTGTTTACGATATGTTAATAATCTGTGAAAGAGTAGAAATATATATAGGAATGGATATTTAATAAGCTCGTATATATAGAGTATAATAATTGGGAACAAAAGTTAAATGATAGTTCTGACTATAAAAGAGAGCGGGGAAAACGGCCTAAAACCAGTCATTATTTAGGTTTTTAGGGTCTTCACCAACTTTTGTTTAAGGAAGTTAAGAATAAAATAAAGAATCATTTTATTGCTTGTATATTTTTAAACCAAGGGTGATCATTTTCAAAAGCATATAATACTTCACCCTTTGAATTTGTTACTTTACTTCTTAGGGTTATTAGGTCATCCCACCGTCCCCCCCCTCTTGTTCCTCTGGCTAATAGTAGGTCAGTTTGTTGCGTAAATCGTCCATTAAGTGCGACAATTTCAATTTCTAAACTAGTCTTATGATCGGTTTTATTGAGTTCACTAAAGTTATATTTGTCAATTAAATTTGTTGAATAACCAGCAACTAACAATTTAGGTCTGAGTGAAAGAAATGAGTATTTGGAATTATTTAAACCATTGTTCCATTTACCATGGAGACCTCGGTCAGGGTTCATGCCCAAGGGTTGTTGGTTTTCTGCTCGAAATTTTTTTTCACCACTAATATTTAGAACTTTAATATCTTGAACTATAATATTATTGTCACCCATAACTTTTCCAATGGCTTCAAAATTCCTACTAGGAGTAGAATACGTAAATTCTATGATCGGAAATGAGTTGCCCCCAGTTAGGTTGTCTAAAATTTCTTTATTCTCAATGGACAACTCTCGGTGGAGTTGTAAGTTTTCACTTTGTAAATTATTAATTTGAGTTCTTAATCCATTGTTTTCTTCTTTTAATTTCCCTAAACTTATATTTGCTTCGTCGAGCAATAAGTTGGATTTAGATGCCTCCAAATTGTTTTGTTTAGAGACTTCAAGGGTTTCATCAGTTTTCTTATCATTTTTCAAATTGCTTGAATGGCTATACCAAAGAGTTATTATACCACCAATAATGGTTAGGCACCCGCCAATAATTAAACCATATTTATCAAAAATCATAAGTTGGATTTAGTTATATCAAAGATAACAAAATCAATAGTTTAATTTTTTAATATTTAACCCGAGGGATAATAATTTTGTGTTATATATTTTCACTTCCCAATCATCAAAACTCCGCCAAGTACAAATGCAGAGCCTATCAATTCTTGAAAGGTAAAACTCTCACCTAGGAAAAAATATCCTAATACTATTGTAGACACCGGACCAATACTGGCGACTATGCTTCCTAGGTTTGCTCCTAAGAGCTTGATACCCTCCATTACCATGAATGTGGGTAATATGGTGCTAAATATAGCCAATGCCATTCCGTAAGCGTACAGGCCAGGCTCTAAGCTAAATATATCTTGATGCTGAACTGCAGAGAAATGTATAAGCACATAAAAAGAAGAAAATACCATAGCGATACTGTTAAAGTTGGCTGAGCCGTACTTGTTTATTTGTTCCCCGCCAAAAACTAAATAGAGTGCATAGGTAATGGCACTAATCAATATCATGCTACCTCCTTTGATCAGATTAGGAGTTTCAAAAATATGTGGGTCAAAAGCAATAATGATGATACCCAAGTAGGTGACTCCTAAAGCGATATATGCATTGCGAGAGATGCTTTTTCCCAAAAAAAGACTCGAAAATATTACCACAAGGGTAGGGTATATGAACAAAATGATTCGCTCAAGCCCCGCAGTGATGTATTTTAAACCCATGAAGTCAAAATAACTTGCGATATAGTAGCCAAGCATGGAAAGCAATGCAATGATCAACCAATCTCTTTTTGCAATTGACTTGAACTTGCCTTTGCGTGAACGATAAACTGCTATTGCGAAGAAAAATGGCAAAGCAAAACCAAACCTTAAGGTGAGTAATGTAATATCATCTACCTCATATTGAGCATAAGCGAGTTTGATGAAAATTGCTTTTGCCGAAAATAAAACTGCTCCAATAGCTACTAATATTACACCTGTCTGTTTTTCAGTCACAAATAACTCTTGATTTGTTACGCAAAGTTCTAAAGAATTTATGGAAGCTGATAAAGCAATATTTTCTATTTAGTTACAGAAAGCCCTTTCACAAAAAGTACAGCTTAGTTAAGCGAGTGTAGGCATTTTGATAAAAGCTATCATAAGTTGGACATGATAGCTCATGCTATATTTCAGGCTAAATAGTAGAACAAAGTTCTTTTAGCTTAAATGAGTTTATTATTCGCACAATAAGTACTAACAGGTAAGTCTATAAAATTACCATATTTGTTATCTCTATATTCAACCTTATAATGAAAAACGCATTTACATTTCTTTTTGTATCCATCTTTTGTATTTCTGCTTTTGGTCAAAAAAATGTGCGGAAAACGAAATCGATTACAAAGGGACAACAGCTTTTTGACCAAAACTGTAGTGGTTGCCATAATTTTGTTCAAAACGGAATAGGCCCACAGTTAGGTGGATTATCCTCGTCTGTTTCCAATGATTGGATTGCATCTTTTATAAAAAATCCACAAGAGGTAATAAATAGTGGAGATGAAAGAGCGGTTATGTTATTAGGAAAGTATAAGACTGTGATGCCTTCATTTGATCATTTTCCATCAAAAGAACTCAAGGCCATTGTTGCGTATATAGCAGCTCAGCCAGCTCCTGATCAAAAAGCGACAAGGGATTTTGGAGAACCTATCAAAGATCCCATTCCAGAGAAGATCCCAATGTCTGATTTGGTTTTGAAAATAGAACCTTATGTGCAAGTAACACCATCAAGTGATAAAAAGCCACTTGCAAGACTTTCGCTGATGAGTTTTCAGCCTCAAAGTAAAGAAAACTACATTGTAGATTTAAGAGGAAAGCTATATAGGATCAGTGAAAAAGGGTCGGAGCTATATATTGATATCACTAAATTCTTTCCCAACTTTATAGATAAGCCGGGTTTGGCAACTGGTTTTGGAGCGTTTGCTTTTCATCCAGACTTTGCGAACAATGGATTGTTTTATACCACCCATACGGAGGCACCAGGGTCTGCCAAGGCAGATTTTAATTATGATGACTCAATAAAAGTTACCATACAATGGGTTGTGAATGAATGGAAAACCAATGATCCAATGCAGGTACCCACTGTAGCAACGCCACGCGAAATGATGCGAGTGGATATGGTAACAGGTTTGCATGGTGTTCAGGAGATTGCTTTTAATCCTTTTGCAAATAAAACAAGCGAAGATTATGGCAAGCTTTACATTGGCATAGGCGATGGAGGGTCAGTGGAGTCTGGTTATCTTTTTCTGCCTCATAACAAGAAAAATATTTGGGGAAATGTACTCAGAATAGATCCACTAGGACGAAATAGTGCAAATGGAAAATATGGAAATCCAGAGAGTAACCCATATGCAGGTACTGCAAATAGGGGTGAGATTTATTGTATGGGTTTTAGGAATCCCCACCGATTTACATGGACCACTTCGGGCAAACTTCTCATTGCAAATATTGGTCAAAAACAAATTGAGACTATCAATTTAGCACATCCAGGCTCTGATTTTGGTTGGCCGCTTCGTGAGGGGAGTCTAAGAATAAATGAGCTAGGGGACCTTGATAATGTGTACGATATACCACCCAATGAATCTCTAAATGATTTTAATTTACCTGCTGTTGAAATAGATCATGACGAGATAGGAGCTATTTCTACAATTCTGGAATATACAGGTACCAAGGTTCCAGCTATGAAAGGGAAGATTTTCTTTTCGAGTATCTCATATACTCGTCTGCTTTATGTGGAAGAAAAAGATGTTTTGGAAGGAAGTAGGGCAGAGGTCAAAGAGTTTCAAGTATCGCTCGATGGTAAAATAGTTTCGTTCAATGATCTCACTCAAAACTCTTGGCGGGCAGATCTTAGGATGGGAAAAGATGCCGATGGCGAGCTATATTTTTTTACCAAGCAAGATGGCATGGTTTATAAAGTTGTACCCTAAGCAAATGTTACTTATTTCTATTCGATGAATCTCTAATGATGAGTTCAGGTTTGAAAACCACTTTTTTGTGGTCCATATAGGATTCACTGTTTAGGTGTTCTATAAATAACCTTGCTGCAGTTTTACCCATTTCAAATGCTGGCTGTGATATGCTGCTTATTGATGGAAACAGTAAGCTAGTGATAGGTTCATCATTAAATCCAACAAGAGCGATGTCCTCTGGCATTTTAAGCCCCTTGTCTTTAATTGCCATGTAGGAACCTATAGCAAGTCTATCACTCACTGCGAAAATACCGTCTGGTTTTTGTTGTTTTCTTAGCTCTTCCATGGTTCTAATGTAGGCGTCATCTTTGTCGAATTCCCCATGAATGATCAATTCAGGGCGATAAGGAATTCCGGCTTCTTCCAAAGCTCTTCGGTAGCCTTTTTCTCTACTAATACTAATGGAGAGTTGTTTTTGAGCACCTAAAAAAGCAATTCTTTTGCAACCTTGTTCTATCAAGTGTTTAGTAGCTAGCCACCCACCTTGTTCGTTATCGAGCAAAACCTTTGATGCCTCTAATTCAGGACAATCTCTGTCGAATATAACCAAGGGTATTTCTTTCTTTTGTATTCTTTTAAAGTGATCGAGGTTCTGAGTCTCACTACTCAGCGATACGATGAGGCCCTCTACCTGAGAGTTGATTAACCGCTGCGTATTTGCGACTTCTCTTCCGTAAGACTCGTTTGATTGAGATATTACAACAGTATAACCTGCTTCCATGGCTGCCTCATCAATTCCTTTTACTGCAGTAGCAAAGAAGTAATCCATGTTAGGTACTAGAACGCCTATAAGGTGTGAATTCCGCTTTACCAAGCTAGTCGCAACCATATTGGGTTGGTAGTCAATTTCTTTGGAGTAGTCGAGTATCCTTTTTTTTGTTTCCGCCGAAATTTCTGGCATATCTCTCAATGCCCTAGAAACCGTTGAGATAGAAACGCCTACTTCTTTCGCGATGTCTTTAATGGTCGGAGCTTTACTTCTCATATTTGATTATTTCAAGATTGTTCAACTAGTGTACCCAAAATAGCTATGCTGGAATATTTCAATCAAATCCTCCAATTTTTCTTCTTTTGCCAAAAATACAATAAAAAAATGTAATATTTCAATAATTTATTAAAATTGTGCAAACGTTCTCGGAAACGTTTCCGCAATCGTTTCGCCAAAATATGGCTCAAAAAAGTTCTTATTATTAAAATAAATCTGCTGATAATTCAATTTTAGCTCATAGCTTAGCTAAATAGTTGACGTGTGTCATATTCGTCGTCCGTTAAAAATAATTGTATTATTTAAAGAACTGAAATTTCTAAAATGTTATTAAACCCAAACAAAGTTTCAATATGAAATTAAAACTTATTTCTCAATGTAAAAGGCTTTTGATAAGCGGAATGTCCGTGGCAATGGTTTTTGGAATGTTAGTCAAGACTTATGGTCAAGATAAAACAGTAAGTGGTCAGGTTACTGCTAGTGAGGATAACGCAACACTTCCCGGAGTGAGTGTAATCGTAAAGGGTAGTTCAAATGGAACAATAACCGATTCGGACGGGAATTATCAATTAAAAGTACCTGAGAGTGCAACTTTAGTATTCAGTTTTATTGGATATTCGAAGCAAGAGGTATTAGTAAGCAATCGTAGTCGTGTGGATGTATCACTTCTATTAAGTTCAGACCTTCTTGAGGAGGTAGTTGTAGTAGGATATGGTTCACAAAAAAAGAGTGACATAACTGGTGCAGTATCTTCAATCAAATCTGAAGAGTTAAATGCGTTTCCTTTATCAAATGCAGAACAAGCTCTTCAAGGGCGTGCTGCAGGAGTTGTGGTTCAGTCAAATAATGGTGGCGAACCAGGAGCTCCTATCAGTATCAAGATAAGAGGTAATACTTCTATTAGTGCGAGTAGTACTCCACTTATTGTTGTTGACGGTTTTGTGGGTGCAACAATGCCTCAGCCAAATGACATAGCATCTATTGAGGTGTTGAAAGACGCTTCTGCCACTGCAATTTATGGTTCTAGAGGCTCTAATGGAGTGGTCTTGGTATCTACGAAAAAAGGAAAAAGTGGAAAGCTATCTGCGGAATTGAACTCTAACTATTCTGTTCAAAATACAGCAAACAGATTGGATCTTTTGAATGCAAGTGAATTTGCGACTTATCAACAGGCAATAAACCCAAGCTATGTTCAAGGGCCAGCAAATACTGATTGGCAAGACCTATTGTACAGGACTGGTAACACTTCCAATCATCAGTTCTCTTTTTCGGGAGGAAAAGAAAACGTTAACTTTTATGCCTCAGCTAACTACTTTAAGCAAAACGGTGTAATCGTAAACTCTGATTACGAGAAAATCACTTTTCTTTCTAATATAGATGCTCAGCTAACTGATAAATTGAAACTCGGATTCAATGTATATGGTAATCGCGGAGTCAAAGATGGAGTTCCTACCCAGTCAACTGGAGAAACAGCCAATGGTGGTGGAGATGATGTTATTTCTTTGATGTTCAGGTTTATACCCGACCTAGGAGTGAAAGACGCAAATGGCTTAAACTCTATAAACTCAATAGGCGACAACATTGATAATCCTTACTCAGTTGCTACTGAAAGTGTAAATAATACCAAGTCAGATGATTACAGAGCAAACCTATACGCCAACTATGAAATCATAAAGAACTTGACATTTAAGACAACTTTAGGTTTTAGTTCTGCAAATCAAACATTCGGACTTTTCAGACCATCTACATTAATAATTACAGCTGGTGGTGGTACGGGCGGAAAGGCTAGTATTGCCAACTTTAGAAAAACCAATCTTTTGAGTGAGAACTACTTAACTTATAATAAAGGAATTGGGAAAGGTAACTTATCTCTATTGGCTGGTTATTCATATCAAAAGTCAGCTACCGAAAGATTCTCTGCAGGTGCTTCTGGTTTTACTTCTGACAGCTTTTCTTACTTTAATTTGGCCGGAAGTTCTGTTACGACGGTACCTACTTCTTCTTTCACAGAACAAGAAATTCAATCACAATTTGGAAGGTTAAATTTTGACTATGATGATAAGTACTTGATTACTGCTACAGTAAGAAGAGACGGTGCTTCTAACTTTGCTGCAAACAACAAATATGCAATCTTCCCATCTGGTGCGATTGGTTGGAGAATCTCAAATGAGAGCTTCTTAAAAGACAGTGATAAAATTTCAAACTTGAAACTAAGAGCTAGTTATGGTGTTACTGGTAACCAAGCCATTGATGCTTATCAGTCTTTAGCAAAATTTGGAACCATATTTACCGGAATAAACGGACAGGTAGTAAATGCTGTTGTGCCAGATCAGTCTGCTAACCTTAATTTGAAATGGGAGTCCTCTTACCAAACTAACATTGGCTTAGACTTAGGCATGTTCAATAATAGAGTTTCTCTAGCCTTGGACTACTACAACATTGATACAAAAGATCTTTTATTGGCCGATCAAAGCCAACCAGAATATCTTGGGTTTCAGACATTGGCTAGTATTAGAAACGTAGGGGAAATTAATAATAAGGGGTTTGAAGCTACTTTGAATACACGAAATGTTAACAAAGCTAACTTCAGCTGGTCAACGGATTTTAACTGGTCTACCAATAAAAATACGGTAGTATCATTGATAAATGGTATTGATGTATTTTTAGATGCGTCTCCAGGTTATTTTAGTGTAGCTCGTACACACGTATTGAGAGAAGGTGAAGCTGCAGGTGTTTTTTGGGGCTATGAATACAAAGGTGTTTTTCAGGGAGATAACTTACCTGCAGGAACAGCTACTTTTCAAGGAGCTAAAGCTGGTGACCCATTATTTACCGATGTAGATGGAAGTGGTGCAATTACAACCGCGGATCAAAAAATAATTGGAAACCCAAACCCAGACTTTACAATGGGTATTACTAACAACTTCTCATACAAAAACTTTGACTTAAATATCTTCTTTCAAGGAGCTTACGGTGGGGATGTATTTAACCTTACAAGAGTACAATTGTTAAACGGAGATTCTAATGCTCTTAGAGATGTTTTAAATGCTTGGACTCCAACAAATACGGATACTGATATTCCTCGTGTAGTTGGAAACAGAGGAAGAGAGATTTCGTCTCGCTTTGTTGAGGATGGAAGCTACACTAGATTAAAAAACATAGCATTGGGATATAGTTTACCTTCTGATTTTGCTCAAAAACTACGTATGGAAAACATCAGGCTATCTGTAAGTGCACAAAACCTATTAACCTTTACTAAATACTCTGGACTAGATCCTGAAGTAAGTTACTTCGGTGCTGGTGGTGGTGATAGTTCATCAGGAAATACTACTCAAGGTTTCGATTTTGGAAATTTCCCAACAGTAAAATCTGTCAACTTTAGTTTAAACTTAAAATTTTAAATAATCAGAAAGATGAAAAAATATAAATTCTTATTCTTATTGGCTGGATTGTCAATAATGGGTTGTTCCGATTTAGAAGAGAATCCTGTTGGATTGTTAGCACCTGAAAGTTTTTTCACATCTGTGGGTGATATACAGACTGCCGTAAATGGAGCTTACGGACACATGGGTCACAGGTTTTTTATGTCAAGGGAGATGTCAATGTCTCTTATGTTGCGTAGTGATATGGTTGACCTCAATGTCAATGTCACAAACCCAGAAAGGGTTCAGTTCAATGATGTAGCTGTGCTTGCTGATAATTCAAATATAGCTAGTTATTGGCCTAAAGCATATCAAATAATAGGTGCAGCAAACCAAGCAATTGCAGGTGCTGATTTGGTACAAGCAGGTGAAGCAGCAAAAAACAAAGTAGTAGCACAAGCCTATTTTGCAAGAGCGTTTGTATACTTTCACTTGGTAAGACAGTTTGGTGCTATTCCATATTTGGACGCTCCAGTAACTGACATTCAAGCGGCTTCGTCAATTAGTAAAACTCCGGCAAGTACAGTATATGAAAAGATAATTGCTGATTTAAAGTTTGCTAAGGAATGGTTGCCAAATACACAAGTAACAAGAGCTTTACCTGCAAAATCAGCAGCGAGTGCTTTTTTGGCAGATGTTTATTTAACACAGGGAGATTTTCAAAATGCATATAACGAAGCAAAAGACATTATAAGCAAAGAGTCTACTTATAACTTAGGTCTAGAATCTGACTTCCAAAACTTATTTGACGTTACCAAAATTGATGCTTCCAAAGAGCCACTATTTGTTATTGACTTTATAGGTCAATCTAATGGTGATCAAGGTAGAGACTATCAAGCGGCCTTTACGGGAATTAGAGCAGATGATCAATACGGATATGGTGGAGGATGGTCTGTATCTGTTCCTTCTATGGGTGTTTATAAAGCTTGGGATGGTAGAGACTACAGAAAATCAGTTAGTTTAGATACTACTGCAGTATTTAAAGGAAAAGTGGAGCCATATACGAATTTCACAAAGTACTTCTCTGCCGGAGATAACCGTCCTCACATTGCAAAGTATACTCGTAAGGCAGGTCCAGCCGCAGAAGGTAATGGAAGAAATACAAAAAGTAACTACATCATGATGCGTTATGCAGAGGTATTATTAATTGCTGCAGAAGCTTTGAATGAAATCACACCAGGTTCTGCTGAGGCAGCGGGTTATGTAAATAGAGTGAGAGCAAGAGCTAGAAATGGGGCAGCGGGTACTAGCCCAAGAGTATTTCCTGCGGATGTTTCAAGCTTAGGTCAAGATGCCTTTAGAACAATGGTACTTGAAGAGCGTAAGTGGGAATTGGCTTTCGAATTCAAAAGATGGTACGACATTGCTAGAAGAAAATTGGCAGACGGTCCAAATGGAGTATTCAGTGCTTCTGGGCTAGAAGGAGCAAAAGCAAAATTTCAATCAAATCGCGATTACTTATTTCCATTGCCAGCCAATGAGTTAGTAAGAAATGCAAATTTAGCACCTCAAAATCCTGGGTACTAATATTAATGACAAGTTGAATAATCGGGGATTAATTTCACCGTAATCTAAAATATCTGAATAGGAGCTTTCATTTTTCTTTCATAGGTAGTTTGAAAGCTCCGTTCAGATTTTTGGAATAGAATATCCCTAGCGGTTTAAAATTGAACAAAAATTAATAATTAGGTTAATGAGAATAAGAACCATATTAATAGCTATTTCTACAGCAATACTGTCCTCCGTGTTGTGTTTTGGACAACAAATTCCAGTGGAACATTTGTCAATGGAGTTACAGGCAAATGCGAAAGAATACAGTAAAACAATACTCGAAAATGAGATTGGAGGAATCACCGTAACACAAATTTCTTTTACAGGAGATGTTGCAAAAAGAGAACTTCAAGACGATAGCCACAGAAACATTTTTTTGTTCATTAAAGGAAACGGGAAAGTTCAAGCTGAAGATAAAGTGTTTGACATAGTTCCTGAAACAGTACTTGTTCAAAACGCAGTAAATAACATCACTATAACCGCAAACAAGAATGACACCCTGCACTGCTTGAAAATATCGAGCAAGCTGACCGCTCAGGATAAGTTAGATTTAAAGGATTTTCCAAAAGAAAACACGGGAGAAATTTATTTTCGAAAATTTACTGACTGTGAGGCTTATACAGAACCTATTAAAAGCCCAAACACAATAAGCAGGACTATTTTTCCTAATAAGTATATTCCAAGAATTGCAATGGGGACAGTACAAGCTCCAGGCCCAGATAAGGTGGACCCACACGAACATGGGATGCTAGAACAATTGTTTCTTGGTCTCGCGGGTAATGATGTGGTTGTTTATGCCGATAATGCCAACATAAACCTTCCAGCCTATTCTTTACTATACATTCCTCTAGGCTCTAGCCACTCGGTAAAAGTTGATGAGGGTAAAGAAATGTACTACATCTGGATGGATTTCTTTTTGGACAAAAAAGGAGAGGATTGGCTAAAAACACACAATGCGGTTAAAAAGCCTTAATCACTATGGCCGATAATTAATTCTACATTCGTATGCTACAGTATATCGACAAGTGGTAGTGGTTGAAGCACCCTAGAAGTTATTTGCTGTATAGTATAGTAGCGAAAACAGGGGAGTCAATTTTAGGGTGAAAAGTTCTTTCTGAAAACGGTGTATTCAAAATTCGTACAGCAAATACGAAACTCAATCAGTAAAACAACTAAGCCAACCTTAACTCAACTGAGCTGAGAAATAGAATTCAGTTCAGTCGATTAGCAATAGGTTTATATTTTGCCAGCCCAAAGTTCTTAAACCAATATCAAATTATGTGTCGTGTGTAAGAAATATAGCAGGTATGGCTTAGGTTAAAGTAATTAATTCGCTCGTATTTAAATACTTATAGTTTTAGTGCTTTTTCCTATAACTTTTAAATAGCCACCTTTCATTATTTCAAGATTTTATAATCCGAAAAATATAAATCAAGAGCAAAAAAGGCCTGTCTTAAATTCAAAACATTTTAGAAATATCACAAAAGCATGATAAAAATATGTAAAATTTCAATATTTGTCAATTTAGTGCAAACGTTTCCGATAGCGTTGCCGGAAACGTTTCGGTTAAAAAATGGTCAAAAAAACTCATTTTTATCAAATAAAATCTATTGATAGTTCAATTTTAACCCCTAGTTTAGTGAAGTAGTTAAAGCGTTGAGACGCTCATAAATATTAACCATAATTGTATTATTCCAAGAATTCTACTTTTAACCTAAACTTTAATTGATTATGAAATCAAGATTTATTTTACATTTTAAAAAGCTTTTGATCAACGGGTTGACCGTGGCAATGGTTTTTGGTGTTATCACCAACTCCTTTGGTCAAAACAAAACGGTAAGCGGGAAAGTGACCGCAAGTGAGGATAACTCGGCTCTCCCTGGAGTAAGTGTCCTTATAAAAGGAACAACCACAGGGACAGTATCTGGGGTGAATGGTAATTACACATTAAATGTACCTGAAAACGCATCACTTGTATTTAGTTTCATTGGTTACGAAGATAAAGTTGTTGCAGTTGGTGGTCAATCAACTATTAACATTGTGATGCAGCAAGACGCCGCTCTTTTGGAAGAGGTGGTAGTTATAGGATATGGGACAATGAAAAAGAGTCACTCTACGGGTGCAATTTCTAAAGTTCTTAACGACGACCTTGACCAAATTGCAGTAGCTAGAGTTGATGATGCTTTAATAGGGCAAGTGTCTGGAGTAAACATTCAAGCAACTGATGGAGAAGCTGGTGCAGCACCTACTATTACAATTAGAGGAGTGGGATCTTTATCGGGTGACTCTCAACCACTTGTTGTGGTGGATGGAGTTATTGTAAGTTCAGATTTCTTGGGTTCATTAAATATGAATGATATAGAGTCTTTTGAAGTATTGAAAGATGCGGCGTCTTCTTCTATATATGGTTCAAAGGGAGCCAATGGCATCATTATGATTACGACCAAATCTGGCGGAAATGGAAAGCCAACTTTTAGTTACAATGCTTTCACAGGAATTAAAGAAGCAAGACATAGTGATGCTTATACTTTCTCAATTGCAGAAACAGCAGCGGCTGAGTTGGCTGCTACGGGTGAAATATCTGATAAAACTGCCTACAAACAACTAATAGGAGTAGATAGGTCATGGCAAGATGTAATCTTCGATGGTGGAAACATAAACAGCCACGCACTTAGTTTTAGAGGAGGTAACAAGGTAACCAACTTCAGTGTTGGGCTTAACTACTTAAATGACGAGGGTGTTCTTCTTACCGACAATTTTACAAAGTATGGACTAAACCTTAAATTAGATACTAAGATAAATGATAAGGTTTCTTTCGGAGCCAACTTGTCACCTTCTATGACAAAGAGAAGAAGGTTTGATGGTTCTACTCACGATATTTTGAGACAAACAAATTGGTTGCCAGTATATCACGATGCAAACACGATTCAATATGTAGATAGAGGAACATATCCCAATGTGCAAGTTGGAGACTATGCACTTCAACGTCATTTTGACAACTACGATTTAAATGGAGATGGCGGTCAAGTAGATATCTCAAATACTTCAAATACTAACCCTGCAGCGAAAGTATTAGAAAGAGAGAGATATGACAACAAGTTCAAAATATTTGGAAGTATATATGGACAGTATAACATCACTAAAAACATAAGTTTTAGAACTACATTCTCGAGCTCTTTTCAAGACACAAGAAGATCGAGATGGCAAGGGACATTGTCTAATAGAAACGGAGCATCTGCTGCATCTATGAGTGAAGGGTACGAAAGCGAGCTGTACTTGATTTCAGACAACTTCTTTACATACAACAATAGCTTTGGAAAGAATGATGTAAGTGCTGTATTAGGTTTTGTAGGTGAAAATAGAAATTTCTTCCTTTCTTCAATAAGCGGAAATGGATACACGAATGATTTGGTGAAAAACATTTCGAATGCCACAACCATTACTAACGCAAATGCTTTCGATTGGAAAAAAACAGGAATGTCATATGTCTCAAGGGTTAATTACGCTTATGACGACAGATTTTTGGCTTCTGTAAGTTTAAGACGCGATGGTAGTTCAATATTTGGTAGCGATTTCAAATATGGAAATTTCCCAGCGGCATCTGTAGGTTGGAACATTGCGAGAGAAGACTTTATTAAAAACAGTAAAGTAGTTTCAAACTTGAAATTAAGAGCTAGTTACGGTGTAACAGGTAACGACTTTCTTAATACAGGTAGTGCAGATCCAGACCGTAGTTCGGGTAGTAGTTTAAGTACAGGTAATATTCTTGTAGACTATTATCCATCTTTGGCTCTTTTAGGAGCTACAACAGCAGTTGTTGACGGTGCATTAGTAGGTGGGTTTAATCCAGCAAACATTGCAAATGCAGAACTTCAGTGGGAACGATTGGTAGAGTTTAACCCAGGAATTGATTTTGGCTTATTTAATAATAGGGTGACAGGTTCATTCGATTATTATCAAAGAAACAGTGACCAACTATTGTTAAACAACCCTATATCGGTTACAACTGGTTTTAATTCAGCTTTAGTGAACTTAGGTAAAGTTAAAAACGAAGGCCTTGAGTTCGAATTAAGAACAAGAAACTTTACAGGTAAAGGGTTCAACTGGAACACTACTATCATTGCAACGACCAATAAAAATACTTTAGTTGACTTTGCCGATTCAGACGGACAGATTTCTGCGGTTGACAGTAAAAGAGCTTCAGAGTGGATCAATCTAGTAGGTCAGCCAATTTCTACTTTTTATGGCTGGGTTGTAGACAGAGATATTCCGCTTGAATATTTAAAGAATGCTTACCACCCAATCGGTGCAGAAGCACAAGATGTTTATGTGAAAGATTTGAATGGTGATGGAAAAATCACAGATGCTGATAAGACTTCTCTTGGTGACCCATACCCTGACTTTATTTGGAGCTTAACGAATGACTTCAAGTTTAAAGGATTTGACCTTAGCTTTATGTTCCAAGGCTCTCATGGTGCAAAAGTGAGAAACATGGGAGACCAATATATATTTAATCAATTCAATAGTGGTCAAGATTTTATTAGTGATACACCTGACCAAGAGTTCATTAAGCAAAAAATATTTACTGATGACATCGTGCAAGATGCATCTTATATCGCTCTTAGAAACGTGAATATAGGTTACTCTTTACCGGGAGATATTCTAAGTAAATTAAAAATTAACGCATTAAGAATTTACGTGTCAGGCCAGAATTTATTTTACAAAACGGCTGCAGACTATACAGGGTTTAATCCTGAGTCTATTGACAGAACTAGCCCAACAAACTATGGTTACCAAAGAGCGGGTTCACCGATCTACAGTACTAAGTCTATTGGTTTAAGTGTAAAATTCTAATTAAAAACATTTAAGATATTATGAAACGAATAAATTATTTAATCATTCTTCTGATAGGAGGGCTATCATTTTCATGTGGCGAATCTTATTTGGAACCAGCACCTACGTCGGGTATAACTTCTGCTAATTTTTATAAAAATGCCTCTGAGGTTGAAACAGCAGTAATTAACATGTATGACGGTATTCAAGGCCGTAACTCAACAAATACCAGCGATAACCATGGTGTGATGTACGAGTTTTACTTAACTGAAATGAGAAGTGATAACACCAAAACGAAATCCAGTGAAGGTGAGCAAGCGGAATTTGAGAATTATACTATCACTCCTAACAATGGTATCATTACAGACTACTATGCGAGTTTTTATAATGTAATTTCTAGAGCAAATGTCGTTTTAGCAAACTTAGATGCTGTAACTGATGGAGGCACAAAAGCGGCTTTTGAAGCTGAAGCAAAGTTCGTAAGAGCATATGCTTACTTTAATCTAGTAAGGTTATACGGTGATATTCCTTTAATTAGTGAAGTTATTTCGCCTCTTGATAAGGAAATACAATTTACAAGAGAATCCACTGCATCTATTTATAGCCTTATTGAAAGTGATTTAACTACAGCAGTAGCAAGCTTAACGAACAAGTATAGAACTAGAGCTTCTAAAGCAGCAGCTCAGGCACTTTTGGCGAAAGTGTATTTAACCGAAGGGAAGTATTCTGAGGCTAGAGGACTTTTAGAAAGTGTAATGGCTTCGGGATATTCTCTTGAGTCTAATTTTAAGGATATATTCTATAATGAAAGTAACAGTGAAGTAATCTTTGCTATTGGATACATGTCTGACTTATCTAGTGATAGCCAAAACTTCTCTGGAGAATGGTTAAACGCAGTAGGAAGAACAACTGGTGTTAATTATGTAACAGCAGAAGCGAAATCAGCAATTGATGCTTTAGGTGGAGAGAGAGCGAAGTATTCTTACAGACAAGATGCACTTCAGAACCAATTTGATCAAGTAGTGAAATATTTGCCAAATGGTGATGAAAACTTAGGAATTGCTCCTTCGTCTTCTAACCCTAACCTTGCTGGTAATGATTGGATAGTACTTAGGTATGCCGATGTATTATTAATGCATACTGAGGCAATCATGGCAGGTGGTGCAGAAACTACCGATGCAGCTGCAATTACTTCTTTTCAAGCTGTGAGAAACAGAGCAGGATTAACAGATGCGATTACTTCAGTCTCTAAAGAAGACCTTTTAAATGAAAGAAGGGTAGAATTGGCTTTTGAAAATCACAGGTTTTTTGATCTAGTTCGTTTTGGCGTTGCAGAAAATGTACTTTCAAAGTATTCTACTGATAACGGATACAGTTTCTCTACAACAGATTTACTGTTACCAATACCACAGAGAGAAATAAACCTTAGTAAGGGCTTATTGACGCAAAATCCAGGATATTAATAAACACAAAACATGGGAGGGGATAAATCCCCTCTCTTATTTATTCAACTATGTTAAGACTAATTCCTTTTCTTTTATTGCTGGTTTCGTTTCAATCTTTTGGACAAAACCTTGTTAAAACAGGCGTAGAGCTAAAAGAAGCAATTCAAAAAGCCAAGCCCGGTAATACTATTATAATGGCAAATGGTGTTTGGTCCAATACAGAAATATTGTTTTCTGCAGAAGGAACAGAGGCTAAGCCAATAGTACTTAAAGCTCAGGAAAAGGGAAAAGTAATCCTTGAAAAGCAATCTAACTTGAGAATATCGGGTAAGCACCTTGTAATTGAAGGCCTGATATTCAGAAATGGACATTCACCTACATCTGAGTTGATTTCATTCAAAAAGGATTCCAAGAACTTAGCAAATAACTGCCGCTTAACAGAAGTTGTAATTGATAATTTTAATGGTTCTGAAAGGTACGATGTGGAAGCTTGGGTTGTTCTTTATGGAAAAAACAACAGAGTAGACCATTGTAGTTTTTTGAACAAAAGAAACCAAGGAGTAACGCTTACAGTACGCTTAAATAGTCCTGAGAGTGTTGAGAATAATCACCTTATAGATCATAACTATTTTGGGCCACGTCAAAACTTAGGTTCAAATGGTGGAGAGACTTTAAGAATAGGGACAAGCCACTATTCAATGATGAATTCAAAATCCATTGTTGAGTTTAATTACTTCGATCGTTGTAATGGGGAGCACGAAATCATTTCTAATAAGTCTAATCAGAATACGTACAGATACAATACATTTTTTGAATGCTTGGGTACACTGACCATGAGACACGGAAACGAAACGCTTGTGGAGGGTAATGTTTTCTTTGGAAACGGAGTGACTAACACCGGAGGAATAAGAATTATTAATGAAAAGCAGACAGTAATAAATAATTACCTAGAAGGAGTTACAGGAAACCGTTTTAGAGGAGCTTTAACGATCATGAATGGTGTTCCTAACTCGCCATTGAACAGGTATGTATCTGTGAAGGAATCTAAGGCATCTAATAATACATTGATCAACTGTGATCACATTGAATTATGTGCAGGGAGTGATGGTGAAAGAAGTGCAATACCTCAAACCACTGAGGTATGTAAAAACCTATTTTACTCTGAGTCTCCAAATATGTTTGGAATCTTTGATGATATTTCTGGAATTACGCTTGACCAAAATCTAATATCAAAAAACATTATTGCTCCAACTGACAAGGGTTTTAAAATCTCGGATTTTGATTACGAAAGAAACGACAAAGGATTATTGACACCCAAAAACAAGAACATAAAAGTGGGTGCACAGATAAATGATTTTGCCAACAGAGAAAATACGGGAGTTAAGTGGTACAAAAGCCCAACCCAAGTAATTGCTTTTGATTCAGGTAAAATAATTAATGTTAAGCCCGGACTTAATACACTTTATGAAGCAATTACTAACTCTCAACCCGGAGATATTTTGGAGCTTGTGGAAGGGACTTTTAATACCTCAAAGTCTATTATCGTTAACCACCCATTGACTATAGTTTCCAAGTCCAAATCAAAGATATTATTTGAAACAAAATCACTTTTCACGATTGAAAATGAGGGAAGTCTAAAATTAGAAGGGTTATTAATAGATGGAGCCGATGCTCCAGATGGCCCATTAAATTCGGTAATAAGCACGAGTAAATATTCCATGAATAAGAACTACAAACTGCTTATCAATAACTGTGAATTTGTTGACCTTGATATCAATAATAGTTTTAATGTAATAAGGGTCTCTAAATCTACATTTGCTGATACTATTTCGGTTACGAACTCTAGCTTTCAAACAGTTTCAGGTGCTGTGGTCGCATTGGATCAAGAATCTGACGATATCGGAATTTACAACGCTGAAGCTGTAATATTAAAAAACTGTAGTTTTAAGGATATTGGAGGAGCAGCTTTAGAGTTTTATCGTGGAGGTACTGATGAAAGTACAACTGCCGGAATGCTACTCGTAGACCATTGTTATTTCGAAAACGTTGGTTTTTCGTCTAAAAACAAAAGTAAAGCATCATTGAACCTACTTGGTGCTCAAGTTGCCATTATAAAGAATAGCATATTTAATAAAACAGCAGCTATGAAATTTCAACTTACAGTAGGTGAGCCATCCAACACTATTCACAATTGCTACCTTGACAAGTCACAAGTCGTAGATGTAAAAGGAGAGGGCTTTCAATCTTTAAATATTTCTAACGAAAAGTTTGAAGGAGTTAAAGGAGACGATAACAAACAAATTGGTTTATTATGATGAGTAAAATCTTTCTATTTGTCGCCTTAATTTCAATGGCTTTTGGATGTAAAACCATCGCCCAAAGGCCCGCATCTATTGTTTTTAAAGATGCTGAAGTAGCTTTTGTCAAGGCAAATTTGGGAAAAGCACCCCTCTTTGATAAAACGTTACAATCGGTTAAAGAAACGGTAGACAAAGAAATAGTTCTAGGGTCCGACGTGCCTATTCCAACGGATATGGCAGGTGGCTATACACATGAAACCCATAGAAGAAATTATCTTAGAATGGAGCAATCTAGCTACCTATATAAGATAACGGGAGAAGCAAAATATGCTAGCTATGTAGAGGACATGCTATTGAAGTATGCGGATTTGTACCCTACACTAGGATTACACCCAGAGACAAGGTCTTATTCTAGAGGGAAGTTATTTTGGCAATGTTTGAATGATGCCAATTGGTTAGTAAGTGTGAGTCTTGCTTATTCAAATATTTCGGAGAGTTTGAGTACCAAAGATCGCAATAGAATTATAAATGAATTATTAAAGCCACATGCACTCTTCCTATCGGTAGAAAACCCTCAGTTTTTTAATAGAATACATAACCACAGTACTTGGGCATGTGCGGCTGTAGGGATGACAGGCTTGGCGATTGGCGATAAAACTTTAGTAGATTATGCCTTATACGGCTTACCAAACGATAACATTGCAGATGATGCTCACGACAATGATGGAGCATTAATCAAATCAGAAAGCAAAGGGTTTTTAGCTCAAATTGACGGCTTGTTTTCCCCTGATGGAATCTATTCGGAAGGACCATATTACCACAGGTATGCAATTTATCCATTTATCATATTTGCTCTAAGTATAGAAAATGCACAACCGGAAATAGGGATATTTAAATACAGTGATGGAGCACTCCTAAAATCAATAAATACGCTTTTGGCTGAAAGCAATGTGAAGGGAGACTTTTTCCCAATCAATGATGCTCAAAAGGGAATGTCGATTTACAATTCGTCGCTTATTGCAGCAGTGGACATTGCTTATAAATACGGAGGAGAAAACCCAAGTTTACTATCCGTAGCAGAATCACAGGGCGAGGTTCTTTTGGATGCATCGGGAATGTCTGTAGCATTAAACTTGAAAGACAAAAAACCGCTGATTCGTAAGTCAGAAGTCTTCTCAGACGGCAAAAATGGCGACTTAGGAGGTTTGGGTATTTTGAGAAACGCCAGTAATCAAGAAGTACTTTTCAAATTCGGAAGTCAGGGAATGGGGCACGGTCATTTTGACAAATTATCGTATTCATTTTATGACAATGGGGAAGAGGTAGTTCAAGACTACGGAATGGCTCGCTTTGTTAATATTGAACAAAAAGGAGGAGGGGGTTACCTCAAAGAAAATACGACATTCGCCAAGCAAACAATAGCTCACAATACAGTTGCTGTAAACGAACAGTCACATTCACTAGGCGATCCAGACGAGGCCGAAAAGTATGCACCGGCATTGATATTTAAAGACTTTTCAAATCCGAAAGTACAGGGAATTTGTGCTGAAGACACAAAGTCTTATCCAGGAGTTACGATGAGGAGAGGTTTGTTTTCTATAGACGAGTCTGTTCTAGGAAACGCTCTATTGATTGATGTTTTTAATGTCAAGTCAAATGAGGTGAAGCAATATGACCTTCCACTATACTACCAAGGGCAGTTTTTAGAATCCAACTTTAAGTATAAAACTTTTGAGAGTCTTGAGAAGCTGGGCAAGGAAGCTGGTTATCAACACATATGGAAAGAAGCTGCAACAAATGAGGTTGACTCCGAAGTTCAGTTTTCTTGGTTGTCAAAAGGCAAGTTTTATACCTATACCGCAGAGGGAAAAAATGGTGACGAAATAGTAATGGGTAGGGTAGGTGCTACGGACCCCGACTTTAACCTAAGAAGAGACCCAGTCTTTTTGACGAGGAGGAAAAATATGAAAGAAACCACATTTGTTTCAGTGATTGAAACCCATGGGGCATACTCGCCAATAGATGAAAAGGCTAGAAATCCGTATGGCGTAATTCAATCGATCGAAAATATTATAGACACCGACGAATATTCGGTAATAAAAGTGGTCACTAAAGATGGCAAAGAGTCTCTTTTGTGTGTGGCTAAAAGTGCATTTAAAACAAAACACAAAGTAAAAAACGGCAGCACTCAGGTTGAATGGGAAGGGCCGTTTACATTTAAACAAATAGTAGAACAGAAATGACAAACCTTAAAGGAAAAGTAGCAATTGTCACTGGTGGTGGACGCGATATTGGGAAAATGACATCACTTAAGCTTGCATCTATGGGGGCTAAAGTAGTGGTTAACTATTTTGGCGGCAAAGAATCTGCTGAACAAACAGTGAAAGAAATCGTAGAGGTAGGAGGAGAAGCGATATTGGTGCAAGGAGATATGACGAAGTCGGACGATATATCAAACTTAATGAAACAAACGGTAGCCGCTTTTGGCGATGAAATACATATTCTTGTCAATGTTGCTGGAGGCTTAGTTGAAAGAAGAACGCTATCAGAATTGGACGAAAACTTCGTCAACCATGTGATGGCCTTAAACTTTAATTCATTGTTTTTGGTAACTCAGGCTGTTGTTCCGCTTATGAAGTCAGGGGCATCAATAGTAAATTTCTCTTCACAAGCAGCAAGAGATGGTGGTGGAGCAGGCTCTGGAATATATGCGGCTTCTAAAGGTGCTGTAACTACTTATACGAGATCACTATCCAAAGAACTGGGTCCTCAAGGAATACGGGTGAACGCTCTTTGCCCAGGAATGATTGCAACTACTTTTCATGATACTTTTACTACAGATGAGGTAAGAACAAAAGTTGCAGGTATGACTCCACTTCGTAGAGAAGGAGAAGCAAGTGAGGTAGCAGACCTTGTGGCTTATTTAGCTTCACCAGAGTCCTCATTTATCACAGGAGCAAATTTTGATATCAACGGCGGTTTAGCCTTTTCATAAAACTTTAAAACCCTTTTAATTAAAATAAAAATGACAAATAATATAGTAGAAACTTTTGTAAAGGATACCACAGTAGAGTGGCAACAAGTAAATGAGCTTATTCGTAGAAAAATAATGTCATACGATGAGAACCTTATGCTTGTTAAGGTAGAGTTTTTGAAAGGAGGAATTGGCCCAATTCACGACCATTTTCATAGCCAAACAACTTATGTAGAAAGCGGAAGCTTTGATGTAACAATTGGAGACGAAACCAAAACGCTTAAGACTGGAGATGTATTTTATATTCCACCTCATGTACCTCACGGAGCAGTTTGTACAGAGCAAGGTGTACTATTGGATTTCTTTAGCCCAATGAGAGAAGATTTTTTATAACTAAGCCCACATAAAGAGATCAAAAGGAAAAAATGGAGTCATTTAAGCTTTTCGCACTAACGGTATTTATAGGTTTATTTATCAACTGTGAGAAAAATGTGACACCTAGTGAGCATAAGGTTCTCAAAAATATACCTTCAAAGGTTATTGATTTAGAAAACTGGAAAATCACAATTCCTTTTGATCAATTTGGAAAAGATGGGAGTGAAAGTAAAGTTGCTCATGAAATAAAACAAGATGCCTTGAATGCATATATTCTTGATGACTTCTATTTCGTGAATTCTAGCAATGATGGGGTAGTTTTTAGAGCTCATGCAGGAGGTGCTCATACCAGCGGATCAGGTTACCCAAGGTGTGAGTTTCGTGAAATGACAAATGGGAAAGAGGCAAAATGGCAATCGAGTGAGGGTAAACATATACTCGAAATAGAGCAAGCGATAAATGCCGTTCCTGACCATAAGAAACATGTTGTGGCTGGTCAAATTCATAGTACAGGCGAATTTGATGATGTAATAACCTGCCGACTTGAAGACAAAAAATTATTTTTATCCCACAACGGGAAAGCAGGAACAACATTAACTATGGATTATATTTTAGGTACTCGTTTCAAAATAAAGTGGGTTGTTGAAAACAATGAGATTAAGTCTTATTTCGATGATAAGCTGATTGAAGCCTATGCATTGAAATTTCCTGATTCTTATTTTAAAGCGGGATGCTATACACAGTCGGCATCATGGGGAAAAAACGATAAACACAATGCAGACCCACAGGATTTTGGAGAAGTGGTTATATACAAATTAGATGTCAGTCATAATTAAATAGAAAATCTATATGAAATTAAAAGGTTTAAGATGGTGGGTAGTAGGACTCGTGGCTTTGGCTGCTGTAATAAACTATATAGATAGGCAAGCTTTTGGAGCCTTGTGGCCAGATATAGCTAAAGACTTATTTCCTGAAATGGATGCAGATGGGCATAAGGCAATCTATGGTACGATATCAACAGTATTTATATTGTCATATGCGGGAGGTCAAGCTCTTTTCGGTAAAATATTCGATTGGATAGGAACCAGAATTGGTTTTGCACTTTCAATTGGCGTTTGGTCTATTGCTACTTTGTTGCATGCCTTTGCTCAAGGAATACTTAGCTTCTCAATCTTTAGGTCAATATTAGGTATTGCAGAGGCTGGAAACTGGCCAGGAGCTGCTAAGGCAAATTCAGAATGGTTTCCAACAAAAGAGCGTGCACTTGCTCAAGGAATTTTTAATTCGGGAGCAGCAATAGGAGGTATAGTAGCCTATCCGATCATAGGGTTATTGTCTTTATATTTTGATTGGAAAGCTATTTTTATTGTAGTTGCTGTACTTGGGTTTTTATGGTTAATACCTTGGTTGTTCATTGTTAAAGCTGATCCAAAATCGCACCCATGGTTGACAGAAGATGAAAGAAAGTTTATTCTTTCTGGTCAACGAAATCAAGACCTTGATAAAGATGGAAATTACGATGAAGGATATACACCTACAACTGGTCAATTACTCAAACACAAAGAGAGTTGGGGAGTGATTATAGCCTCGGCTGCAATTGATCCTATTTGGTGGCTATTTATAGTTTGGATACCAATCTACTTGTCAGAAGTATTTGGAATGGATATTAAACAAATTGCATTTTCAGCATGGGTACCATACGTAGGAGCTATGATTGGAGCTTTATTTGGAGGCTTCTTAGCCAAAAATAGAATTTCAGCAGGGTGGTCCATTGATAAAACTCGAAAGATGACCATCACTTTGGGCTGTCTAATAATGATTCCATGTTTTTTCCTTCTTAGAACACCAGAATCTGCGATGAATGCTGTAATAATTATGGCAGTATTACTTTTCGGATTTCAAATAGCCATAGGAAATGTTCAGACCATCCCAAGTGATCTTTACAGTGGAAAAATAGTAGGTACCCTTTCAGGGTTTGCAGGTATGGCAGCTAAACTTGGTGCAGCAGGACTTACCATCTTGGTCCCAATAATAACGACTGGAGGTAACTATACACCCGCATTTTTAATTGGTGGAGCATTGGCAATTGTAGCATTGCTTGCAATTTGGATCCTATGTCCTAAGATTGAGCCATTAAAGCCTAAATCGGCATAATGGTTAATGGAGATTTCATAATTAATAAAAACACTAAAAAATAAAATCATCAAAATGAGCAAAGCAGAAGGAAAAATAGCGGTTATAACTGGAGCAACAGGTGGAATTGGATTTGAAGTAGCAAAAAGACTAGGACAAGACGGTTATACAGTGATGCTCAATGGAATAGATGATGCCGCTGGAGCAGAAAGAGTTAAAGAACTTACTGCAGCAGGCATTAAGGCAGAATATTATGGATTCGATGTAACTAAGGAAGAAGAAGTTACTGCCAATATCAATGAGATTGGGAATAAGTATGGTAGAATAGACGTATTGGTAAATAATGCTGGTGGCTTGGGAGGGAGATCAAGGTTTGAAGAAATGACAACTGAGTTTTACAGATTTGTTATGGCACTTAACCTTGACTCGGTATTTTTTGCGTCAAGAGCTGCGATACCTTTTCTTAAAAAAGGGAAAAATGCATCGATCATAAATTATACTTCTAATGCTGGTTGGAATGCAGGTGGACCAGGAGCAGGAATTTATGGAACATCAAAAGCAGGTGTGCATGCGATTACAAGAGCTCTTGCAAAAGATTTAGCAGAGGACGGAATAAGAGTAAATGCAGTTTCACCTGGAACAATCGATACGCCTTTTCACGCTCAAATAAAGTCAACCAAGCCAGAAGTTTTTGCTTCGTGGAAAAACAATATTATGTTGGGTAGACTAGGTCAACCACAAGAGGTAGCCTCGGTAGTATCATTTCTAGCAAGTGATGACGCCTCTTTTATAACTGCTGAAACTATTCAAGTAGGAGGAGGTCAAGCATTAGGAATATAAATGTTCTACAATTCATAAGTGATTCGTTTAAGTTTCACTTATGAATTTCAATACATCATACGCAGGCTTAGTGAGAGGTTGAGTGGTGTAACTAGAATTAAAGAATCAGCATCGTGTATCTGGTGGCAGCTCAAATGGGTGTAAGATATTGGGAGGAATAAAAGAGTAGGATAGTATATTTATATCTTCTCATTAGATTGGCAGAAAATTTTAAAACAAAGTGGAAATGGACATAAAGCACAAAACGCTTGGAGAGTTTATCATTGAAAAACAAAATGAATTTTCCTTTTCAACTGGCGAACTTACCAATATCCTAAATGGCATTGGTTTGGCGGCCAAAATAGTGAACCACGAAGTTAACAAGGCTGGCCTAGTTGATATTTTGGGTGTAGCAGGCGAAACCAATATTCAAGGAGAAGACCAGCAAAAATTGGATGTAATGGCTAATAATACCTTCATTCAAGCCCTATCAAAAAGGGAAGTTGTTTGTGGAATAGCTAGTGAAGAAGAAGACAGCTTTATTGCCATTAAAAATGCTGGTAATAAAAGCAAATATGTCATTTTGATGGATCCCTTGGATGGTTCTTCCAATATTGATGTAAACGTCTCTGTGGGTACCATTTTTTCTATTTACAAAAGAGTTTCGCCTGTTGAGTCGGAAGTAGTTTTAGAAGATTTTTTACAAAAGGGTTCAGAGCAAGTAGCTGCTGGTTATGTGGTATATGGTACTTCCACAATGCTAGTTTACAGCACAGGGCAAGAAGTGAATGGCTTTACTTTAAACCCAGCCTTAGGGGTGTTTTACTTATCACATCCCAAAATGACTTTTCCTGAAAATGGAAATATATATAGCGTAAATGAGGGCAGCAGGGATTTTTTCACAAATGGAGTGAAAAGTTACTTGCAGTATTGCCGAGCAGCCGACGACACCAAAGAGCCTTATGCATCAAGATACATTGGTTCCTTAGTTTCAGACTTTCATAGAAACTTAATAAAGGGAGGCATTTACCTTTATCCAAGTACAGCCTTTTATCCAGAAGGGAAGCTCAGGTTATTGTACGAGTGTAACCCTATAGCCTTTCTTGCAAAACATTCGGGAGGGGGCGAGAGCGATGGGTATTCGTCTGTGCTCAATATAAAGCCTACAGAACTACACCAGCGAGTTCCGTTTTTCACAGGTAGTAAAAACATGGTTGAGAAACTAGAAAGTTTTATTCTCAAAGAAGAAGGCTAGTCCGACATAGAATTTTTTCGTTTTAAGTTATTAAGTAGGTGATCAATAACACGCTACATAGGCATTGCTTTGCTAATATTTGTCTGATTTCGAAATCTTATTTAATTAAAAAAATCAATGCAGTTAAAGAAAGGTTTTTTCTCTAGTGTAATAAAGATTTTGCTTTCGTTGGGCCCAGCCTTTATGGCTATTGGTTTTACAATTGGTACTGGAAGTGTGACTTCTATGACAGTTGCTGGGAGCCGGTTTGGAATGCAATTGCTTTGGGTGCTTTGCCTAAGTTGCATTTTCTCTTACGTACTTATTGAGGCATATGGACGCTTCGCTTTGGTTACTGGGTTTTCGGCTTTAAACGGAATACGTAAGAACCTTAAATATGGGAAAGTGCTTGCTGTATTTATCATTATAGGTATTGGTTTCGGTCAAATGAACTCCTTAATCGGTATTTTAGGAATAACCTCCAATGCAATTTATGAGATGATGGTACTTTTTGTACCAGCGATAAAAAACCGTGAATACGAAACTGTTTTGGTCATAGCACTTTTGATTATTTCATGTTTCTATTTTCTCATTTGGAAAGGGTCTTATACTGTTTTTGAAAAGATACTTTTGATCATGGTAGTTGTGTTGGGGACTTCATTTTTGATTTCTTTTTTTGTAGTACTTCCTAGTAGTAAAGAAATTGTGAGAGGGATGATTCCATCTGTACCGGATGTTCCAGGAGGGAAAATGTTAGTTGCTGCATTTGTAGGAACAACAATGGCTTCGGCTACATTTATTTCACGGCCTTTGTTTATTAAAGGAAAAGGGTGGAAGCTCGAGAATCTAAAAGATCAAAGAAAAGATGCGATTCTAGCGGTTGTTTTAATTTTTGTAATAAGTGGGTCCATCATGGCTGTTGCAAGCTCTGTGTTGTTTGAAAAAGGCATTGTGGTCAACAAAGTTCTAGACATGATCTATACCCTAGAACCTGTTGCAGGGAAGTTTGCGGTGGTAGTTTTCTTTTTTGGAATAGTAGCAGCTGGTTTGTCCTCTATTTTCCCAATTTTAATGATTACCCCATTGATGATTGCAGATTTTCAAAATGGCGAATTAGATGTTTCTTCTAAGAGGTTTAAGCTTATTGCGGGGCTATCTTGCCTTATTGGTTTGGCAGGTGTGCTTTGGGGTGGAAACCCAATTCAAATACAGGTTTTATCACAAGTTTTCAATGTATTTATTCTTCCATTGGTCATTGTGTGTATTTTAGTTTTATCAAATATTAAAAGCTTAATGGGAAAGTACAAAGCATCACTTTTATTAAATATTGGGATGATACTGGCACTTGTATTTTCGCTTGTGGTTTCCTACAACGGGCTTGTTTCGGTTATTGATTATTTTGCTGCGATATAAAAAAACCTCTCCGAATAGAAGAGGTTTTTAGTCCAATAAAGTCTTTACTTATGATCTTAGATCATACCTTTCTCCGAAAGGTATTCAGCTATTTGTACAGCATTAGTTGCAGCTCCTTTGCGGAGGTTGTCAGCAACACACCATAAGTTTAATGTATTTGCTTGAGACTCGTCTCTACGAATTCGACCAACAAATACTTCGTCCTTTCCGTGTGAATTAAGCGGCATAGGATAAATATTATTTGCAGGGTCGTCTTGTACTATTACTCCTGGTATAGCTGCGATTAGTTCGCGAACGGTAGCAAGGTCAAAATCGTTTTCAAATTCTATATTGATAGCTTCTGAGTGCCCACCTACTGTAGGAATACGTACAGTGGTTGCCGTTACTTTGATGCTATCGTCTTCCATGATCTTGTTAGTCTCCTTGATCATCTTCATTTCTTCTTTGGTGTATCCGTTTTCTAGGAATACATCAATATGAGGAATCACATTTAAATCAATCTTGTGTGGGTAAGCTGGGTCGCTTACGACCTTTCCATTTCTTTCATCAAATAACTGATCAACAGCTTTTTTTCCTGAACCAGTTACAGACTGATAAGTTGAGACAACAACACGCTTGATTTTATATTTGTCATGTAGTGGTTTTAGCACTACGACCATTTGTATGGTTGAGCAATTTGGGTTTGCTATAATTTTGTCTTCAGCAGTAAGCGAGCTAGCGTTTACCTCTGGCACAACCAGTTTTTTGGTTGGATCCATTCTCCAAGCTGACGAGTTGTCAACTACTGTAATTCCTGCTTCTGCAAACTTAGGGGCCATCTCAAGAGATGTTCCACCACCAGCTGAAAAAATAGCTACGTTGGGTTTCATTTTGATGGCTTCGTCGTAACCAACAACCGTGTATTCCTTGTCTTTAAATGCAATTTTTTTACCAATCGATCTTTCAGATGCAACTGGAATAATCTCGCTAACTGGGAAATTACGTTCTGCTAATACTTTTAGGATTTCACCGCCTACAAGGCCGGTTGCTCCAATAACTGCAACTTTCATATTTGTTAAACTTTATCCTCCGACCCATGGCAGGATAGTTTAATGATGAATAGAAGGACAGGTCTATTCCTTCTGTTTTTGATTTCTAGTTTGTGATGTTGAGTCCAATTGGGCTGCAAAAATAGTGTGAAATCTGTGATAGGAAAAGAAAAAGTGTAAAAAGAGGTGTTGGTTTCGACTAAAGTCGGAAAGGACAACGGTCAGTTTGTTTATCTACAACCTAAAAGTCGTGGGAATATTCTTGTTTTTTGATAAGTCTAAGTACTTTCTTCGAATTAGTAATTACCACGGGATTTAGCCCGTGGGTAAGGAGAAGAAACCATACCGAAAAGGGCTTTAGCCCAAAAGAAAACGGGTTCCAAGGTATTCGAGAATTAGAAGAAAAAACGTATTTTAGTACATTAAACCACTATTAAAATGCCATATGTGAGAGTATTCATTCATTTTGTATGGAGTACAAAACACCGTATTCCGCATCTTCAAACTCCAGAATTAAGAAAGGCAATGTGGGATCACATCAAGGCTAACGGTTTCAATAAAGGAATTTTTATAGACATCGTCAACGGCTATTCGGATCATTGTCATTGCTTGATTTCACTGAGTTCGGAGCAAACAATGAGTAAGGTAATGCAGCTCATAAAAGGAGAATCTGCTTTTTGGATAAATAAGCAAGGACTTCTAAAAGAGAAATTCGAGTGGCAAGATGAATACTGGGCAGTAGGAGTTTCAGAATCTATTATCCCCAAAGTAAGAGCTTACATCGCAAGACAAGAACAACACCATCAAAAGAAAACGTGGGAAGAAGAGTTTGATGACTACTTGTTAAAGAACGGTTTTGAAATAATAAAGGACGAGAAGTAGTTCTTCGTATTTTTCGACTAAAGTCGGAGCGGACTCAGGTCTTTTTGTAGATCCACGGGTTGAAACCCGTGGGAAATTTCTTGTTCTTCGTATTACTCTTAGAACTCGTAATTACGTAACCTTTTAAATTTTGTGGGATTTTTTTGTTTTAAAGAGTAACGGTTCGTCGAATTAGTAATTACCACGGGCTTTAGCCCGTGGGTATGGGAAAGAAACCAAACCGGAAAGGGCTTTAGCCCAAAAGAAAACAGAGTATAGGCATTTAGGAAAAAAGGAAAGAAACACTAAAAACTCCAAACCCGCTCATTTGTCACACAGTGATCAAGCGGAATATCAAACTCATCAATATCAATAATTTTATCTTCGGCTTCAAAAAATGAAAGTCCCACAGTTGTTGTATTGGCTGTTTTGTGGGCAAGGAATCTGTCATAGAATCCTCCTCCGTAGCCAACTCGATATCCTTTTTTGTCAAAAGCAAGCAAGGGAACAAGGACTAGAATATCGTCTTCAGTTGCAAAAAACGCTTCGTGAGAAAGGCCAATTTTAGATTTGGGTTCTGGAATTCCAATTTTATTGGTTTCAAAATCATTCAAAGTCGAAAATTCATGGTGCGTCATGACACCTTTGGCAGTAATTTTGGGAGCGAAAAGGGTAGGAGAGAAGTCTTTTAAAAGTGTGTCAAGAATAAGCGATGTGTCAACCTCGTTTTGGCTCGAAATAGGCAAATAGCAATGAATTCTATCGTAACGGTGCATCATCAACCTACTGAAAAGTAAGTCGTGAATCTGTTTACTTTTGGATTTGATATTATTTTCCGAAAGCTCTTTTCGTTTTTTGAGGTAAAATTTCCTTAGTTCCTTTTTGTTCATTTCAAGATAAAATGCTGTAATTTCATACCAAATGACGAATGTAAAACCTTCTGCTGGCAATATCCTTATCGCGGAGCCATTTTTGGGAGACCCCAATTTTGAGCGGAGTGTGATCCTTATATGCGAACACAATGATTTGGGTTCTTTTGGCTTGGTGCTCAATCAAACATCTAATATAAAGTTAGCAGATATGTTTGAGGAGGTCGTTCTTGATATCCCTGTTTATGTGGGCGGACCAGTAGAGCACAATACCTTGCACTTTATTCATTCACTTGGTGAAGTAGTCCCCAATTCTACCAACTTAGGAAATGGGGTTTTCTGGGGAGGTGATTTTGACGAGTTAAAATCAATGATTAACATGGGTAAAGTAGATATTTCGCAAGTGCGATTTTTCATTGGTTATTCTGGATGGGGCGAAGGGCAACTAGAAGGAGAACTGAACAAAAACTCTTGGATTGTAGCCGAAACAGACGCGGACGTGGTCTTTGAAAATGACATCGCACAGTTTTGGCGAATGGTTATGAGAGGACTTGGCGGTGAATACAAGGTCATGAGTAACTATCCTACTGATCCTAGACTCAACTAATATGGAACATTTCGAAAATGTAGATGACTATTTTTCTCTACTAAACCCTGAACAAAGAGAAGCTTTGGAGGCACTTCGGATTTTAGTTTTGACAACAGTAAAGGGAGTGGAAGAAACCATTAGCTATGGAATGCCAGCCTATAAGTACAAAGGAGCTCTGGTATATTACGGAGCATTCAAAAAACACTACAGCTTTTTTCCTGGGGGGATTGTAGAGCAATACCAAGTCCAGCTCAAGGATTATAAAATTAGCAAAGGAACCTTACAGATCAGTTACAAGCAAGAAGCTCCGCTTGATATCATAAAGAAAATCATACTTGATAGAGTAAAACAAAACGAAGAAAAGGCTTTGGCAAAAGGCAAGAAGAAGTGAATTTATTGCCAAGAAACCTCTTTTAGCCCAGTCATATACAAATCAAAACCACCCTTTCCTCCTGGTCTGTTTGAAGAAAAAATCATTGGATAGTAATTGAAATGACTTAAGTAGGGTACTATTGGGCGGTATTCGTCATAGCTCGTATTGATTCTGATACCTGCATTTTCAGGTGTTTTCCCATTTTCAGAATAGTAAATATCAAAACCGCCAAGGCTTCCAGTTCTATTCGAGACAAACATAATTGTGTTATTTCCAATGCCTGCATAAGAAGGACACTTGTCGTCCATCGAACTATTCAGGTCATCCCTTTTTATTATCTGAACGTCTTTTGGGCTTACTATACTTTCTAGCGTTATATTCTTATCTACGTTTGGTTGCGAAATTTTAGCTTCATAAATGTCAAAATCGCCGCTTCTATTGGAACAAAACAAAATACTCGTGCCGTCATTATTGATTGTTGGGTATGCGTCATCGTAAGGAGAGTTGAGCAAATCGAATTTAAAGGGACCCTCTAAACGGTTGTTTTTGAAATAAACATACTTGATTTCAAGGTTGCCTTCGGAGTCGTCTGCGTAAAACAAAACCTGACTTAAAGAATCAATATTATATCGATTGAAAAACATACTGCCGTAAAAAGCGGGACCCATTACGTTATAGTTTCCATCGGTTTTATCTGCTAAACCAATTTCCTCATAAATGTCCCCATGAACTTGCCACTTACCCGATTCTGGCTTATAAATTTCGGGATAAACCGTTTTTTTCTTTTCGTCAAAGGCAAATGAGACGTGGTAGGATTGAAGCTGAAATTTACTGTTTTCATCTCGATTTGAAGAAAAGGTGAGAGCAAACTCTCCAAACTTATTTTGAGGTAAATCCGAGTTATAATCATCTGCGGCACTATTGAATTCCTCCAAATTAATGACTTCGTTCAAAAACTTGCCGCTTCGGTCTTCAAAAATTGGCCAACAAGAAGAAAGGGATAAAAGCAAGATGCTAAGGTAGATGTACTTCATCATCAAAAGATAGTATTGTCTTAAAACGAAAAGATAGGCCGATCTATTTTATAGACAGAGGTATATTTCTAGAAAGCCCAAAACCTAAATACTTCGCCTTTAGCATATAAGTTTTTATGCGAATGAGGCAATTCCAAAAAAGCATTGGACTTGCTGAGGTTTGCCAAGTCTCCTGAGCCACCACCTTCTAAGGGATCAGCTATTATAACTCCGTTTTCGTTGAATATTTGTACCTGAGCAAAGTAGGTCAATTGGGGCTTGAAGTTGATGTCTTTATGAAGGAGAGCGAAGTTTTGAGAAATAGCATTTTGACCAGTTGACTTTTTCAAAAATGGAATTAAATACCTCACGGCACACATAAAAGAAGAAACGGGATTTCCCGGAAGGGCAAAAACTATCGTATTTTCGTTTGAACCAAACCAAAATGGCTTGCCAGGTCGCTGCTGTACTTTGTGAAAGTGCTGCTCAATTCCAATGGAAGCTAGAGCAGCTGGAATGTGATCTTTTTTGCCTTTAGAAACTCCCCCAGAGATTACTACAACATCATATTCTTGGCTTAATTTCCCTAGTTTTTCAATGGAAATAGAAAGGCTATCGGGTAAATGAAAGTGGGTCACTTCTGAGGCAAAGTCTTGTATTAGTCCATGAATCGCATAAACATTCGAAGTGCGAATTTGGTGCGGCAATGGCGTTTCTGCAATAGGCACAAGTTCGTCTCCCGATGTGATAATAGCTATTTTAGGTAGTTTTTGAACCGCAACACTTGACATGCCTACTGTTGCCATTACCGCTAAATCTCCAGCTTGTATTTTCTTTCCTTTGGATAAAAGCAAGTCGCCAGATTGTGCATCCGAACCTTGTCGATGAATATTTACATTAAGTTTAATGTTTTCGCCCAAAGTCGCATTGCCGTTAGCAATTTCAACTTCCTCATATCGAATTATAGAATCGGTGCCAAGAGGAAGAACCGCTCCCGTCATTACTTCAAAGCAGTGCTGCGGGTTTTGTAAACTTTTTAAACAATCTCCTGCATATTGAACTCCTTCAACCAAAAATGTTCTTTGACCGCTTTTATAAGCTTTGGAATCAATGGCAATTCCGTCCATGGTGACCCTGTCGAAGGGAGGGAAGTCACGATCGGCGTATATACTTTCTGCTAACATTCGGTTTTGAGAAGCTAAAAGCTCTACTTTCTCTATTCCGAATGAACTTGCTTTGGAAAGAACAATTTCTTCTGCTTTCGCTACACTTATGAATTCTTTTGGCTTCATTTAAAGCTTTTTGCTGGGTTTCGATCATTTATTGGGCTTTGACGATCTCTTAAATGCCCACCATTTCTACTGGCAAAAAAAGCTTTAATTTCCGCAACAATGGAAAGGCTAATTTCTTCTGGTGAAGTAGCCCCAATATCTAAACCTACGGGTGCATAAATTCTACTTTCATCAACTTTCAACCCCTCAGCTTTAAGCTCATTTAATATTCTGGTTGACCTTTCTTTTGGCCCCAACATTCCAATATAGGGAATAGTAGAGTTCAAAATGATACGGAGGTTTTCTTTATCGGTCAATAGGGAATGGGACATTAAAATCGCAGCAGATTGTGCATGCCAAGGATAATCCGCTATGTTTTCGGGACTAAATGTTGAAATGCCTTTTACTTTTGAACTTGGAGCCACTACCGAACTCTGCCAACCCAATTGAGTGCAAAGAGAAATAAGGGGATAAATGTCGTATTGGTGTCCTAGAAGTACCAACTCAATAGAAGGAGGGACCACTTCAAAGAATATGGTGCTTTCCTCGTCAAGTTCAATTTTTTGAGAACCATCCTGTGCCTTCACTTTTTCTAGTTGAGAAGCTGGAATAGGTATACCTCCGTTTAGAGAAAAAACACTTCCCAAAAGTTCTTTTTCTTTGGTTTTTGTGAATGTGATAAACTTTTTAGGCTCGCTGAATGGTTCTAGTACAGCTTTTAAAACCTCCAGCGGATTTGCTTTATCATCGAAATCTATTGGCTTGAAAAGCACATCTATGATACCATTACAGCCTAGTCCCACGCCAATTTGGTGATCATCGTCGGTCGTGGTATCATAGCGAATAATCGACGCCTGTGACTTGATAATTGCAATTTTAGCTCTTTTTAGAGCGTCTCCTTCCAAGCAGCCACCGCTTATTCCTCCTACCCATTCACCATTTTCAGCGATGAGCATTCGTGCACCCATTCTGCGATAAGATGAACCTTCCACATAGACCACACTTGCAAGAGCAGCATTTGTGTTGCTTGCTTTTAAGTCTTGATAAAAGGCTAGGATGTTTTTTAGTTCTTTCAAAAAATCGTGTACTTCTTTCACAAATATAATCGAGATATAGCGTACTTCGTTTATATTTTGAAGCATCATGACCCTATTGCAGGAATTTTGGCCAGTAATCTTACTCTTCTTTGGAGTTGCAATGCTGTATTCTTCTGTTGGCTTTGGTGGAGGGTCTAGCTATTTGGCAATTTTGACACTCTTTGGTTTTCAGTTTTCCTTTTTGAGGGCATTGGCATTGTTATGCAATATTATAGTTGTGAGCAATGGAACAATTCAGTTTTGGCGAAAAGACTTGCTCAACTTCAAAAAGATACTTCCCCTAGCTATTACAAGTGTTCCTCTGGCATATTTAGGAGGAAAACTACCACTAAAAGAGCAAACATTTTTTATACTTCTTGGCATTACACTTATTATTGCGGCTTTATTGATGTGGTTTCAAAAAAGCCTTCAAAACAGTTCGAGAAGTCAATGGATGTCAAATAATATGATGCTAATCAATGTACTATTAGGAGGTATTATTGGTTTTATATCGGGTATGGTAGGAATAGGAGGAGGCATTTTTTTAGCCCCGATTTTATACTTATTAAAATGGGACGAACCCAAGAAAATTTCGGCAACAGCTAGCTTTTTTATATTGGTGAATTCGTTGGCTGGGCTTATGGGCCAAGCAGGAAACCCAAACTTTGAAATGAACTGGACTTTGGCCTTTTGGTTAATGGGAGCTGTAGGTATTGGTGGACTGATTGGCACCTATTTGGGAACGGTAAAGTTTAACCCAAACACAGTTCGGAAAGCAACGGCGATTTTGATTTTTTACGTTGCAGTGAATATTTTGACCAAATATTTGTTCTAAAAGATATGAAAGTGAAAGTACTGTGTTTTGGTATTACTAGGGATATTTTGGGAGGGTCGACTGTGGAGTTAAGTACAAATGAGGCAGTCACTGTTGCAGATTTTAAAAAACAATTGTTTGACGAATACCCATCTCTTCTTAAACTCAATTCTCTGCGAATTGCTGTGAATGAAGAATATGGAGATGATACTTTGGTATTAAATTCTAGGGATGAGGTTGTTTTGATTCCGCCTGTGAGTGGGGGGTGAAATTATTGATAACTTTAGTTTTTTTTTTCTAAGTTTAACGCCAAAGGATTGACCCTTCTGGTAAATCAAGGTAGTAGTCAAAGGTTTTTAGTAAATTTACTTTGTAGTACTAAAACAAAAATGAAATGAAAATCGTAACCGTAGAAGTTGAATCTTCAAAGGAGGAAAGGCTGAAACAATTTTTAAATGATTTAGAATTAAGGTTTTTTGAATCAGATGAAATTGAGACGATACCAACTGCTCATCAAGAACATATATTGGCACTTAAAAACCAGTCAAAAGAGTCGGATTTTATTTCCTGGAAGGAGATTAAAACGAATATTTTACTGTCAAATGTTTAAGGTCCTTCTTAATAGAAAAGCTCAGGTCGGTCTTCAAAAAGCATTTAATTATTATGAAAATTTAAGCCCAAAGCTAGGGGTGTATTTTCTGGATCAAATTGAGTCAAGCTTAAATAGCCTAGAATCGAATCCATTTTTTCAAATTAGATATTCAAATATAAGATGCTTACCAGTGAGTCGCTTTCCATTTATGCTACACTATGAGGTTTTTGAAGCCGAGGGCTTAGTAAAAGTGTATGACATTTTGCACACCTCTATAGACCCTAAAAA
Organism: Spirosomataceae bacterium TFI 002; assembly: GCA_900230115.1. Classification (NCBI taxonomy): domain Bacteria; kingdom Pseudomonadati; phylum Bacteroidota; class Cytophagia; order Cytophagales; family Spirosomataceae; species Spirosomataceae bacterium TFI 002. Next base: position 2,437,839 of record LT907983.1, on the reverse strand, counting down.
ATGGCAATAGATGTTAATATCCAAATTGTACTAGAAAGCTCTAAAACATTGTCTGTAGGAGGTGCTGAATCTTTTGTTGCTAGCAATGAAACTGGCGGCGTCGTACATTTTGTAGGAACGGTAAGAAACCAAACCAAAGGCAAGAAGGTGCTCAAGCTAGATTTTGAAGCTTATGAGCCTATGGCAGTTAAAGAAATGTACAAAATCGCAGAGCAAGCTTTGGCACAATTTGATATTCAAAAAATAGCAATTCATCATAGAACAGGCTCCTTGAAAGTAGGTGAGATTCCGGTGATCATTGCTGTATCATCTGCCCATAGAAAAGCAGCATTTGCTGCATGTGAATATGCCATTGACACGCTAAAAGATACAGTTCCTATCTGGAAAAAAGAGTACTTTGAAGGCGGGGAAGTGTGGGTGAGTGCTACGCCTTAGATCAAAAAATAACCAAGTAATATTAAAATGAGAATTGAATATTACTTGGTTATTCAGAAAATATTGGGGTCTTATCTATCGACTTTAAAAGCTTCTAATTCTGCTTTTGTATTCACATTTTTAAGAATTTCAGGATTTTCGAGATGCACTATTTTGACATCACTATTGATCAATACTTTTCTGGGGCACGAATAACCAAGAGCAAGAAACTCTAGCATTCGCATGTATGCCTTGGGTTCCCAAAGGGTGATAAGTGGATCTGGAAAATCAGTTTCTGGATTATAGAAACAAGTAGCTAGTTTGCTAGGGTCTCTTTCTTTTAAAAGAAGGTCAAATGTGTCTTGATCAACCAAAGGCAAGTCGCAAGCCACGATCAGCCAAGCAGAATTTGGGTCTTCTTGAAATGCTGACGCAATTGCCCCAAAAGGTCCAAGGCCCTCAAACTTGTCTGTAATGCGGTTATATCTTTCGTATTGATCTACTCGACAAGAAACGCTTGCCGTGATTTTTGCTTTTTCAAATTCTTCAAATAAAAAATCTACTTGGGCTAAGCCGTGATAATTTATTTGTCCTTTGTCTTCGCCCATTCTCATACTTTTTCCACCTGCAAGAACCAAACCTTTTACTAGTGGCGGAGTTATTTGTGATTTAATGAGTTTGGCGATTGCGGGAGCATCATTTTGTCCAAATATGGGTGCAAAAACCTCCAGCCATTCATAAACTTTTGATACGCCTTCACACAATACGTAGGCCTTTACATCAGTGAGTTGTGAAAGCCTTTTCTTTAATGAAGCTTCTTTGGAAGGGTGAATAAAAACGATTTGAGACTTTGCTTCAAAATGGTTTCCATTTGTAATGATAAGGTCCTGGTCGTTCAGCAAAATACGCTTGTCGTATTCGTTGAGAGACTTTTTGTCGAGTCGTTCGTACTTGATTTTATCCGTAAGTTCGTTGAAACTGAGCTCTGGACTTTCACTATTGCCATGTGCATGATCGGCATCTATGTAGGTGATGTTTTGGTCTTGAAGCTCACCAATGAGTTTTTTTGCAAAATCTTGAATAAGTCCGCACGGAGCACCTACCAAAGCTATTTCGTTTCTGGCAAAGCTGCCTATGCTTGGTTTGTTGAGTTTGGCGTGTTTTTGGTGCTTTTTCATAAGTTCTTTTTACTTAAACCTCTAACCTAAAATCGCTCTTTCCGCCACTTTTTGCAATGAGACGTGTTTCTTTAATTACGATGTTGTGAGAGAAAGCCTTACACATATCGTAGATTGTGAGTGCAGCTACACTTGCACCAGTGAGAGCTTCCATTTCAATGCCTGTTTTGCCAGAAAGAGAAGCGGTGCATAGAATTACAACTTCTTTCTTTTCGTTAATTGTAATGGTTATCTGGCAGTTTTCAAGCCCAAGAGGGTGACAGAGCGGAATGAGCTCGCCTGTTTTTTTTGCAGCCATTACACCTGCAATAATTGCAGTTTGAAACACTGGTCCTTTCTTGGTTTTGATTTCGTCGTCTGCTAGGTGAGAGAGAATTTCATTGTCCAATATAACAATGCTTCTTGCAGTAGCAGATCGCTTTGTGATAGGCTTTTCTCCTACATCTACCATGGATGGATTACCCTGAGCATCTAAGTGAGTAAAATTGCCCATTATTTATACATGTTTAGGAAAGTGTTGCAAGCTTTTGGTTTGTCAGTGTTGATATAATCAACTCTCAATTGCTGGAAAGTTCTCCAAGCGATAGGTGTATCAGGAGTACCCCAAAAACGAATTTCGTATCCAAGGTCATGCACGAACTGAATTGTTTTCGTAAGCTTTTGAGCTTCTTTGTCTTCTATAAAGTCAGCTCCTTTCCAAAGAGAATATTTGTAAAAAGGAAAGCTAAAAAGGCCAATTTTCTTATAATCTGCCTCCGCAATATCGTCTAGGCTTTGATGGTCAAATAAGATATAGTCGGGATACAAGTGATATTCATTTGGTGCAGGTCTATTGCCAGAAATCACAAAGCGGATCTGGTTATTAGAAATGAGTTTTGGGTATTTTTTGAGTTCCTCCAATAGGACATTTAAAGTGGTTTTTGCATCAGTTTTTATGTCTATCAAAAGCTGTATTCGGCTAAAATAGTCGATGTTCAATAGAGGCTCTAGGTATAGCTTTGTCAATGTTTTGGACTTGTCTATTTCGCCTAACTCATGAGCGACGTAGAGTTCGCCATCTTGTAGAAAAATATCCGCTTCTATGGAGTATGCATTATTTGCATATGCTTCCGTAAAAGGGTTTGCTTGTTTATAGTCATTGTGAGAATGAATATATTGAGCACTTGCAACATTTGCTGCAAGCAGTATTATAAGTGTAAAGATTCGCATGGTGGGACATGTTGTGATTACAAATATAAGAGAAAATAGGTAGGGTTTACGGATGAATTGGTTTCTTGAATTACTAATAAATTCAGCCCGCAGATCTCGAAGAAAATCGCGGAGTTCGTCGAGGAAAATTCATATTCAAAAAGCTCCCATAAACCCAAATCGAATTATTCTATAATCGTAAATCTAAAATCAAAAACGCTAACCCCCAATCGTAGTCATACTCTCCGAAACCACCGAAGACCTTTTTGATTCGGCTTCAAATCCGTCTTTGGGTCGGTGAGTAAAAGCTTGAATGAGGTGATCCTTTACTATTTCGTCATTTGACTCGCTTCTCATTAAGTCTCGAAGGTTTAAGACGCCGTCATCATAAAGACAAGTTTTAAGTGTGCCAGTAGGCGTCACTCTTATGCGATTGCAAGTACCACAAAAAGTCCTGCTAAATGCGGCTATAACTCCTACCGAACCTTCGTGTCCATCTATTTTGTAATTGTAGGAAGTGGAATTTGGTCCATCGCTTATTTTATATAGTGATGGGTGAGCTTCTTTTATAATGTCTAGAATTCGTTTGTAACTCATGAAGGCTGCTTCATTTATTCCTGAGCCATTGAATGGCATTTCTTCAATGAAACGAATACCGATGGGTAGCTTCTCGCCCAAACCAACTAAGGGTAATATGTCTTGGTCGTTTTTACCAGCCATTACTACCGCATTTATTTTGGTTGGTATGTTATAGGCCAATAACTGATCTAGCGTTTCTAATACTCTAGAAAGCTCATCTCGCCTAGTCATTTCAAGAAAACGCTCTCTATCCAGTGTATCTAAGCTTAAGTTGACAGACTTTATTCCAATGCTTTTAAACTCGGGAATCAAAGGTGCGGTAAGTACACCATTGGTTGTAATATGAATGTCATTGATTCCATCTATTTTGGAAAGCTCTTTAAGGAAGGACATCATGTCTTTTCTCACAAAAGGCTCTCCACCAGTGATTCTAACCTTGGAAATACCAAGGCTTGCCATCATACTAGCCATGCGAAGCATTTCTTCAAAACTAAGTAAATGGGGTTTTGGCAAAAACTTAATCCCTTCTTCGGGCATACAATAGAAACAGCGGAGGTTACAGCGGTCTGTAACAGCAAGTCTGAGGTAATTAATCGGACGTCCGTGATTGTCTAAAAGCATTTAGGAATTAAATAAGCTACAATTTACGAAGGGTTTTCGGCAATGAAACACGATTTGTGAATTGAAAGTGCGTTTGTTTTTCTAATTTCAGTTTTAAAACTCCTCGTTATGAAATGGCTTTCCGCTTTGTTACTTTTTGTTTCCTACTTTTCATTTGGGCAAAAAGATCAACCTAATATCGTACTGTTTATGGTGGACGATATGGGTTGGCAAGATACTTCGGTACCTTTTTGGACAGAAAAAACACCTCTAAATGAGCGGTATCGTACGCCCAATATGGAACGATTGGCTGCTCAAGGAGTGAAATTTACCAATGCCTATGCCACACCTGTATGTACGCCTACTCGTGTGAGTTTGATAACAGGCATGAACGCTGCACGGCATAAAGTGACTAACTGGACTAGCCCTTACAATGGAACTGAAAGCGGAAAGGTTGATGATATTTTCAATTTTGTGCCATGGAATAAAAGTGGTGTGAGCCCAATCCCAGATATTGAAAACACGGTATACGCCAAACCGCTTCCTGCTATTTTAAAAGAAAACGGATATTATACCATCCATGTAGGCAAGGCTCATTTCGGGGCAATGGGTATACCTGCCGCAGATCCTAAGAATTTAGGGTTCGTAATGAACATTGGTGGTAATGCCACAGGGCATCCAGCCTCTTATTTTGGCGAGGAGAACTATGGAAACATTTATGGAAAAGCAGGCATTCACGCCGTCCCGGACCTTGAGGCTTATTATGGTTCCGATATTTTTTTGAGTCAGGCTTTAACCATAGAAGCACTTAAAGCATTAGATTATCCGAGAGAGGAGAAAAAGCCTTTTTTCCTTTATTTATCTCATTATGCGGTTCATTCACCACTTCATGCTGACCGTCGGTTTGTGAGTAATTACGATAAGTTAGATGAAAAAGAAGCAGCTTTTGCATCTATGGTTGAAGGAATGGATAAAAGTTTAGGTGACTTGATGGATTACTTGGAGAGTCATAATTTGAGCGAAAACACTATAGTTATATTCATGAGTGACAATGGAAGCTTGAGTAGAACTCCACCTAGAGGAGGGGAAATGCATACACATAACTTACCCTTGAAAGTAGGAAAAGGGTCTGTGCATGAAGGAGGAATCCGTGAGCCCATGATTGTGAAGTGGCCAAATGTATTGAAAGGAAATACTGTGAACGAGCACCACATAATTATCGAAGACTTTTTTCCAAGTATCTTAGAATTGGCAGGAATAAAATCTTACAAAACCAACCAAGTTATAGATGGTGAAAGCTTTGTTTCTATTCTGAAAAAGCCAAAGAAAGCGAAATCAGAAAGGTCTCTAGTTTGGCACTATCCGCACCATTGGGGACCTGAAGGGCCAGGAATAAATTTTGCTTCCGCAATTAGAAAAGGTGATTGGAAGCTTTTGTACGACATGAAGTTACAAAAGCTTTCGCTTTATAATCTTGCCGATGATATTGGAGAGCACAATGATTTGGCTATTCAAAACCCCAAAAAAGTAAAAGAACTTGCCAAGGAATTAACCGCTATGTTGAAAGAAAGAGGAGCACAAATGCCAACTTACAAATCTACCGGTCAAGCTGTTTTGTGGGCAGATGAGTTAGTTGATTGATCCAAGTACTTCTTTCAAATGCTCCAGAGTAAAATCAATATCGGCTTTGGTGTTATTGGCACAAAATGAAAAACGAATGCTAGAAAAAGCTGCATCATCACTAAGCCCCATTGCTTTGAGGACGTGGGAGGGAAGGGTTGTAGCAGAGTTACAGGCAGAGCCATTTGAAACGGCTATTTTATGGAGTTTTTGTAAAACCTCCTCTCCATCGTATCCTGTAAATTGAATGTTGGAGATGTGGCTTGCACGCTTACTTTCCTTTCCATTTATCTTGAAAGAAGGGAAAGTAGCTATGACTTCGGCCTCGAAATAAGATTTTAGGGAATCTAGTTCTTCTGTAATATTAGAATTTTCAACGGCTTTTGCTAAACCGACTATACCTGGAATATTGAGTGTACCGCTGCGTCGATTTCTTTGCTGACCTCCGCCTACGGTTTGAGGGTTAAGTTTTACCCCAGTTTTCACAAGTAAAGCTCCTACCCCTTTTGGTCCAAATATTTTGTGAGCTGAAAAGCTCAACATGTCAACTCCACTATTTTTGAATGAAACATGAATTTTACCAACTGCTTGAGTGGCATCTATGTGAAGCAATGAATTGGTTTCGGCCTTTATTTTTTGAAACTCTTCTATTGGGAAGATGACCCCTGTTTCATTATTAACCCACAGAAACGAAATAAGACTAGGTGCTAGTTTTGCTGCTTCACTTACTTCCGCCCAGTTCGGGTAACCATTTTGATCTACTGATAAAACGACACTTTTAATCCCTAACTTGGTAACAACATCTAGCGTTGCTTTATGTTCCGTAGCGAATGTGATGAGCTGTTCAATTTCTGCACCTTTAAGTGCGAGGTTGATTGATTCTGTAGCTCCGCTAGTAAAAATGATTTCGCTTGGATAACAATCAAGTTCTTTTGCGATGGTTTCTTTGCTTTGCTCATAGGCTTCTTCTGCTAGCCATCCATGAGCATGGTATCTACTTGCTGGGTTTCCGTACGATTCTTTGAAATATGGAAGCATGACTTCTAGCACCACATCGCTTACTGGTGTGGTGGAGGCATAGTCTAAGAATAAGGGGAGCCTAGACTTCATATATTAAAAAAGACAGCTCCGAGGCTGTCTCTACAATTATGGTACTAGTTTCACATCAACCGCATTCATGCCTTTTTGGCCCATTGCAGTTTCAAATGTAACTTTATCTCCTTCCTGAACTCTATCTACTAAGCCACTAATGTGTACAAATATACTGTCACCATTAGACTTGTCTTTGATAAATCCGTATCCTTTTTCTTCGTTGAAATAGTTTACTACTCCAGTTCTTACGCCGTCTTCTTCTTCGTATTCGTCGGCTTTAGGAACACCAAGTACTATACTCTCGGCATCTACTTCTTTTCTTTTACGAGGATCAGGAGGACTTGAGGTTAGGTTTCCGTTTTCGTCAACATACATAAGCATGTCTTCTAATGAAGTGTTGTCTTTTGCTGCTTCCTGACGTTCTTCTTTACGCTCCTGCTTGATCTTACGCTTCTGTAATTTTTTCTTTTCTTTTTCTTTCTTACTAAAGGTTTCGCGTGCTTTACTCATTAATTATTATTGGTCGTTTATGGTGTTTACGGAGCAATTTACGAAAAACCAATGAGTGATTTTTTGAAAATTCAAAAATATCTACTAAAACTGTTGTAAATTTTACCGAAAAGCTTGGAATAATCCATGATTTTTTATGCCAACTCGGCAATAACGGTCTCTCCGCCTACGGGTTTATCCTCTAGTTTACATAGGATTTTGGTACCAATAGGAAGGAAAATGTCAACTCTCGAGCCAAACTTAATAAAGCCAAATTCGTCTCCTTGAGTTACTTTATCTCCCTCTTTTACATACCAGCAGATCCTACGAGCCATTGCTCCTGCGATTTGACGATAAAGTACTTCGATGCCTTTATCTGATTTCACTACAACGGTAGTTCGTTCATTTTCGGTACTAGATTTTGGGTGCCAAGCAACTAAATATTTACCAGCATGGTATTTAAAAAAAGACACCACTCCCGAAATGGGATTGAAGTTCATGTGCACATTGATTGGTGACATAAAAATCGAAACCTGTATCCTGGGGTCTTTAAAATACTCTGTTTCAACGGTTTCTTCTATCACAACCACCTTGCCATCAGCAGGGGCGATGATGTGTTTTGGATTAATGGTTGCAGTTCTTACCGGTTTTCTAAAAAACTGTAGAACTATGAGAAATAGGAATAAACTTACTCCAAGTATTACTTTGTGGAGTATATTGTAATCTGGAAAGAAATAGACCAAGCCTATGTTTAGGGCCAAAAGGAATATAATCGAGATAAGTAATGTTGCAGTTCCTTCTTTATGTATCGTCATTAATGACTTTTCTTTTGCGGCAAATATAATCAATCGTACTTTTGACGTTGAGTGTTAGCCACTATTATTTTACAATCATATTTTTACTAAAGACAATTATTTGCCAATGCTGCAATCGCTTTTTTTTTGGAAAACATGGTCTTTTGCCGAAAAAGCCATTTTATTTATATGCTTTTTGTTTCTTTTACTCGGCATGGTTTTCTCTTTGGCGTGGTATTACAACGGTCTCTATGCAGTCATTAATTGGGATATTGCAACAGAGTTGGGCTCCAAAGTCATTCAAAAGCCCTCATTTTCGATAAGTGGATTAGAGTTTACACTACCAGAAACATTGTATTATGTGAAGGAGTATTACCTACCATCTGCACTTCAAGTAAAACACTTGCCAGCGGTATTTCTTGTAACGAGTTTGTTCTTTGGTTTAGTGAGTATTGCTTCTGGAATTTCAAATCAGAAGGGTATTTACTTTCTTTCGGGAATTGTAATAATTGCTGCATTCTTCTTATTTCTTCGCCTTGAAAATGTTTTCAATACTACAAATCAGCTGCCTTTTCTCATCACATTTGGCGTAGTTGGTGGTTTGGCATATTATTTTTCTTCTTTTAAGCCTTTTACCCCTTTTGTAAGGAGGTTTTTGATATTTTCTGTTGTAGTTGGGCTTATAGTTGCGTCGATATTTGTGTTTTCGAAAGCCCTTTTACCAGTGAATGTGCTTGGTGGGTACGGAATAGTGATTGCAATTATTTTCAGTTTGATTTTTATCTTTTGGGTCGCTCAGGAAATTTTTATAGGCTTGATATGGATGGTAGGGCAGGCATCAATCAAAGGGAAATCATCGAGCAAGCCATTTTGGATTATAGGCATTATTTACATCCTCAATTGTCTTCTTATTTATTTAGAAAACCGTAGTTTCATTGAGAACAGTTTTGTGATAATAAGCCCAATTTATATTCTGATTTTATCCGCAGTTTTGGGAATTTGGAGTCTGTATAAATACCTTGAAGACGTTGATGTGATGAGTTTTAGAGGTTCTGCGATTTGGATTTATTTCGGATTGGGTATCATCACATTTGGGGCTGTGAGTTATGCATATGCTACAGGAAACGATCCACTTATTGAGTTTTACGACGATTATATTGCGGCAACGTTTTTAATTGTAGGAATATGCCTTTTCATCCATGCATTGATCAACTTTTCGCCATTATTAAAGAATGGGTATAACCTATTTGTGGTGTTCTGGAAGCCTAAAATGAGTAAACTTATACTTGCTAGGGTAGGGGCAATTTTGTTATTGCTTTTTGCACTTTCTCAGCGTAACTTTTATGCTTTTGATCAAGTAATGGCTGGGCTACAAAATGCACAAGCGGACTATTATTTGGCAATAGGTGAGGACAAGGCTGCGGAATCCTTTTTTAAGGAATCTACGGTTTATGATATTTATAATCATAAAGCCAATTATGGCTTGGCGTCTCTTTCTAATAAAGTGAATGACGCTGTGAGTTCTTCGTATTATTACAAACAAGCAAATTTCAGGAAAGGAAGTGAGTTTTCATATGTTGGATTAGGCAGTAATTTAGAAAATGAGCAACTCTTCTTTGATGCAATATTTACGCTTCAAGAAGGTTTACAAAAATTTCCAGGAAGTGCACCATTATCTACAAATCTTGCCAGGTTGATGGAAAGGGCTAAACAGGTGGACAGCTCTTTTTATTACAAAGACCAAGCATTGAATTTATGTTATAAATGCAAAGTTGAAGAGACAAATATGCAAGCGTTTTGGATCGAAAATGGAAGGGAAGAAATGGTAGAGAACGAACTGAAAAAGATCAAAACTACATCATATATTTCGAGTCAGGCTAACCAACTTGCAACTGATAGATGGCTAAAAGACAGCAGTGCTTTAGCTATAAATTCTATTAAATTTCCAGAGGCCCTTAGTGTAGCACAGTTTGCAACCTTATTTAATTCTGTAAAACTAGGACGAGAATTTCCTGACAGCATTCTTACCAAAATGCAACAAAATGGAGCTAATCAATTTTTTGCAAGAGAGATCACGTACCTGAGAGCTATCAATTCGTATAACAACGGAAACAAAATTGATGGTATTAAAAAGCTAAGCTACCTAGCTATGGATACCACTTCTAATAGCATTATTTATAGAAAACAATTGGCTGTATGGTATTTGCAAGAGGGTCTTTATGATAGAGCAGCTAATTTCTTTGCGGGTACAGGTGATAATGAAACAGTGGCTGCTTTAGAAAACGAAGGGATCAGAGATGCCTTAAGAAGACGAGCTGAGGTGCAGGCAATAAAGGCGAGTTCGGACGGGATTAATATGGAAAACTATAAGTCCTTGGTTCAAAAATATCCATTTAATCCATATTTGTTACAAGGGGTTAGTGACATGTTAGTTGCAAAAGGCAAAAAACTAGAGGCGTATAATATCTGGTTGAATGCCTCGGAGTTTAATGATAGGTCGGTTGATATTTGGAAAAACTATACTTTGCTAGCACTTCAAAATGGAGTGAGAGACTATGCAGAAAATGGACTTAGGAATGTCAAATTGTTATCAAATGTGGCCGACTATAATGAGTTTTATAAAAAGTATGAAGCTATGAAAGCGAAAACCACAGTGGCTTTTTAATCAAATACTCCACCGCCCAAATGGAATAAAAAACCTTTTATCCCTTTGATTCTACATTGATAAAAAAAACAATAAATGTGGGCAATGAAGCTGTAATTTTGAACTTGAGCTAATTCATTAAGCCAAATCGAATTTAAATGAAGATTATAGAAACTGATAAAATTGCCAAAAGATATATCATGGGTACGGAAGTGGTGGATGCACTCAAGTCCATTTCCATTTCTATCAACAAGGGGGAGTATGTGGCATTTATGGGACCATCGGGTTCTGGTAAATCAACCTTGATGAATATTATTGGCTGCTTGGACTCGCCTACTGGTGGCAAGTACATCTTAAATGATAAGGATGTAAGCTACATGAGCGAGAATGAACTTGCTGAGGTAAGAAACAAAGAGATAGGTTTTGTATTCCAAACCTTTAACCTTTTACCTCGCCAGTCTTCATTGGAAAATGTAGCTTTACCGCTTATTTATGCTGGATATAATAAAGCGGCACGTACAGAAAGAGCTCAACAAGTACTTGAAAGTGTAGGTCTTGGAGATCGCTCGCATCATAAGCCCAACGAACTCTCTGGTGGTCAACGCCAGCGTGTGGCTGTGGCAAGAGCATTGGTAAACAACCCAAGTATATTGCTTGCCGATGAACCTACGGGAAACCTAGACACTAAAACATCATATGAGATAATGGAGCTTTTTGAAGAAATTCATTCAAAAGGAAACACCATAATCATGGTAACTCACGAAGAAGATATTGCCCAGTATGCTCACCGAATCATCAGGTTAAGAGATGGATTGCTCGAGTCTGATGTAATTAACCCAGAGCCTACAAATCCCCGCAAAATGGCGGAGGAGTTAGAGCGTAAACTAAAAGAGAAAGAAAGTCGTTAATAAACCGAACCTAATTAAATTAACAATGAAAAAATCATTATTTGTATTATTCTCTTTGCTTTTTGTAGCAGGAATTTCTTTTGGACAAAAAGCCCCTGCTAGCCCTCCTATGACGAGCGAAAGTAGCATGGTAACAGTAAACTACAGTGCACCATCTAAAAAAGGCAGGGATGTATTTGGAGCACTTGTTCCTTATGGCAAAGTATGGCGTACTGGTGCCAATGATGCCACTACAATCACTTTCAAAAAGGACGTAAACTTCGGCGGAGCTAGGGTAAAGGCTGGGACTTATTCTTTATTTACTATACCTGGAGAAAAAGAGTGGTCTGTAATCTTGAATAGTGAAGCCAAACAATGGGGAGCTTACAAGTATGACGAAAAGAAAAATGTTGCGGAAGTAAAAGTTAAATCTATGGTTGGAGAATCGAACGTAGAGCAAATGAATATTACAACTTCTGATAGCCAAGTAACTATTTCGTGGGACATGACAGTAGTTCATATTCCTTTGAAGTTTTAAGAGGAAATAAAAATTATTTAAGACGAAACCTCTGTCCATTGGGCGGAGGTTTTTTTGTGTAAAGAATTTGTGATTTTCTTTACATAGGTTTTGGGAAGTGTAAAGCTTTTAGGGTTTTCTTATCACTCTTTAGCCCAACACATTCAAGCTTTTGCCGGCTATGAAGGCTTCAATATTCTCAGTGACAATTTTCATCAGTCTTTGTCTAGCTTCTAGTGTTGCCCAGGCTACATGAGGACTAATTACCAAGTTTTTGGCACCGAAAAGAGGTGAATTAGGATCGGCTGGTTCTTGAGAAAGTACATCCAAGGCTGCCCCTGCAATTTTACCTTGGTTTAGAGCATTAACTAACTCATTTTCATTGATCAATGGACCTCGAGCAGTATTAATGAGTATTGCAGATGATTTCATTTTTTCAAAACTATCTGTACCCATAAACCCTTTATTTTTGTCAGTTAGTGGGCAATGTAGGCTTACATAATCAGACCTTGACAACAGGTCATCAAGAGTAACGGTTTCGTAATTTGGATGTGGTGTAGCACTTTTGCGATGAACTATTACTTTCATTTCAAAAGCCTTTGCAACCTGGGCCACCTTTTCGCCTATATCTCCTATACCGACTAGGCCTAGTGTTTTTCCTGCAAGTTCGGTTAGGGTATAATCGTAGTAACAGAAGTCAGGCACTTTGCTCCATTTCTCAAGACTGTTGTGCTCACTAACTCGGTTAGAAAATTGCATAATCAAAGCAAAAACTTGTTGAGCAACAGACATGGAGCTGTAGTTTTTGGCATTGGTAACAGTGATGCCCCTATCTCTGGCTGCCGCCACGTCTACTATGTTATATCCTGTTGCAGTAACGCCAATGTATTTCAGTTTTGGCAACTGATCCATTATCTCTGCATCTATTACTGTTTTATTTGTAAGGACTATTTCTGCATTTTGTGCCCTCTCTAAAACCTCTGACCTCGAAGATCGGTCATACATAGTCAGGCTTCCCAGTGCGTGCAAAGGTTCAAGGTCAATTTCTTCAGGACGAAGGGTAAAAGCATCAAGAAATACGATATTCATTGGTAACTTGCGGTTGAAATCAGAATAATTGAATGCCAAATATACTCAAAAATACCTCTCTCAAGCCTTACAATACATTTGGTTTGGATGTTAATGCCGCCTTTTTCGTAGAAGTAAAATCGGTTGAAGACTTTATAGAAGTGCTTCAAAGTGATATTGCCAAGACAAATGAAATTCTCGTTTTGGGGGGAGGGAGCAATATTCTTTTGACCAAAGACTTTGATGGGTTGGTTATCAAAAACAATTACAGAGGCAAAAGTACTGAGGAAGACGAAAATGGAGATATCCTTGTCACAGCGGAATCTGGAGAAAATTGGCATGAATTTGTTCTTTATACAGTAAATAAAGGCTTGGGTGGGTTGGAAAACCTTTCGCTTATTCCTGGTACTGTGGGTGCTGCACCAATGCAAAACATAGGTGCTTATGGTGTAGAGATTAAAGATGTTTTCGTGACGCTTGAAGCATTGAACCGTGAAACCCTTAAAGTTGAAAGTTTTGACAATGAGCAATGTCAGTTTGGGTATAGAGAGAGTATATTTAAGCATGAAGCCAAAGGGAAATACATCATCCTATCAGTGACCTTTAGGCTAAGTAAAACACCCAAGCTTAATTTGGGGTATGGTGCAATTAACGACACCTTGGCTGAGATGGGAATTAAAAACCCAAGCATTGCAGATGTAAGTGCTGCAGTAATTTCGATTCGTCAATCCAAGCTTCCTGACCCTAAAGAAATAGGGAATTCAGGTAGTTTTTTCAAAAATCCAGAGATTCCTAAAGTTCATTTCGAGGGTTTAAAAGAAACATATCCAAACATCCCTAGCTATCCCATTTCCGAAGAGATTGTGAAAGTACCCGCAGGCTGGCTGATAGAACAAGCCGGATGGAAAGGTAAAAGGTTTGGAGAAATTGGAGTCCATGCAAAGCAAGCCTTAGTTTTGGTGAATTATGGTGCAGGAAAAGGCCAAGATATTGCAAATCTTTCCGAAGAAATAAAAGCTTCTGTTTTTGAAAAATTTGGAATAAAATTAAATGTAGAAGTAAATATTATTTAATTTCGATCACAACAACCCTCCAATCAAAAACCCTATGGAACTATCTCATGTAATTTCCGATGGCATCCTTACCATTGTCGGCTTCTTTGTTTTCTTTAGATTCATAAGTAGATTAGAGCTGGTTGAAACCTTACTGTGGGAGTCTTTTATTTTATCAGTTACGGTAGCGGCAATGTTTGGAACGATGCGTTATGCAGGTGTTGAGAAAGGAGATGGTTTATCTTTATTTTTCCAGCACTTGGCTGCTACAGTTGGTGCAGTTGGCTTACTAGCTGCTGCTTGGTTTGGAGCATTTGGTAGATCTGCGAGTAAAACCATTGCATATGTAATAATCGCTATTGGTTTCGCATTATTTGCAATAAATGAAGCCTTCAATGTACCTCAGGTTGTTCAATATACTCCTTTGGTTTGTATGCCTTTGGTAGCTGTAGCTGGTGTGGTAGGATTAATAAAAGGAAATGTCAAATTTGGCATTTTTATATTGCTAGGCGTTATGTTTCTGACCTTAGCGGTGTTTAGAGATAGTCTAATCTCTTCTCAAAACGATGCCATTGATGCTTATCACTACCTACTTGCCGTTGCTTTGATATGCTTAGGAATGGCTGCTACTTCTCCACAAAAGGCGTAGGTGCCATTTTGTAGAAAGCATCCAGTTCTCCTTGTATCGTGTTGTACACCCGCTCTTTGAGCATTGGAATATCCTTTTTATTCAAACCTTTAGTTTCTATAGCCTCGTGAAAAATAACATGTGGCCTCCCACCTTTAATAGTGGTTTTAGGCATGATGTCATATAGGTTTTTAAAGGTAATTGGAATAATAGGAACGCCGTTTTCTACTGCCATTACAAAAGGGCCATCTTTAAGTGGCTGATGCATTTTAGGAATATTAGTTGACAAAATTCCTCCCTCAGGCATGATGAAAATGCTTTTGCCTCGAGCGAGAGATTTTATTCCCCTTACCAATGTTTTAGACCTACTGTTTTTGTCCCCTCGGTCTACTGCAATGTGTAGTTTTTTGAACAAATAACCCAAAAGCGGCATTTTGCTTACAGAGCTTTTTCCTACAAAAGCAAAGTTGTGATCTATGATACCCATACCTACAGCTATATCAAGATACGAAAAGTGATTTGCCACAAAAACGTAGGTCTTTTTGGGTTCAGGTTTGTATCTATATTCTTTTTTGATCCACAGTCCAGAAATAAAGAAAAATACTTTCGCCCATAGTTGAAATAAAGCATGCGAAAACCTGTGTGTTTTGCTAGAAATCAAAAACAAGTACATAAATGGCATTAGCACGAGAAAGATCCCGATTAGCCAGAAAATGCACCAAACATTGTAAATCGCCAGGAATATTTTTTTCATTTAAGACTACTCTTTCACATGTTTGTGAAGCTCTACAGGCTTTGAGTTGTTTTTTCTGAATTGGATGTTAAGAATTTCTACCAAAAATGAGAATGCCATTGCAAAGTAGATATATCCCTTAGGAACATGTACATGGAATGCTTCAGCAACCAATAGTGTACCTATCATTACCAAAAACGATAAGGCTAAAATTTTCACTGAAGGGTGCTTCTCTACAAACGAACCCACGCTCTTAGCAGAAAGCAACATAACTACTGTAGAAAGAATAATAGCTACTGCCATGACAGCCACTATCTGAGTCATACCAATTGCAGTAATAATAGAATCTATAGAGAAAACAATGTTAATGAGTGTAATGTCGATGATAGCTCTCTTCAGGTTAGCTGCACCTTTTTCCTTAGTATTCATGTCATCATCGTCACCTTCAAGTTTGTGATGAATCTCAGTAGTTGATTTATACAGGAGAAATAAGCCACCACCTAGTAGGATCAAGTCTTTTCCGCTCATTCCCATATCTACCGGTAAGCCCAGGTCGCTTAAGTTGAAAAGGTCTTTTTCCAATGAAAGTATCCATCCAAGTAGAAAAAGAAGTCCAAGTCTAATGATCATGGCTAATGCCAAACCAATATTTCGGGCCTTTCGCTCGTCCTTAGTTGGTAATTTACTTGAAATAATGGAAATGAAAATCACATTATCTACTCCCAGTACAATTTCCAAAACTGTAAGGGTAAAAATACTTGTAAGTGCTGCGGTAGTTAATAGTTCTTGCATAAAATGAATGGTTCGTTCTATACAAAGGTAATGAGTTCAAGGGATATTTAAAGAATGAGATTTTATAGAAAAAGAATTAAAGTATCGTGAAGGATAATACTTGTAATTAATAGGCTCTACAATAGTCGTATTTTAAGCATGGAAGTACCCCGAAACGCAAAGTAAATTTCCTATAACTTCATCCTCAAGAAAAGCTATTTATTGAGGGAAGTTATACTTTATCTATATGAATTAAATGTGTTTTTCTACCGCTTGTTTTAGCTGAGGTAACATCATAGCTCCCGACTGACGGAAAAGCTGCTTACCATTCTTAAATACCATAATCGTAGGAACTCCACTCACTTTGTATTTACGTTGTAGTGCTGGGTTTTTATCTATATCGATTTTTACTACTCTTACTTGATCGCCCATTTGCTCTTTGAGTTGATTTAAAGCTGGAGCCATTGCCTTACAAGGCCCACACCACTCTGCAAAAAAGTCTATTAAAACTGGAGTTTTACTTGCTATTAATTCTTCGAAAGTACCTGTCATTGTTGTTGATTTTTAAAATTTAATAATTGTTCTTTTTAGTTTGGCAGTACATGTGCCAAGTTTCAGTAATTGATAAAAACTATTACTGTCACCATAACACCAAAGCTCTTTGGAATATTCATTTTGATGGTTAAATTTTCCTCAATGTATTCTATATTGATGAAGTTAAGAAGACCCCAAAGCTTGACTATTATGTAGTCGCAATCACTTGGACTTTAGGCGTTCAAGAAAACTGACTCTGAAAACTAGGCTTTATACAAGCTTACTACAAGAACTACCTCTCTCCGCTCTTCTCTGGCTCATACTTCGTCATTATCATTAACCAAATAGACCGTGAAAGTCTAAATAGCACAGGGCTCAATAGTACCGTCAAGGCTACATACCCTGAGATATACCACCTCCAATCTACGATCTCGTCGAAGAAAAGATAATAGCCCACAGTTGCTGTTACAAAAAGTGCGATGTTAAGTGCATAGCTAATATACATAGCACCATAAAAAAAGCCGCCCTCTCTTTCGTAAAGCATTCCACAGTTTGGACAATGGGTGTGCATGGTCATCATTTCGCCCCACTTATAGGGGTTTTTGGAAGTAAACATTTCACCTTTCCCACATCTAGCACACTTAAAGCCCAAAGCATTTGCTAATTTTCCCATATTTTATTTTATAATTAATTCCTTAACCAATATCCAAAAACCCATTATCAATATGAAATACCCAAAGGCAGGTTTTAGCTTCTCTCCCTTTACGTATTTGCTCAAATAAGAACCAATTAATACTCCCGCAATTGCCAGAGATGCAAATTTCGCTAAAAAGAAGTAATCTATAGTAACACCGGTTACTATATCTCCAATAATTCCAAAAAGAGAATTAATAGTTATGATGACCAGTGAAGTGCCAACCGCTGTTTTCATTGGCAGTTTAGCAAAAAGCACCATAGCTGGAATAATTAAAAAACCACCACCAGCTCCAACTAAACCAGTGAGAACACCCACGAATAGCCCCTCTATAAAAATGAGGACATAATTAACTTTAAAATCACCCTTTTGGCTTTCGTTAGTTCTACCCCATATCATGCTTATTGAGGCAAGCATCATGAGGACAGCAAAAACTACCATAATTAGTAAGTTTTTGGTCAAAACGAAGTCACCGCTTTGGTATATATGTTCTGGAATTCGAGGTAACACATATTGCCTCATGAATAAAACCATTACAAAGGCTGGAAAAGAAAAAAAGAGACCTTTTTTGAAGTCTACTAGGCCTTTACGAGCATAATCTATGGCACCCACTAGGGAAGAAACACCAACAATTACTAGTGAGTACGAGGTGGCTTCCAATGGAGAGTAACCAAGTATATAGACTAAAACGGATACGGTAAGAATTGCCCCACCCGCTCCTATTAGGCCTAGCGTTATGCCAATAATTAAAGCCAGAAAAAGCCCAATGGTTGCAATCATGATAGATGGTAAACACTTTTTGAAGCTAATAGTTCCAGTATCTAGGCAGGGGTCAATCAAGGTGATTGAGCCAAAAACGTCATTTTTTGAACTTTAGTCGTTAGTGAAAACCCGAAAGAAAGCTTCAATTTTGTGTTTCAATAATTAAATTAGCAAGCAATGTCAACAACATTATTTGATAAAGTATGGGATTCTCATGTGGTACGAACCATCGAAGATGGACCAGATGTATTCTTTATCGATCGTCATTTTATTCACGAAGTTACAAGTCCAGTTGCCTTCAATGGTCTAGAAAGTAGGGGGATTGGTGTTATGTTTTCCGATCGCACTTTTGCAACTGCGGATCACAACACACCTACTATTAATCAGCATTTACCTGTTGAGGATCCTCTTTCTGCCAACCAACTGAAAGCCTTAGAAAGCAACTCTGCAAAATATGGTATTTCTCATTGGGGACTAGGTCACCAAAAAAATGGAATCGTTCACGTTGTAGGTCCAGAGAATGGAATTACACTACCGGGAATGACCATCGTATGTGGAGACTCTCACACTTCTACTCACGGAGCGTTTGGAGCTATTGCCTTTGGAATTGGTACTTCTGAGGTTGAAATGGTACTTTCTTCACAATGTATCATGCAGCCCAAGCCAAAGAAAATGAGAATTACCGTAAATGGTAAGCCAGGCAAAGCGGTAACACCAAAGGACGTTGTTTTATATGTAATTGCTCAAATTTCTGCTGCAGGTGCTACAGGTTACTTCGTAGAATATGCAGGTGAGGTTTTTGAAAACATGACAATGGAAGGTCGTATGACTGTATGTAATATGACCATTGAAATGGGTGCTCGTGGAGGTATGATTGCTCCTGATGAAACTACACTTGCTTATCTCAAAGACAAAGAGATGACTCCCAAAGGAGAAAAGTGGGACGAGCTAGTTGAATATTGGAAAACATTGAAAACCGACGAAGGTGCAATTTTCGACAAAGAGTTAGTTTACGATGCAGCCGATATTGAACCACAAATCACATATGGTACAAACCCAGGTTTAGGAACAGGAATTAGCAGCAAAATCCCAAAAGCTTCTGAAGTTATTGATGGTGCAGCTAGTTACGAAAAGGCTTTGAAATACATGGGCTTCGCAGAAGGTGAAGATATTCTTGGAAAAGAAGTTGACTATGTGTTTTTAGGAAGTTGTACAAATGGCCGTATAGAAGATTTTAGAGCATTTGCATCTATTGTAAAAGGTCATAAAAAAGCTGATAATGTTACGGCTTGGTTGGTTCCTGGTTCTCATGTGGTTGAAAGCCAAATCAAAGAAGAAGGTATTCTTGATATTTTAACTGAAGCAGGGTTTAGCCTTCGTCAGCCAGGATGTTCAGCGTGTCTTGCAATGAATGATGACAAAGTACCAGCTGGGAAGCTTGCTGTATCTACATCGAACAGAAACTTTGAAGGACGCCAAGGGCCAAACTCTAGAACACTTTTAGCTTCTCCACTGGTTGCCGCAGCAGCAGCGATTTCTGGAAAAGTAAGCGATCCACGCGGTTATATGGATTAATAAGAATTCTGCTTTCGGCAATTTTACAATTATCAGCCACAGAGACACCAAGGCTTTGTGACTTCGTGGCGAAACTTTAGAAACAATAAAAATGGCATACGATAAATTTACAGTATTAACTAGCACCTGTGTTCCTCTTCCATTGGAGAATGTGGATACAGATCAAATTATCCCAGCTCGCTTTTTAAAGGCGACAACTAGAGAGGGTTTTGGTGATAACCTTTTTAGAGATTGGAGATATAACAATGATAATTCTCCCAAAGCAGACTTTGTACTCAACAACCCTACTTATTCGGGTAAAATTTTGGTTGCTGGTCGTAATTTTGGATCGGGGTCCAGCCGTGAGCATGCAGCTTGGGCAATTTATGATTATGGGTTTCGATGTGTGATATCTAGCTTTTTTGCGGATATTTTCAAAGGAAACTCATTGAACATTGGAATTTTACCTGTTACAGTAAGTCCAGAGTTTTTGGACAAAATTTTCAAGGCAATTGAGGCAAATGTAAATGCAGAAGTAGTAGTGGATTTGCCTTCTCAAAAGGTAACTATTGCCGCAACTGGTGAGTCAGAAAGCTTTGATATCAATGGCTACAAAAAGCATAATATGCAAAATGGCTTCGATGATATTGATTACCTTCAAAATATCAAAGAAGAGATTGGTGCTTTTGCAGAAACGCGACCATTTTAAATTTTAAAATTCGCCTATATTTACTCCATTTACTCAATGAATAAATGGAGTAAATATTACCCCTAACCCAAACTGTAAACCACGACCCCCTAGAATGAAAAGACATATTGAAATAATGGACACCACACTACGCGATGGTGAACAAACTAGCGGAGTGTCTTTTTCGGCATCTGAAAAGTTGACAGTTGCTCAGCTTTTACTTGAAGAAGTGAAGGTAGATAGAATAGAAGTTGCTTCTGCAAGGGTGTCTGAAGGAGAACTTAATGCAGTAAAGAAAATTACTAATTGGGCTGCTTCCAAAGGGTACCTTGACAAGGTGGAAGTGCTTACATTTGTTGACGGTGATGCTTCTCTCAACTGGATGGAAGAGGCAGGAGCAAAGGTAATGAACCTCCTTACTAAAGGATCTTTAAATCACCTAACTCACCAACTTAAGAAAAGTCCTGAGGAGCATTTCTCTGAAATTGAAATACTCGTAAAGAAAGCAATTGGAAAAGGAATTGATGTCAATATATATTTAGAGGATTGGAGCAATGGAATGCGTCATTCTCCCGACTATGTTTTGCAGCACCTTGACTTTACCACTAAGCTTCCTATAAAGCGAATTCTTTTGCCAGATACCTTAGGTATTCTCACTCCAGATGAGTCTTATATTTTCGTAAAACAATTGGTAGAGAGGTATCCCGATACGCACTTTGACTTTCATGCTCACAACGATTACGACCTTAGTGTTGCCAATGTGATGCAAGGGCTCAAGGCTGGAGCACATGGTCTACACCTCACCGTAAATGGCTTAGGTGAGCGAACAGGAAATGCTCCGCTTGCAAGTGCTGTTGCGGTAATGAACGACTTTGTAAAAGACGTTTCATTTAATGTAGATGAAAAATCACTTTACAGAATTTCTAAAATTGTAGAAGGTTTCTCAGCAATTCATATTCCACCTAACCAGCCAATTGTGGGTGAAAGTTCGTTTACTCAAACAGCAGGAATACATGCAGATGGTGATAAGAAAAACAACCTTTATGTTAGTGACCTGAAGCCAAGCAGATTTGGAAGGAGAACTTTGTATGCCTTAGGGAAGTCGTCTGGAAAAGCGAATATAGAAAGGAATCTATTTGATTTGGGTATTTCTTTACCGGAAGAAGATCTAAGAAAAGTAACCAAAAAAATCATTGAACTTGGGGATAAAAAGGAGTCGGTAACAAGAGAGGATTTGCCTTTTATCATAGCAGATGTTTTAGACAGAAACTCTAATGTTGAGCGAGTTCAAGTTTTGAATTATGTACTTACTCACTCCAAAGATTTAAAGCCCTCCGCAACACTTAGAATTAAGATTGAAGAGGAGATATTTGAAGAAAGTGCTCAGGGAGATGGACAGTATGATGCGTTTATGAATGCCATCAAGAAAATATTGAAAAAGAAAGAGATGTATATTCCTTTCTTACTGGATTATGCAGTAAGAATTCCACCAGGAGGAAATTCTGATGCTCTTTGCGAAACCATCATAACTTGGAAAGTAAATAACAAAGAAATGAGAACCCGTGGCCTAGATTCCGACCAAACCGTGTCGGCGATTGAAGCGACGATTAAGATGTTGAATTTGATATGATTTTTTCGCCACAAAGACACTAAGACACGAAGTTTTGGGATAGAATACGGCGATTTCTGAACTTGACTTTCACACTGTAACTATTAGGATTAAAAATAAAAAACAAGAATTTCTACCTTGAAGAAATAATGCTCTTAGGTTGAGCAAGATTAAAAAAGCCTTTGTGTCCTTGTGACTTGGTGGCAAAAAATATATAAACCAATGAAATTAAACATAGCAGTATTGGCCGGCGATGGTATCGGCCCAGAAGTAGTATCACAAGCACAAAAAGTATGTGAAGCAATTGCTACTAAGTACAAACACGAAATCAATTGGACGCCAGGCCTTACTGGTGCTGCAGCAATTGACGCAGTTGGAAATCCATATCCAGATGAAACACACGAGATTTGCATGAATGCCGATGCTGTCCTTTTTGGAGCTATTGGTTTGCCTCGTTTCGACAATGACCCATCAAATCCAGTTCGCCCAGAACAAGGATTATTGGCTATGCGTAAGAAGCTTGGATTGTATGCGAATATTCGTCCTACGCTTGTTTTTCCATCGCTTTTGCACAAGTCACCACTGAGAAGAGAATTGATAGAAAACGCAGATTTCGTTTGTATTCGTGAGCTTACTGGCGGAATTTACTTTGGAGACAAGGGTCGTAACGAAACTCGTGACAGAGCTTGGGATGTATGCGAATACACACGTCCAGAAGTGGAGCGAATCATTCACTTAGCATATAGCTACGCAATGCAGCGAAACAAGAAGCTGACGATTGTGGATAAGGCAAACGTACTTGAAACCTCAAGACTTTGGAGAGAAGTAGGGCAGGAGCTAGAAAAGCAATATCCAGAAGTGACCACAGAATACCTTTTGGTAGATGCTGCAGCGATGCGAATCATTCAATGGCCAGAGGGTTTCGACGTAATGGTAACAGAAAACATGTTCGGTGATATCTTGACCGACGAGGCTTCTGTAATCTCCGGTTCTATGGGCTTAATGCCATCTGCTTCTATTGGTTTGCACACTTCAGTTTTTGAGCCAATTCACGGTTCATATCCACAAGCAACAGGTTTGAACATTGCCAATCCAATTGGAACAGTGCTTTCTGCTGCGATGATGTTTGAATATGCATTTAAACTAATGGACGAAGCTCAAGAAATAAAAGACGTAGTAAATAAGTCTCTTGCAGAAGGAATCGTAACAGAAGACATCGCAGGTAAAGATAAGTCGTACGGAACCAATGAAGTTGGTGATTGGTTGGCTGCACAGATTAAGTAATCCCTTTCTTATTATAAAAAGTGAACCTCCAGCTCATTGAGTTGGAGGTTTTTGTTTGTTAATTATGTCAATAAAGTCTTAACGTATAATTCCGCGAACACTTAGAGTTAAAATTTCAAGTAATATGACTAAAGCCTATTATTTTACAGCTCAATACTTGAAGACTTCCGAATATTCAAACTCACGGGCAATTGCACCGTTTTATAAGGAAACTTGCTTTTAGTGTTCTCTATATTATCAAATAAAATCTCTGCTGCTCTTGTTCCAAGTTCTTGGGCGGGCTGAGTAATGGTAGTGAGAGCAGGACTAAGCAGGTGAGCTACGTCAAGGTTGGTAAATCCAACAAACAGTATTTCTTCAGGAATCTTTATTTCCAGACTATTGGCAGCTTCAAAGCACTTAAGAGCAATGCGATCACTTGCGGCAAACAATGCGTCGGGCCTTTCATTTAGCATGAATTCCCTTAGGTTTTGCTCCATTACATCGTAATTGAAATCAGTGTATCGCACTAGGTTTTCGTTATATTCAATACCATTAGCACCAAGAGCTGCTTTGTAACCAGCAAGTCTTTCTTTGGTAATAGATAATACAGGAGGGCTCGTAATGTGACCAATCCTTTTTCTCCCAGCTTTTATGAGGTGCTCTGTGGCATTAAATGCTCCTTGGAAATTATCGGCTACAACTTTGTTTGCCTCCACCCCATCTGGTACTCTATCAAAAAATACCATTGGGAAGTTCGAATCGAGTATATCTTGAATATACTTATAATCTATGGTGTTTCCCGACAAGGACATGATGAGTCCATCTAGTCTCTGATCCATCACATGTTCCAAACAAGACTTTTCCTTTTTACTATTTTCTTGTGTTTGAAAAATCATCACTCTATATCCTCGTTCTTGAGCAACTTCTTCTACACCATTAATAGCATTTGAGAAAAAACTGTTAGCGATAACAGGGACTATAATTCCAATACTATTGGTCTTGTTTTCTTTTAAACCAATCGCAATTGGATTAGGGCGATAGTTAACTTTCTCAACGTAGTCGAGCACTAACTTTTTTGTATTCTCACTTATCTCATAACTCCCCCTTATTGCTCTGGAAACAGTAGAGGTTGATAGGTTGAGAGCTTTGGCGATATCTTTGATCGTAACCGATTGCAAATTGCTTTTTGGGGTTTAGTTTTTGCTAGGAAGTAAATATCGTAAATTTGCAATAATTTGCACCCACTTTGTGTCGCTATTTTGATATATTTGAAAGTGGTATCGTTCCCGACAACGATTGCATAAATAAACAAATTGAACTGATAGTTTAGGACTTTTCGAATTCTTAAACTTGTGATAGTCTTTTTTTTCATTAAAAAAATAAATTCAAAGTAGAAAAAAAATCAACCATGCTAACAATTGATTTAACTGGTAAAGTTGCCTTGGTAACAGGGTGTAAAAGAGGAATAGGATTTGCAATGGCTGAGGCTCTTGCGGAAGCAGGAGCAGACATCATTGGTGTTTCTGCAAGTTTGGAAACTAGTGGTAGTGCTATTGAAAAGAGGGTCAAAGCAATTGGCCGTCAGTTTTATGGTTATCAGTCGGATTTTTCTGACAGAAAATCACTTTACACATTTATAGAAAAAGCCAAGGCTGAGCATCCTGTGGTTGATATTTTGGTTAATAATGCAGGTACAATTTTAAGAAAGCCTGCTGCTGAGCATCCAGATGAATATTGGGATACGGTAATTGATGTAAACTTAAATGCACAATTTATCCTCACTAGGGAGTTTGGAAAAGAAATGGTTGAGAGAGGATCAGGTAAAGTTATTTTTACTGCCTCATTGTTAACTTTCCAAGGTGGAATTACGGTTCCAGGTTATGCAGCGAGTAAAGGTGCTATCGGAAGTTTAATCAAGGCATTTGCAAATGAGTGGGCTAGCAAAGGAGTAAATGTAAATGGAATTGCTCCAGGGTACATTGCCACTGACAACACAGAAGCATTGAGAAAAGACCAAGACAGAAGCACATCAATACTTAGTAGAATTCCTGCCGGAAGATGGGGTGAAACAGAAGACTTTAAAGGGCCAACAGTCTTTTTAGCATCTGATTTAGCAAATTATGTACACGGTGAAATCCTCACAGTTGATGGAGGTTGGATGGGCAGATAAAGCCTAGCTGAGTAGTATAAAGTGTCTCTTTGAAAACAGGCACATAGTTTCAATTAAGTAAAAAAGCATAAAGCAATAATAAAAAATGAATTCGCGTTACGAAACCAGTCCAAGAGAGTTTGAAAGAATGAACACTTCGGAAATAAGAGCCGATTTTTTGATTCAATCATTATTTAACGAAAACGAGGTGTCGCTTACTTATAGCCACTACGATCGCATGATTGTAGGCAGTATTAAGCCTGTAGCCAAGAGTATTTCGTTGCCAAACCCCGATGACGTTAAGTCTGACTATTTTTTGGAAAGAAGAGAGTTAGGAATCATTAACCTTGGAGGAACAGGAAGTATTACTGCTGATGGTGAAAACTACGAGTTGGATAAGCTTGGTTGTCTTTATTTAGGTAAGGGAACTAAGGATGTTATTTTTCAGTCTCAAAGTAAAGACAACCCTGCGAAGTTTTTTCTGCTTTCGGCACCTGCACATAAAACATTCCCTAATAAGAAACTTACCAAAGAAGAAGCCTCACCAGTTACACTTGGTAGTGCAGAAACCTCAAATCACAGGACGATTTATAAGTACATCCACAACGATGGTATCATGAGTTGCCAGTTGGTGATGGGACTTACCGTGTTACAATCTGGAAGTGTGTGGAACACAATGCCACCTCATACCCATGATAGACGTAGCGAGGTTTATTGTTATTTCGATATTCCAGAAAACCACGGAGTTATGCATTTCATGGGTAAGCCAGATCAAACTCGCCACATGTGGGTTCAAAACCAAGAGGCAATCATTTCGCCACCTTGGTCTATTCACGCTGGTAGTGGAACAGCCAACTACTCATTTATTTGGGCAATGGCAGGAGAAAACAAAGACTTTACTGACATGGATCACGTAGATCTTAATTTTATAAGATAAAAGACTAATCGCCCCTCTTCTTCGGAATGAGGGGCTTTTTGCGTTTATAGACCATGGTTAAGAACATAACATTTATGCTCGCTCTGTTCTTTTTAGGGACATCATTTAAGTCTCTCAACAAAGAAGTCAGAATCTTTATGATTGGTGATAGTACCATGGCGAATAAAACTGCCAAAGTTGCTCCAGAAACAGGATGGGGGCAGGTCCTTCATGAATTATTTACAGATGAAGTGGTGACTCAAAACCATGCGGTTAACGGTCGCAGTACAAAGTCTTTCCGTGACGAGGGTTTATGGGATAAAGTTGAGAGCCAACTAAAAGAAGGTGATTATGTTTTCATACAGTTTGGTCATAATGATCAGAAAATCAAAGACCCCACTCGTTATTCTACACCTAACACAGCTTATAAAGCAAATCTCAAAAGGTACGTAGAAGAAACCAAAGCAAAAGGTGCTTTCCCTATTCTATTGACACCAATAAATCGACGAAAATTTGATGAAAATGGAGTTTTTGTAGATCAGCATGGTGAATATCCTGATGCCGTACGTTCACTTGCTAGTGAAATGAACATTCCATTAATCGATATGTATGCCAAAAGCCTTGAAGTTTTAGAAAACCTTGGTGTGGAGAAGTCCAAAAAGCTTTACATGAATTTGGAGCCAAATACTTACCCGAACTATCCCAACGGATTAGAAGACAACACACACTTTACAAAAGAAGGTGCAAGAGTTATGGCAAAGCTTGCTGTGGAAGGCTTAGTTGAGATTGGGAGTCCGTTGGGTGAGTTTTTGGTGGAAGAGAAGGTTCCTTAAAAATGGAGTTTTATGAGGTCATGGAGTCCCTTGCGACAGTTTTTCTCTCTCCATACACTGAGTCAATTAAATAAAGAAAAGCGAACAAATTAGTTTTCAATGAAATGAACGGTTTGTTTATATAATGATTAAAATCCACGGAGTATCGATTAGTGTTTGCACTTTATTAGGCGGAGAGCTGTGCTTATGTTTCCGAGGTATACTGATAATACGATTTAACAAAGAAACTTTTAGAACTGCAAAAAAAGTACAAGTAGATGGGTTTTTGAGAACTCTTCCTGCTCAGGCAATAGGAAGAAGAGGTTAGCCATTTTAAAAAAACAGGAAGCTTGAAAAAAGGATTGAAATTAACGTAAGCCAGACTGTAATATCCTAGGAGAATACACTTTTGGAATGAAATGAACTCGAATTCTCTAATATTTAGTTCTCTTACCGCTGAGATAGATAAGTGCAAGAAGTTGAAAATAGGTCGAAGATGACCTGATTAAATTTGTTATTAAATGAATTCTTTAAATATATCTTCTAATTTAGAACATCTAAAAACTGTCTCTTTATTATTTACCACCTATTACATTTAGTAAAAATCACATTAAATGAAACCTCAAAATCGGTTTTCGGATGAGTTTAAAAATGTTCTGTTGTTATCAAGAGATGTGACAAATAAGTTCAAAAGTCAAAGCATAGAACCAGAACATATTCTACTTGCTTCTCTGTTAGTAAAACCAGAGTTGGATTGTTCCAAAAG
The DNA here is from genome assembly GCA_900230115.1 of Spirosomataceae bacterium TFI 002. NCBI lineage: Bacteria > Pseudomonadati > Bacteroidota > Cytophagia > Cytophagales > Spirosomataceae > Spirosomataceae bacterium TFI 002. The sequence continues at coordinate 2,409,835 of LT907983.1, read as the reverse complement.
TATGTTGGAATATGGTATTACCAAAGAAATAATTATCGATCATCTCGAAAAGTTAGTGGAAAGAACTCCTAAAAGAAATTTTGAGCAAGTTGAAAGTATCCCTTTAAGCAAGAATTCAGAGAAAATTCTTAAACAAATGGTGATTGAAAGTAATTTATTGAACGACTTCACAATTACAACATCGCACTTTTTTTTGGCCACTCTGAAGCATTCGGACTTGGAATTAAGTAAACTATTAGAAAGTTTTAATATCTCATACCCAAATTTTCTCAACAGCTATACCAAAAGCAAAACCTCTCAAACAGCCAACAGGGGTAAATTTATAAAAAGTGAAAATTCGAATTTTATTGACAAACTTTTCACCTTCCTATTTAATGGGTGGACGCGTCAGTTGTTTTTTTATTCAGTTATTCTTTTAGGATCTTTTGAAATATTTTATGCATTTATTGGACCGCTTATATCAAGCTATCGCAAAAATAATTTTTCATTTTTTGTTACTCTTTTTGTTATAGTTATAGTGGTTTTAATTCTTTTTTATATTTCATTAAGATTGATTAAAGTATTGAAATCCAAGCCAAATTTTGACAAAATTGAAAAGTTTCACTTTATGCAATTAGCTAAAATTTTCTTATTGGTATATGCAATTATGGTTTTGGTAGTCGGTAATGTACAATTCTTTGAAAATATTATGTTCAAATTAACTCTTCTAGATTCAAGCTATACTTTTGTTAAAATACCCTCATTTGAACTATTTCTTATATTAGGGATGAAATTTTTATGCTTTCTAATACTTACAATTTATTATATAAATCGTCAAATTGAATAATTGCTAAACATTGAAAAAAAGGAAAGTAAAGTCCTCCGACATTTTGGTTCTTCTCAATCTAAGGGTTTTGACCAATATACTAAGCTTTTCCCTTAATTAAAGTCTTTAATTATTCTTGAAACATAGTATTAGCGATTGTTTGCGTGCTTAGTTAATAACTCCTTTAAAGTGATTTTATCTTCCGGAAAAAATATATCTCAGAGACTTTCAATTACCAATCTACAGTACCTCAATTGTTTCCTTCTCCGGAAGGCTTTTCCTATTTATTTGGCAATGGTTCATAGTGTTGACGTTTTATTCATCAGAAGGCCGGTAGCATGGCGGGCTGGTCACTTGAGGCTTCCTGTTAGAAATGCAATTAAAAATCAGTTTAAACCTGTCGAATCCGTGTGCTATTGTAAGTGAAACTCTTCTAGCAGGGGACGATGTTCGCTGCCTCATATTGCGATCTATCAAAAGAATCACAGTTTTGCCTATACCCATCATAAACACTACTTTTGCCCCCCGTTAAAATTTTCTACATGGCAAAGTATATTTATGGTGTTGATTTTGGAACGACAAATTCTGCTTTGGCAATATTGGATATTGATACCAATGAGCTAGTAAAGGTTTTTACAATACCTTCTGTGTTGTTTTTCCCAGAGTTGGCTGGTGGATTTTCTTATTTCACTGGTCACGAAGCTACTGAGCGATACATTGCTAACAAGTCAACAGGTCGATTGCTCAAGTCTATCAAAACGGTATTACCCGTAAAAAGCTTTTCCCATACAGTCATTTCTCAAAAGGCACTAAAATCGGAAGATCTAGTTGCAATGATCATTCAGGCTTTAAAACATGAAGCAGATGAGTTTTTGGGTGAAAAAGTTACAACCGCTGTAATCGGGCGACCTGTTGTTTTTAGTGAAGATGCCGAGAAAGAAGCTATTGCCCAAAAGCGGCTAGAAAAAGCCGTTGCTCTAGCTGGGTTTGAGAAGGTTGAGTATCAGCTAGAGCCTATCGCTGCCGCCTTTACTTATGAGCGAACTCTTACAAAAAAAGAACAAGTGTTAGTTGCCGATTTTGGAGGAGGTACCTCCGATTTTACCTTGATGTCTCTTGGTAACAATGAGCAAAACCAAGCTAAAGACATTGTGAAAGGAGGTATTTACATAGGTGGAGATGATTTCGACAGTAAAATCATGTGGCACAAGGGTACACCGCATTTCGGTCGTGGAGTGAAAGAAAAATACCATGAAAAATGGCTCGAATTGCCGCTTTCCTATTTCTTGAATATCACAAGCTGGACGAAAATGAATTTCTTCAATACCTTGAAAATGAAAGAGGCGATTAGAAAGTCTTATTTCTTAAGTGGCAACAACGCTAAGGTCAAAAACCTAGTAACATTGATAGAGAAAAACCTTGGGTATCATTTTTTTAAGGAAGTTGAAAAAACAAAAATTGATTTGGCAAAGGAAGATGACGCCGCTTTTATATTTCAATCTGACGATATTGATATTGAAGAGAGAGTAAGCATTGACGAGTTTGAAAATACGATAATAGCCGAAGAACTCCAGAAAATAGAAGCTTACTTGGATGCTTTTCTACAAAAAAATCACGTCAATTACGACTCCATTGATTCCGTGTTTATTACTGGGGGCAGCTCACGTGTTCGAGCCTTAAGAAAGGTTTTTGAAAATAAATTCGGTAGAGAAAAGATTAAATCAGGTGACGATTTGAATAGCGTTGCCATGGGTTTAGCATATAGTTATGCGAAGTTTAAAGGTTAAACGTAGTGAGAACAACTATAAGTTATAGCAATTTTACATTTCAGTTCGAGCATAAAAGTTTACCTTGAGTATAGTTGAAGAATGAATAGTCCCAACCAAATTTCTTCAAAAAAACAATATCAATCCCACTCCTATCATAATTCCAGCCAAAGGAATCAGCTTCTTCCGCTTGTTTTTCTCTTTAAAAATAAGGCCTCCCAAAACCACAGCAATAAGAATCTGGCTTCGCTTAATAGCTGATAACAACATGATCAAGGCTTCGGGATCTTGAAGTGCTTTGAAATAGAAGTAGTCGGAGAGTTGGAGTAAAATTCCGACTACAGGGATTGTCCAACGCCATCGGAATGCTTTGCGTTTCTCAGGGAAGGGAAACCAACTCACACCTAGAATTATCAATAGAATAAGAATGGTATACCAGCAAAACCAGAACTGTAAGGTTTGTGGAGCAAGCTCAAGGTTTTGAATCAAAAACTTATCATAAAGCCCACTCGAAGCACCTAGAAAAGTTGCTCCTATGATGGCATAAATCCATTTGTTTTTTTTAAAAACAATACCTTCTTTTTTGCCAATCTGAGAATATAGAAAGACTGAGAATATAATAAGAAAGAAACCCACCCATTGCCATGGGTTTGGTTGCTCGTTATAAATTAATATTGCTCCAATAAAAGTAAAAAATGGGCCACCAGAGCGTATGGGAGTAACTATTGTGATAGGAAGGTGCTTCAGTGCTTGATATGCCAAAAGCCACGAAGCAGCCATAATCAATGACTTTATGGCTATAAATCCATGCGTTTTAAAGGGAATGTTTTGTATAAAAAGGCCAGTTTCTATCGCCTTCTCAGGATAAAGTAAGGAGACAATATATAGAGGTAGTAGCAGCAAAAAACCAGCACTGAGTGTACCAAGTAAAACAGGAAAAGCTTCATTTCCTTGAACAGCATGTTTTTTTGCCAAGTTATGAAATCCTAAAAACAGGGCTGCCGTTAGGCCTAGATACATCCACATTGCGGCGAAGATACTTGCTCACAGAGAAATCAGGTAAGTGTTTTTGGGTTTTTTCTAAAATTGGGAGGTAAAATGGAATATTATCTACTTTGATTTATAAAATCAGAGCTCGTGTAAATAAGGTCTACTCACTGTATAAACGAAGTAAAAAGAGCAAACTGACCCTGACTCTTTTAAATATCTGATATATCGCAACTTAAGCCATTTAATTGGGAATTTGAATGAAAATGAAGTCTTGATAATGGTTGCAAAAATTTACGCAATCGATGTCGGGAACGATGCCGTTAATATATTCTAATCAAGTACTATTTTTAAAAGAAATATTAATTTTCTTTGATCTACCTGCCATTATTCAGTGAGTCTATCTGTACAATTCACTTATGGCCAAAAATCAACTTTACGATGAGAAACAGAATAATATTAGTTGGATTCTTCATGGCAGCTTTTGTTGTTGGCAATGCCCAAAAGCTAGAAGGTATTTCTGTTCGGCAGAGTCTCGCTTACAACAATGAGAATGCTCAATCATCTGTTCAAAAGGAAGCCGAAACGGAGCAATTGCCATACTCACAATGGATGGCAAATTCTTTTATGAGCCTGCACCAAGACTCTATTGCAGTGAAAGAAGGGAAACCTGCACGATGGGATTATGAACAAGGACTCATGCTTAAGGCTTTGGAAAAAGTATGGAGAAGCACCGCAGACGACAAGTATTTTAATTACATAGTAAATGACCTAAACAGGTATGTCGATAAAGATGGGGAGATAAGAACCTATCCTTTGGAGGATTTTAACCTTGATAACATAGCGACCGGTCGTGCATTGTTGACAATGTATAACCAATCACAGCCAAACAGAGAGAAATTTAAGGCAGCAGCAGAAAACCTTTGGAGCCAGTTAGAAGATCAACCTTTGACAAGTGAAGGCGGATATTGGCACAAAAAGCGATACCCTAACCAAATGTGGCTAGATGGCCTTTTTATGGCTGAGCCATTTTCTGCAGAATTTGCAAAAATGTTTAATCACCCAGAGCATTTTGAGCACATCTACAGACAGTTTGAGCTTATTGAAAAAAATGCGGTTGATAGCAAAACGGGTCTAATTTATCATGGATATGATGAAAGTAGAGAACAAGACTGGGCAGATAAAAAAACTGGACTTTCTCCACATTTTTGGGGAAGAGCTATAGGTTGGTATGCAATGGCATTGGTGGAGGTTTTGGATTATTTTCCAATGAATCACCCACGTAGACCAGAGCTTATTTCTTACCTCCAGCGACTGGCTCCTGCACTTGTAAAGTATCAAGATGAAAAGTCGGGTGTATGGTATCAAATGACAGCCTTAGCAGGCAAAGAAGGCAATTATTTAGAATCTTCATCTTCTTGCATGTTTACTTACACCTTGTTGAAAGGTGCAAGAATGGGATACCTTGATCAAGGATATCAGGAAGCAGGAATTAAAGGTTTCAAGGGCATTTTAAAGGAATTTTTGATTTATGAAAAAGATGGAAGCTTAAGCCTAGATAAAGCCGTAAGCGTAGGCGGGTTGGGAGGTGACCCTTATCGTGACGGTACTTACGAATATTACCTAAGTGAGCCAATAAAAATCAATGATCTTAAGGGACTAGGGCCGTTCATTTTCGCAGCAACAGAATTTGAATTGTTGGACGAGCTCAATGTTGGAAAGAATAAAAAAGTAGGCCTAGACACCTATTTCAATAGAGAGTTTAGAACTGGTTACAATGGCGTGCAAGAGCAATTTCATTATACATGGGACGATCAACAACATTCTGGGTTTTACTGGTTTGGTAATATTTTCAAAAATTACGGAGCAAGCTTAGAAAATATAGACAAGCCATCTTATAAAAATATGAAAGGGGTGGATGTCTACATCATTGTAGATCCAGATAATGAAGAAGAAACCGCAAGTCCCAATTTCATCACGCCTACAGATATAAAGCAAATAAAGAAGTGGGTGAAAAAAGGTGGGCACCTCCTTTTAATGACAAATGACGAAGGACATTGCGAACTAAAGGGAGCAGATATGTTAATTCGTGAATTCGGGATGTCATTTACCTTCGAAAACATGAATATGGTGGAAGGCAAAAACTTTGACCAAGGAAGTGTTATGGTTGAAAAAGGCAACCCCATTTTCCCAAATACCAAAGAGGTTTACATTAAAGAACTCGTCACTATTAACCCCGCGGAAGATTCAAAGACTATTTTAAGTAAAGATGGCAAAGCTATAATGGTTAGCTCTGCTTACAAAAAAGGGCATATAACCGTAATTGGAGATCCATGGCTATACAATGAATACGTAGATGGAAGGAGGATATCAAAGAAGTTCCAAAACTTTCAAGCTGCAAAAGACTTATCGAAATGGTTACTAGAAAATTAAGATATAGCCTTTTTCTAGTATTAGGATACCTAGCAATATGTACATCAGCCTATGCTAAAAAAGTAGTAGTTGCACAGGATGGTACTGGAGATTTTGGTACGATTCAAGAAGCTCTGAATAGTCTAGTTTTTAGTCAGAAGTTTCAAACCATTTACATAAAGAATGGGACTTACAACGAAAAGGTATTTGTAGATAGTAGCATGCACCACATCATTTTTCAGGGAGAAAGTGCAAAAGGAACGGTCATAAGTTATAGTCAAGCAAGGGACAATTGGCGTTGTGAGAATCCAAGTGATTTTGGGGCTGCGACATTCAATGTAAAAGGAAGCGACTTAGTTTTTAGAAACCTAACAATCTTGAATACTTACGGTTTTGAAGCGACAAAGGATGTAACTATTCAATGTTTGAATGAATCAGGTAAAAATGGCTCAAGCGGTAGATCAGTATTGCCGAGAGAGGAAAATGAAAAGGAGGGGCAAAAGGTAGTTCGCAAAGATGGTCATCAGTTTGCCTTTAGGTCCATAGATGGTGCAACGCGAATTAAGTTTTACGATTGTATCCTACGCTCTGGAGGTGGAGATACAGTGAGCCCATGGGACGTAAATGGAGGTATGTTTTATTTTAGCGATTGTATCATTGAGGGGCACGTAGATATGTATTGTCCCAGAGGAAATGCAATTATTGAAAACTCTCTTTTTATATGTCACAATACAAGTGCGGCAATATGGCACGATGGTTCGGCAAGCGAAAATGATAAGTCTGTATTGATAAACTGCAGGTTCGAAGGCGACCCAGGATTTAAACTTGGTCGCTATCATCGAGAGGCACAAATGTACTTGATCAACTGTAGTTTTAGCGACGACATGGCTGATGCACCCATTTATCAATCAGGAGATAGAGACCTCCAATGGGGACATCGTATATATTATAAAAATTGCAAAAAGGATGGTGCTTCTTTCAGCTGGTATGCTGACAACACGGCACTTACACAGAAAGATTTTACATTCAAAAAAACATTTGGTACAAAATGGTAGAAGAAATAGTAGAAGTAGAATTATTGTCAAATAGTTATTTACAAAGCGAAAATCCATCGACCTTACTTTTGCCCGAAAAAGTGCTTCAGTTTGGGACAGGAGTGTTGCTTCGTGGCTTGCCAGGTTTGATAATTCATGAAGCGAATGAAAAAGGTGACTTCAATGGCAGAATTGCCATGGTGAAATCAACTAATAACGGCTCCATTGAGAAATATGTGAATCAAGATTGCCTTTATACCGTAGGGATACGTGGTGTCCAAAAGGGAAAAATCATCGATAAGAAAGTTTTATGTAGTTCTACTTGCAGGTTACTAACTGCAAGCGAAGAGTGGTCAGAGATAATTAAAGTTGCCCAAAGCAAAGACTTAGAGGTGGTATTTTCTAATACCACTGAGATTGGTATTTCATATTTAGAAGAGTTTGTAGGCGAACAAAATACACCACAATCTTTCCCAGGAAAATTATTGGCCTGTCTAAAAGCAAGGTTCGATTTTTATAATGGAGATGATTCAAAAGGGCTTGTAATTTTGCCTACTGAGTTGATTTCAGACAACGGAACCAAGCTTAAAAACATTGTTTCTCGCCTAGCTGAGTATAATCAGTTTTCTGCGTCATTTTTAAGCTGGTTAGAAAACGCCAATCACTTCTGCAATACGCTGGTAGATCGAATCGTACCTGGTTCATTGAGTGAGGAAGACCTAAGGATATTTAACGAGGAAATGCCCTACTATGATGAAAACCCTATCGTAGTTGAGCCCTATGCTTTATGGGCGATAGAAGGTGATGAAGAGGTCGCTAGAAAGCTTAGTTTTTGTAATCAAAGTCCCGATGCTATTGTAGTACCTAGCATCGAAAATTATAAAGAAATTAAACTTCGAATTCTCAATGGTACCCATACTTTCATTTCTGGATATGCCTTTTTAAGTGGCTTTAACCTTGTGAAGGAGGCAATGGCTGATGAAGGTTTTAAAGCAAAAGTAGAGAAGCTTCTTTTCGATGAAATTATTCCTTCCATGGTAAAGGGAATTTCATTAAGAGAAAAAAAGAAATTTGCCAAGGCGGTTTTGGACCGTTTTTCAAATCCATTTATAGAGCACCAATGGCATGCTATATGTTTTAATTACACACTGAAGATGGTTCAAAGAAGCCTTCCTTTATTAAACTCATATGTTCAAAAAAATGGAAAAGCTCCAGAACTAATGAGTTGTGGGTTGGCAGCTATGATTCGCTTTAGTCAGCCATTGGCTAAGGATGATAAAGGCTATTTTGGAATGTTCAATGGCAAAAGATTTAAACTCAACGATCCCGCAACTGTAATTCACTCTGAGCATTGGAAAGGGAATACTACTAATCAGGAATCCCTTTACAATGTCTTGAGTGACACTAGGCTATGGAATGAAGATTTAACGCAAATTAAAGGGCTCAAAGAGGCTGTATGGGCGTGCTACAGTTGTTTTAATCAACTGCCGGTTAGAGAAGGGTAATATTTCACAGGCCTCGCAAAAATGCTTCGGGGTTGCCTAAGAAATCTCTCGTCAGTTTATAATGCTCCGTGTCTTTGTAGGCAATTGGACTTACTGTTCCTTCGGAGAAATGGAAAATTTTCGCTTCGGGGATGGACAGAATGATGGGTGAGTGTGTAGCAATTATAAACTGTGCATCTACGTCTTTAGCTTTTTGTCTGATTAGTGAAATCAAGCTTAACTGTCTGGCAGGTGAAAGTGCTGCCTCAGGTTCATCGATTAGGTAAATACCTGTTCCAGTGATTCGTGAAAGAAAGAATTTGAGAAAACCTTCTCCGTGCGACATGGCATCTAGGTCTTCGCCATAACGTTGAATAAGTGCATCTCTCTCACCTTTGACGGCTCCTAGTGCAAGGTTGATATCTCCGCCAGTCCAAGTGGCTTTTATCTCTTCTATTTCTGAGTTTAGTTCTGCGATTTGTCTTTGGATCGAGCGTACAAAGCCAATAAAGTCCTCGGCACGCGTAAAAAAGCCTCTCCTTGACTTGGTAGTTTGCCTGAGCCAGAGCATATTACCTAGCCTTCGAGCCGGCTCTAGCATTGGGTCAATATCGATGGCGACCGAGCCAGCTGTGGGAAGATTTAGATTTGCTGCAATTCCTTCAAGTATGGTAGACTTACCCGCTCCATTTTCTCCAACAAAAAATGTGATGTTACTTTCAAAATTAATTCCTTCGAAATTCTTTATCAATGGAAGGTTGAAAGGGTAACTGACATCATCCTCTGGGAAATTTCTAAGACTTACTGATTGTAGATGGGGCATATTGATATGACAATGAATTTCGCTAAATTAGTAAACGAAAATTAAATATAGCCATGCCATTTTACAGTCAGTTAGAAATCAAAGAGGTCGAAAGGGATAAAGTAAAAAAGCTTCGCACCACCAAGGGTATTCAGCGACTACGCGAAGCATTATTGGCCCAGTTCTCTGCAAAACACACCAAGTCTGTCAAAATTGCAACATGGAACCTGCGTGAGTTTGGAGCTGGTAAGTATGCAGGACGTGATTTTGAGTGTCTTTATTACATAGCCGAAATCATAAGTCATTTTGATATTATCGCCCTGCAAGAAATACGATCTGACATGCGAGAGTTTAATGCACTAAGAAAGATTCTAGGGCCAGACTGGTCGTTTATTGCTTCTGATGTAACAGATGGCAGTGCAGGAAATGGCGAAAGAATGATTTTTGTGTACAATCGCAAAACTACCTTTTTTAGAAATGTTGCAGGGGAGCTAACACTAGATGATGGCGAAAAAATAAGAGCGGCTTTTGGTGAAAGAATTAAA